>VRUK01000008.1:0-69884 GCA_019456195.1 Planctomycetota bacterium | reverse complement strand
TACCACAAACGAAATTTCCTCGATTGCATCAGGACGCGGCGTGAGCCGATAACGCCTGTGGAAGTTGGTCATCGCTCGGCCAGCGTCTGCCACATGGCAAATATTGCCATGCTCACCGAACGTAAACTGCGATGGGACCCTGAGAATGAAATCTTCCTCAACGACGATGAGGCTAACAGAATGCTATCGCGGCCGATGCGCAGCCCATGGCACTTATAAATGATTAATGATAAGTGATTAATGATTATTGAAAAAGAATTGTCGCTTTAGAAAAATATTTTGGAGAAAAGTGAAAGGAATAAAAATGAATAAGATGCGAAAACTGACTGTCATTGCACTTTTGGGGCTGTGGTGTTTTGCATTGCCTTTGAGCACTTTACAGGCGGAATCTCCGGCTAAGCTGCGGGAGGTAACTGCCGAAGAAGTGCAAAAGATAGAAAGAGCACTACCGAGAAGGGCGACCGTAAGAATATCCGAACCTCGAAAACTGCTGGTATTCTGGCGGTGCGAAGGATTTTTTCACAAATCGATTCCTGTGGTTAATAAGGCACTCAAATTGATGGGCGAAAAGACCGGGGCATACGATGTAGTTATCACCGATGACTATTCTGTGTTCACTGCTCAGAAGTTAAGGCAGTTCGACGCGGTGTGCCTGAATAATACGACGGGCCTGAAGTTTGATCCCAAAGAGACTCCGGAGCGTTGTAAGGCGTTGATGGATTTTGTCAAGAGCGGCAAAGGCATAGTAGGCGTCCACGCAGCGACGGACAATTTTAACCAGTGGCCTCAAGGCAGGGAAATGATGGGCGGGAAATTTACCGGTCATCCCTGGGGCGGCGGCGGAACCTGGGCGATTAAGATTGATGAGCCTGACCATCCGCTTATGAGGGCCTTTAAGGGTGAAGGATTTAAGATAAATGACGAGATTTATCGAACAGACCCGCCACTGTATTCGCGAGACAAACAACGTGTTCTGATGAGTCTGGATGTAAGCGACCCTACTACTCGTAATGCCAAGGGTTTCAAACCAACGGATACAGATACCGGTATAAGCTGGGTCAAGACGTGGGGTAAGGGACGTATGTTCTACTGTTCGTTGGGACACAATGACCATATCTTCTGGAACCGGGCCATATTGCGGCATTATCTCGACGGTATTCAGTTTGCATTTGGTGACTATAAAGTTGATACGAAACCAAAACCTATCGTTAGTTCAGGAAAGGGAGTAGAAATGGCAGCATTACAGGAATTACTGGAAAAGATAAAAACTTATGATTGGGGACAGAGTCGTTTGGCGCTGACCGAGGTGAGTGATATCATAAAAAAGGCACACAGTTCATCTGCCGAACTAAAAAAGATTGAGAAGAGTTTATTGGGTGTCCTCACTTCTGATTCAACGCGGGCAGGCAAGCAGTTTGTCTGCAGGGAATTGAGTATTATCGGTACGGGCCAGTCAGTGTCGGCTTTAGGTGATATGCTGACAGATGAGGAAACATCTGATATGGCAAGGTATGCTCTGGAGCGGATACCCGGAACGGCGGTCAATGAAGCTCTGCGTAGCGCTTTGAGGAAGGCAAAAGGCAAACCGAAGGTCGGCATAATCAACTCATTAGGTCAGCGCCGTGATAAAAGAGCGGTTCGTGCTCTGGGCAGACTTGTCGGCAATCAGGATAAGACGGTCGCCACCGCCGCTGCTGCCGCTCTTGGTCAGATAGCTGATTCAAGGGCCACCAAAGCCCTGGCCCAAGCAAAAGACAAGGCAACCGGTAAACTGCAAATGGTGGTTTTGGATTCTTATTTGAGGTGCGCCGACCAGCTTGTGGCTGATGGTAAAAAAGCCGATGCTTTAGCCATTTACAAAGGACTCCAGAAACCGGACATGCCAAAGCCGATACGTACGGCAGCACTGACCGGTATGCTTAACGCGGCGAAAAGGTAAAGATCAAAGTATGAAAATCAAGCGTACGATTTGTTACTCATCAGTTCTTTTGCTTGGATTGTATTGTTGTACTATTTGTTTTGGAGCCTCTGAGCAGCAGGACGAAGCTGTAGGGATAGTTCTGGACATTCTCAAAAGCGGCGACCAGGAGATGCAGGCCGTGGCCATAGCAATGGTAAAGGACATACCAGGGGCGGAAGTAACAAAAGCTTTAGTCAAAGAGCTGCCGAATCTTTCTGCCGCCAGTCAGGTACAGCTTTTGTCCGCTCTGAGCGACCGCGGAGATGCTGCTGCTTTGCCGGCTGTTATCACCGCCGTAAAGGCCGAAGACGAATCTGTTCGGATAGCAGCTCTCAAAGCGGTGGGGCAATTGGGTGACGAATCGAGTGTTGATTTATTGGCACGAGCGGCGGCTGCGATCAGAGGTGCTGAACAAAAAGCCGCTCGCGGGAGCCTGTATCGTTTGCGAGGCCCGAAGGTTGATGAAGCAATTTTGGCAGGCATTACAAAGGCGGAGCCAAAGACTAAAGTTGAACTGATAAAGAGCGCGGGTGAGCGCAATATCTCCGCAGGTGTAAGCACTTTGTTAAAAACGGCAATGGATCCGGACCGCAAAGTTCGCCTCGAATCGCTGAAGGTATTGAAGGTTATTGCCGGGGCGGAGCATTTGCCGGCGCTGGTCGAGCTTCTGTTGAATTTGCAAAGCTCATCCGACCTCAGTGAGGCACTGAAAATGGTAGCGGTGGTCGCTCATAAAATCGAGGACAAGAACCGCCAGGCTGAGGCGGTGCTTGCAGAGCTGCCTTCTATAAAGGACGTCAAAAAGCAATGCTCTCTGCTGAGCGTGTTGGGTAAAATAGGCGACAGGAGTGCTTTGCCCCGGCTACGCGAAGCGCTGGGCAGTGACAACATCGACAGAAGAGGTGCTGCCATTCGCGCGCTGGCGGAGTGGCCGACTTCCGAGCCGGCGGTTGATTTGATGAAAGCGGCGGAGAATTCCAAAAACAAAGTGCACAGGATACTTGCGCTGCGAGGTTCGATTCAACTGCTTGTGCTGGATAATAAGCGGAGTGTCGAAGAGACGATAGGGATGTATAAAAAAGCGATGTCTCTGGCTCAGGATGCAGGCGAAAAGAAAAGAGTGCTGTCGGGACTGGCCAATACGAAATCTCTCGATGCGTTAACAATGGCGACAGGTTACCTTCAGGACAAGGCTTTATTAAAAGAAGCGGAATCTGCGGTGGTAACAATCGCCGGAGGTATCTACGAAAACTTTCCTCAACAAAGCAAGGATGTATTAACAAAGATTGTGCAAACCACGAAAAATGAAGCATTGCAAAGGCAGGCGCAGGAAGTAATAAATAAGATAAATGGATCGAGCAAACAGGTGGAGGAATAATCACAAAAAAAAAGGGAATTGACTGTGAGTCGATACTAATAAAAACAAATTAGCAGGAGAGAATTATGTTTTCGAAGATGGTAAATGGAGTTTTTTCAATTAATGGCCGTAATGTTGTAATGTGTGTATCGTTGTTGGCGTTATCTGTGCTGTTGTCCTCGTGTATGGGACCTGCGTCAGTCGATCCGATCATTGAGGCGAGAATGGGGATCGAGAGTGCCGATTCGGTAATGGGCGACTGGGAGGGAACCTGGAAACTGGATGATGAAAGTGATTCAGGGCCTGTGGTAACCCAGGTGATAGCTTTGGGAAAAGATAAATACACAGCCAAGGTAATGGGAGAATTTGATACTCGCGAGGAGCCGATAGCAGTACTTGAAGGTCAGCGCGATGGTGCCCTGGTGAGTTTTACAGGTCCCGGTCGGGCCAATGACTATGAATTTCAAATCAAGGCCGTTATTAACGATGGACAGTTCAGCGGAAGTTTCACCGGAGACGTATCGGGCAGTATTTTAATGGAAAAGGTGATTCGAGTGTCACCTACAATGGGGGAAAAACCACCCGCCGGTGCGATTGTGCTTTTTAACGGTAAGGATTTTAAGCAATGGAAGCATACGGGGGAAAAACCAGGCAGCGAATCGGTGAAATGGAAATTGCTAAATAATGGAGCGATGGAAGTTAAGAAGGGCAACGGTTCTATTGTAACTAAGAAAAAGTTTGCCGATATCAAGCTGCATGTGGAATTTCGCACGCCGTTTATGCCTGATGCACGGGGTCAGGGACGCGGCAACAGTGGAGTGTACTTGCAGGAACGGTATGAAGTGCAGGTGCTTGACAGCTACGCCCTTGAAGGTAAAGACAACGAATGCGGCGGAATTTACAAGATAGGAGAGCCTTTGGTAAATATGTGTGCGCCGCCGACCCAGTGGCAGACTTATGATATTACTTTTTACGGCCCAAGTGCCGACAGGAAAAACGCCCAGGTTACAGTTGTTCACAACGGCGTTACGATACATGACGAACTAAAGCTTCCGAGCCCTACAGGCGGGGCGCTGGATAGTGATGTTAACAAACCCGGTGGAATATACCTGCAGGACCACGGCAATCCTGTACAATACCGTAATATTTGGTTAGTTGAGTTATGACCGATCGAATTAAGTATGCGTTGGTTTTAAGTATTTGTTATTAACTTTTTTCGGCAGTTTATGACGTTTTTTATTTATTAAGGAATACGAAAATGAAAGACCGAAAAAAAATTACCAAACATCAGAGCAGCAAAATTTCCCGGCGTGATTTTATGGGTGCTGCCGCGGCGGTTGCGGCCATTACGATTGTGCCGCGTCATGTCCTTGGCGGTCGTGGTCGGGTTTCGGCCAATGAGAAACTCAATATAGCCGGCATTGGCGTCGGTGGCCGGGGTGCCAGTGATCTAAGGGCTTTGGAGAGCGAGAATTTTGTCGCTCTATGCGATGTGGATTGGGAAAGAGCATCCGGATCGTTTAAGAAATATTCGAGTGCCAGGAAATATAAAGACTTTCGCAGGATGCTGGATAAAGAGGCTAAGAACATCGATGCTGTTGTAATTGGTGCGCCGGATCATATACATGCGCCTGCGGCGATAATGGCGATGAAGATGGGCAAGCATGTTTATTGTGAAAAGCCGATGGCCCACACAATTTACGAGGCCCGCCGGATGACGGAAGTTGCCTGCGAGACCGGAGTGGTTACGCAGATGGGCAACCAGGGGCATGCCGGTGAGGGCTTGCGGCTCACTTATGAATTTATCCATGACGGTGCAATCGGTACTATTCGGGAAGTTCATGTCTGGACTGACAGGGCCGGTGTGCCTGAGAGGGCCTGGTGGCCTCAGGGCATTGGCCGACCGAAAGGTTCTTCGCCGGTGCCTGGAACATTGGACTGGGATATGTGGCTTGGACCTGCTCGCTGGCGGCCTTATGCGAAGTTTCGAAATAGTAAAGGTGATATGGTTTCATATTGCCCGTTTAACTGGCGCGGCTGGTGGGATTTTGGCTGCGGCGCACTTGGTGATATGGCTGTTCATAATGCGGATCCGGCCTTTTACTGCCTGGATCTTGGCGCTCCGATAGCCGCCGAGGCTCAAAGCGGCCCGGTCAATGACGAGACTTTCCCCGTGTGGTCTATCATTACATATTACTTCCCTGCCAAAGGTAATCGGCCTGCGGTAAAGATGAAGTGGTACGATGGCGGGAAAAAGCCGCCGAATCCTCCTGAGCTGAAGGGCAGAGAACTCCAGAGCAATGGAATTCTGTTTGTCGGCAGCAAAGGCAAGATTGTCTGCGGCAGTCATGCAGGATCGCCGGCATTACTGCCGGAGGAGCTTAGTCGCTCGTATAAAAAGCCGGCCAAAACGCTGGCGCGTTCTCCGGGGCACCACAAGGAGTGGGCAGATGCATGCAGGGCAAACAAGCCTCTGGATGCGAAGGCCGGTTTCTGGTATTCCGGGCCTTTTACGGAAGCTTTGCTGGTTGGTAATCTTGCGGTCCGGCTGGGCAGGAGAGTTGAGTGGGACACTAAGACAATGCGCTGCTCGAACGCACCTGAGGCGGACAATTACATTACCAAGTTTTACCGCGCTGGATGGTCGGTGTAGAAGTTTAAAATAAAACATTCATTATTATTTTGCCGGTAACAAACGTAAAATTTAAGAGGAGCGTTCTTATGGGAAGCCAGAGTAGAACTGCCAAACGGCAGGGGGTGGGTGTTGTGAAAAAACATCATCGGGCAAATACCGAAGATGCCGGATTATCCCGGCGGGATTTTGTGAGAGCGGCGACAGCTGCGGCGGCATTTACTATAGTGCCCCGATATGTCCTTGGAGGGGCCGGTCACACTCCGCCGAGCGAGAAGCTCAATATCGCAGGTATCGGAATAGGCGGGCGGGGTGCAGGCGACATACATGAGGTCAGCAGTGAAAATATCGTTGCACTGTGCGATGTGGACCAGAAGTATGCGGCACGGGTGTTCAAGGCGTATCCTAAAGCTGCGAAGTATCGTGATTTTCGCAGGATGTTAGACAAAGAGGACAAGAACATCGATGCGGTAGTAATAGCCACACCCGACCATACACATGCAGTAATTTCAATGAAGGCAATCAAAATGGGCAAGCATGTGTATTGTGAAAAACCATTGGCCCATTCGATATATGAGGTCCGCAAGATTACCGAGGCGGCCCGGAAGGCCGGAGTTGCAACCCAATTGGGCAACCAGGGACAGGCCTCTGAATCAACTCGCCTGGTATGCGAATTTATCTGGAATGATGCAATCGGTCCTGTTCGCGAGGTCCATTCCTGGAGCAACAGGCCAATCTCACCTCGCGGTATTGACCGGCCGAAGGAAACCCCGCCTGTACCTGAGGGGCTGGACTGGGATTTATGGCTCGGCCCGTCGCCGAAGCGCCCTTACCATCCCTGCTATCTGCCTTTTAGCTGGCGCGGCTGGTGGGACTTTGGAACGGGAGTTTTAGGTGATATAGGCTGTCATCAGTTTGCTCCGATTTTTCGGGCTTTGAAACCGGGTTATCCGACATGTGTTGATGCCTGTTCCAGCGGAGTGAATTTAGAAACGGCGCCGCTGGCATCTATGGTTCGTTATGAGTTTCCTTCAAGGTACGATTTTCCTGAGCTGGAGCTGACCTGGTATGACGGTGGGCTGATGCCAAAGCGGCCTAAAGAGCTTAAAGAAGGTCTGCGTTTCGGCAATGCCGATGACAATCTGTTTGTGGGCGATAAGGGCAAGATGTTGGGCCACAGATTATTGCCGGAATCGAGGAGTCAGCAGTACGGTAAACCTCCGAAGATTCTGGCTCGTTCGCCGGGTCATCATAAAGAGTGGCTCGATGCGTGCAAGGGCGGCCCGCCGGCAGGTTCAAATTTCGATGTATCAGGGCCAATGACCGAGGTGATTTTATTGGGTAATATTGCCCTGCGCATGGGGCAAAAGTTATATGAGAAGGGTCTTAAACTTTATTATGACGGCCCGAATATGAAGATTACAAATTTACCTGAAGCCAACAAGTACATCCACAGCGAATATCGTGATGGATGGACCTTGTAGTTTATTTTGGCCAGGTGATAAAATATTCGCCGATTTTGTGAGCGATGGGTAAGAATCAATTTTAAGTACAATGAGGAATATTCTTATGAAAAACCGCAAAAATTCAGACGAAGAACAAAACAAAAAAATATCGCGACGTGATTTTATGGGCGCAGCCGCGGCAGTAACGGCATTCACAATTGTCCCTCGGTTTGTTCTGGGAGGACGGCGTCATATTGCTCCGAGTGAGAAGATCAATATAGCGGGTATTGGCGTAGGAGGTCAGGGTGGCAGTGACATTCGCGCGTTAAGCAGCCAAAATATTGTAGCTCTGTGTGATGTTGATTGGAGACGTGCATCCGGGACATTCAAGCGTCATCCCAATGCGAAAAAATATAAAGACTTCCGCATAATGCTGGACGAGGAGGACAAAAACATTGACGCAGTGGTAGTCGCTACGCCTGACCATGTTCATGCGGCTGCTTCAATGTCGGCCATCAAGAGAGGCAAACACGTTTATTGCGAGAAACCCCTGACGCATTCAGTATATGAAGCGCGTATGATTGCCAAGGCGGCCCGTGAGCACAAGGTTGCTACACAAATGGGAAATCAGGGCCAGGCATCTGAGGGGACCCGGCTGATGAGTGAATATATCTGGGCCGGTGCAATAGGGCAGGTGCGTGAGGTACATGTATGGACCGACAGGCCTTTGCGTGGTCTTAGCGATGTCTATTGGCCTCAGGGCGTGGGCAGGCCAAAGGATACTCCACCGGTTCGTGAAGGATTGGACTGGGATTTGTGGCTCGGCCCTGCACCGCAGCGGCCGTATCATCCGGCTTATGCGCCTTTTAAGTGGCGCGGCTGGTGGGACTTCGGAACAGGGGCGCTGGGAGATATCGGCTGTCATAGTATTGATCCTATTTGGCGGGCACTGAAACTCAAATGCCCCGTCAGCATCGAAGCGAGCTGCACATTAGTCAACAATGAAACATATCCGGTGGCGTCGATGGTAACATACAATTTCGATGCTCGCGGGGACATGGAGCCGGTAAAAATGACATGGTACGATGGTGGATTAAGACCGCCGAGACCGAAAGAGCTTAAAGATGGCCAGCAGTTTGGCACAAACGGTACGTTGTTTGTCGGCGATAAGGGTAAAATGTTCGGATATACGATAATACCGGAATCGTTAAGGAAAGAGTTTGGCAAACCGCCAAAGGTTCTGGCCCGCTCGCCCGGCCATCATCAGGAATGGATAGATGCCTGCAAAGGCGGCAAACCTGCTGGTTCTAATTTCGACCATGCAGGCCCATTGGCAGAGGCGGTGCTTCTGGGCAACGTTGCTCTGCGACCGGAAATAAAAGAAAAGCTGACAAATAAAAGTCTGCTCTGGGATGGCCCGGCCTTAAAGTTCACGAACATGCCTGAGGCCAATAAATACCTGCATACAGAATATCGCGAGGGATGGAGTCTTTAGTTTATAAGTTAAATTGAAAACTCATCCATAATGCGAACAAAGGATAGTAGAGGAATATTTTTATGAAAGATAGTAAGAAACTGAGCAAAAAACAAAACAGAACAATCTCTCGTCGTGATTTTATGGGTGCAGCGGCGGCGGCAGCGGCGTTTACCTTTGTTCCCCGGCATGTCCTGGGGGGCGCCCGTTATATCTCACCGAGTGAAAAGCTGAATGTAGCCTGCATCGGGGTATCGGGTATGGGCGGCAGTGATGTTGGGCAGGTGAGTACGGAGAATTTAATCGCATTTTGTGATGTCGATTGGAAACATGCAGCGGGCACTTTCAAACGTTATCCAAATGTGAAGAAGTACCGTGATTTCCGCAGGATGCTTGATAAAGAAGGCAAGAACATCGATGCTGTTACCGTATCGACGCCGGACAATATTCATGCCGTTGCGGCTATGCGGGCAATCAAGATGAGAAAACATGTCTATTGCCAGAAGCCGTTGGCGCATGATGTTTATGAAGTCCGTCAGCTTACCGAGGCCGCCCGAAAGTATAAAGTAATGACGCAGATGGGAATCCAGATTCACGCTGACGTAACCGTCAAGCTTGTTGTTGAGATTATAAAGTCAGGGAAGATTGGTAAGGTGCGAAAGGTGGATATATTCAGTAACAAGAACTGGGGCGGCGGCACCCGACCTGATAAGGGGCAGCCTGTACCTGAGGGGCTCGATTGGGACCTGTGGTTAGGCCCGGCTCAGTGGCGGCCTTATCATAAGGCTTATGCGCCCAGTAACTGGCGTCGCTGGTGGGATTTCGGTACAGGGACATTAGGCGATATGGGCTGTCATATAATCGACCCGGTTTTTTGGGCGCTCGACCTGGAATATCCCATAAGCGTCGAAGCACATCCTGGTAAATTTAACAATGAAACTTATCCGGAAGCGACAGTCGTTCGATGGGAATTTCCTGAACGCGGCAATCTGCCGCCGGTTACAGTAACCTGGTATGACGGCGCCAACAGGCCCTTCCTGCCGAAAGAGCTTGAACCGGGGCGCAAGCTGCCCGGCCAGGG
Organism: Planctomycetota bacterium; assembly: GCA_019456195.1. Lineage (GTDB taxonomy): Bacteria > Planctomycetota > Phycisphaerae > Sedimentisphaerales > Anaerobacaceae > NIOZ-UU13. The sequence goes on along the minus strand of VRUK01000008.1, from coordinate 59,935 downwards.
CGGATTGTATTACGGCGAAAAAGGCACCTTAATGGCTACACATATGGGCGGTCCGAGACTGATACCGGAATCCAGGATGAAGGGCTTCAAGGTAGAACCGTTTTTGCCGAGGGGAGTTAACCACTACCAGGAATGGATCAGTGCGTGTAAAGGCGGCCCGAAACCTTCTGCTAATTTCGATTATTCAGGACCTTTGAGCGAAACTATACTGTTGGGTAATGTGGCGGCGCGTGCAAAGCAGAAATTATTCTGGGATGGGCCGAACTTCAAGGTTACCAATGTTCCTGACGCTGAAAAATACCTGAAACGAGAATATCGTGAAGGTTGGAGTTTATAATTATACTATTTGTTGGGGAATAACGTCTTATTAACAGGAGAAATAGAAATGAAAAGACAGTCGAAATTTAGTTTTGTTGTTCTGACGCTGGTATTGTGTATTTGCGTGTTGCCGAAGGCTAACGCATGTGAAGAGGAAAACTGGAAGCTGGGCATGCAGGCGTACAGTTTCAATCGCTTTACGTTTTTCGAGGCGGTGGACAAGACCAAGGCGCTTGGTATGGGCTATATCGAGGCCTATCCGGGTCAGAAACTCAGCAAGGAAAAACCCGATGTCAAGACCGACCATAATATGTCTTCCGAAGACAAGAAGATAATGCTGCAAAAGCTCCGGGAATCGGGCGTAAAACTTATGAACTACGGCGTAGTATCGCTTCCTAACGATGAGGCGGAATGTCGAAAGGTCTTCAATTTTGCCCGGGACATGGGAATCGAGACGATTGTCTCTGAGCCGCCGGAGGACGCGTTTGGCCTCATAGATAGATTATGCAACGAATATAAGATTAACGTGGCCCTCCACAATCACCCCAAGCCTTCACCTTATTGGAATCCGGATACAGTGCTGAAGGTCTGCGAGGGACGCAGCGAGCGAATCGGGGCGTGTGCTGATACAGGCCACTGGATGCGTTCGGGTATTAATCCGGTCGAAGCTCTGAAAAAACTCAGAGGCAAAATTATCAGTTTGCATATTAAAGATTTGAACGAGTTCGGCAATCGTGCTGCGCACGATGTGATATGGGGCACAGGTGCAGGCGATTTCAAGCAGATTCTCACCGAGCTTGACCGACAGGATTTCAAGGGCGTATTCTCAATTGAATATGAGCATAACTGGCTGAACTCAATGCCTGAAATCGCCGGATGCGTTTCTTACTTCGAGCGTACCGCGGCCGAATTAGGTCAGACTGACTGGCGCTGGATATTCAACGGCAAGGACCTGAACGACTGGGACGGCGATATGCGCCTCTGGTCGGCTAAGGATGGTATTATTCGTGGAGAAACCACCCCAGAGAACCCGACCAAGGGCAATACGTTCCTTATCTGGCGCGGCGGAAAGCTGCGGGATTTTGAGCTGCGTTTGAAGTTTCGTCTCCGTAACGGCAACTCCGGGGTACAGTACCGAAGTAAAGAAGTCCGCAAGTGGGTCGTCAGCGGCTATCAGGCCGAAGTTGAAAATGCACCGGGCAAGGTCGGTTTTCTCTACCACGAGAGTGGACGGGGATGGCTGGTCAACGTCGGTGATATTATGCTCATTGACAAAGACGGCGAGAAGAATGTCATTGGGAATGTCTCCGACCAGGATGAGCTTATAAAGGAAGGCTACTATAATGACAAGGACTGGAACGAGTATAGAATCATCGCAAAGGGCAACCATTTGAAGCATTATCTCAATGGCTATCAGACAATGGAGCTGATAGATAACGACCGGGTAACCAATCCTGGCGACCCGAAGGACACTAAAGGGGCTGCCAGAGAAGGTGTCCTGGCACTTCAAATACATGCCGGTCCACCTATGCTTGTTGAGTTCAAGGACATCCGTGTTAAAAATCTACAGCCGAAATATGGCGATGCGGTTTTACTGTTCAACGGCAAAAACCTTGATGGCTGGGCGGTTAAGGGCGATAAGGAAAAGAGCAAATGGGTAGCCGGCAAAGCGAAAATGTCGTCTGAGGACCCGAAGATGTTAGTTAAGACGGACGGCCAGGGTGAGTTGATAAATCTGGCTGCCAAACATGGTGACAGTATCGATTTTTACTCCAAAGCAAAATTCGGCGACTGCCGTATCGAGCTGCAGGTGATGGTGCCGAGAGGTTCCAACTCCGGCGTCTATGTTATGGGTGAATACGAGATTCAGGTGCTTGATAGCTGGGGAAGTGTAAAGATGGGCTCCGGTGATATGGGCGCTATTTACGGTGCCGGTGCACCTTTAGTAAATGCTTCGCTAAAGCCCGGTCAATGGCAGAAGTATGTGATTGAATTTAAGGCTCCGAGGTTCGACGCCAGCGGCAAAAAAATCAGTCATGCGACATTTAAAAAGATAGAACTCAACGGCCAGTTGCTGCACAAGAAGAACCTCGAAATGACGGAAGGAGTAACGGGTGGCCCCCTGGTAGGCAAGGAAGGGCCTTTCGGGCCGATTATGTTCCAGGGCAACCACGGCGCTGTGGCGTATCGCAATATAATAGTGAAACCTTTGGTAGATTAACGGTATATCTGCCAGAATTGTGAATTTGCTACGTTTAGTGCTTTGCAGAATTGCCGCAGTTTTTCGGTAGTTCGAACAGAAAAAATCGTCAAGTGTGTGCTTGACAGTGATATACCGCGGCGTTATATTACGTGGCAATAAAAATTGATGATTAGTGTAATGTGTTAAATTTATGGAGTTGACAGAAAGACGATGAATAATCAAATATCTAACAAAAAAATTAACAGACGCAGTTTCCTTCGTACGACAGCGGCGGCAGGGGCCGGGTTGGCATTTTCGCCGATGGTTTTGGGACAGGCAGGCGGCGGGAAACCAGATGATATTAACATAGCTCTGCTCGGCTGCGGGGCCCAGGGGCAGGTCCTGATGAACTCCATGCTTAAGATACCTGGTATTCGATTCAAGGCGGTTTGTGATATTTGGACAGCTTTTAATCAAAAACGTGTCTCCCGCCTGTTGAAGAGATATCGCCATGAGAACAATACTTATGTTGATTACGAGGAAATGCTCTCTAAGGAAAAGGACCTTGATGCTGTGATAATTGCCACGCCGGATTTCTGGCACTCACCGCATACCGTTGCATGCCTGGAAGCAGGGCTGAACGTGTATTGTGAAAAGGAGATGTCCAACACTCTCGAAGGTGCAAAAAAGATGATGGAAGCTGCAAAGAAGACAGGCAAGTTGCTGCAGATAGGCCATCAGCGTCGCAGTAACCCAAAGTACAGACACGTCTATGATAAACTGATCAGTGATGCAAAGCTGTTAGGTAAGATAACCTGTATAAATGGTCAGTGGAACCGCAGCAAGACGGCGTGTGAAGATTTAGGTTTTCCGAGGAATGCTCCTATCGAGCCGGCAACACTGAAAAAATATGGTTTCGACTCGATGCAGCAATTCAGGAACTGGCGCTGGTATAAGGGGCTTGGAGGCGGCCCGATTGTTGACCTCGGCTCGCACCAAATTGACATCTTTAGCTGGTTTCTTGGCGCTAATCCCAAGGCTGTGATGGCCAGCGGCGGCGTCGACTACTGGAAACCGCCGGTTCGTAAAACAGCGCACGACTGGTATGACAATGTTATGGTCATTTATGAATACCCGGTCGGCGACCGAACCGTCAGGGCGTTCTATCAGACAATAACGACCAACAGCAGCAAGGGATACTTTGAAAACTTTATGGGCGATGAAGGCTCACTGGAAATCTCGGAAGCTTCGGGACGCAGCAGCATATTCCGCGAAGCTCACGTCCCGGCTGCGAATTGGGAAAAATGGGTCAAGATGGGTATCATCAAGGAACCGGACAAAAAGGAAGAAGAAAAGCCCGCCGGCGACGCCGTGCTTGATGTACGGGAATCGCCGAAACCACCAAGTTATGACATACCTGTAACTATGGGCAATAAACCATATCACCAGCCGCACCTTGAAAACTTCTTCGATGCGATTCGCGGCAAGGCCAAACTGAATTGCCCTGGTGAAATCGGATACGAAACAGCGGTCACGGTATTGAAGGTTAATGACGCGGTAGCGGCCGGCAGGAAGCTGGAGTTCAAGCCGGGAGATTTTGAAGTATAAAAAACGCTTGTTAAAAAATAGGTCGTTCTGTACAATTCCTTCGATGAATGTTAAAACGTTTAGAGGAAAGGATTGACTGTACATTGAGAAAAGGATTGATATTAACAGGCTTTGTGTGTTTGTTGGTATTGTGCCTGTCTGCACTTACTGTATGCTTTGAAAACCAAGCAGCGGGGGCTGAAAGCCCGAACAAACTTCTTGGCGATGAAAGTGACGGCAGCCGGGCACATCCAACTCATCTTATCCCTCTGGTTGCTGAAAATGAAGACGGCGAGATGGGAGGAGAAATTTACCCTGATGACGAGCCTCTTTTGCCGTTTTCACAGCGCTGGACCTGTGGGTTATGTCACAGTTATGGGATAATCAGCAAAGGCTGGCATTTCAGCTCCGCTGACCCGAACATTTCTCCCGGTCGGCCCGGGCAGCCCTGGATACTTGCAGATGCTCGGACAGGCACTCAAGTTCCTCTTTCATATCGTTCGTGGCCGGGGACGTTCAGGCCCGAACAGCTTGGGCTCTCAAACCGTGAATTTGTCAAGCTATTCGGCCGGCATACACCGGGCGGTGGAGCCGGAGAGCTTGAAACCGAAGACCCTGATGAGATTATGCGCGAGTATGTCTCGGGCAAACTTGAAATCAACTGTTTGAGCTGTCATAATGCTGAGTTCTCACACAATCAGGGCAATTTTTTCCTTCAGATAGCTCGGGGGAATTTTCGTTGGGCATCGGCCGCTACTTGTGAGTTTGCTTCTGTCAGCGGTTCGGCCAATGATATGCCAGATACCTACGATCCGTTCATGCCCGAGCCGCCGGAAGATGCGAAAAAAGTTCCGCCGACCATTAAGTACCGCGAAACCGCTTTCGACCACGAGAACAAAGTCTATTTTAATATTGCCAGAGAGGTGCCCAACAACCGGTGCTACTTCTGCCACTCCAATTTGTACATTGACGCCAAAGATACGGAAAAGTGGAGCACAGACGAGGATATTCACCTGACAGCCGGCTTGAAATGTGTTGATTGTCACCGTAATGGCATTGACCATAACATTATACGCGGTTATGAAGGCGAATCATCTGCCTCGGCAAATCATTTAGCGGCCGCCTCATCGTGCGAGGGCTGTCACCTTGGAGAAAAAGATTCATCTTCACCGGCGGCGGGGCGATTAGGTGCACCGGTACCGGAACATCGCGGTATTCCTCCGGTTCATTTTGAGAGAATGACCTGTACCGCCTGTCATTCGGGACCCTGGCCGGCGAAAGAAACCCTTCTGACAAAAACATCCCGTGCCCATCGGCTGGGAACGATTGGTGTTAATAAATCTCCCGAGGCGCTTCCGCATATTAGTTCTCCGGTTTTTGCCGAACAGGAAAATGGTAAAATAGCCCCTCACAAGATGGTATGGCCTTCCTATTGGGGCATTATAAAAGACCAGGATGTTACACCGATTGATTTTGATCTTGTTAAACAAACAGTCGGTCAGGTTCTCGCCAATGAAAAGCGGCCTGTTTCAGGTGGTTGGCCGGCCTTATCCGACGAACATGTTACCGAGGCTCTGAAATCACTAAAAGGGACGGTTGAAGGTGAGCCTGTTTATGTTAGCGGCGGAAAAGTTTACAGCCTTGATGATTCAGGCAAACTTTGGAGCGAAGAACATAAGGCGGCTGAGCCATACTTATGGCCAATAGCACATAATGTCAGACCGGCGGCACAATCGCTGGGTATTCGCTACTGCACGGATTGTCATGCCACGGATGCGCCTTTCTTCTTCGGTGATGTTGCTGTTGATTCTCCTGTTGTCGCTGCCCGAGGAACTAAACAAATGGTTGAGTTTCAGGACGTTGACCCATCCTATGCCCGGGCATTCGCTTTTTCATTCGTGTTCCGTCCAATGATGAAGATAGTCGCTCTTTGCTCATGTGCGATTATGGCGGTGGTTTTATTATTGTATGTACTAAAGGCCCTGGCTTGTGTTGTTAAGGTGTTAGCCGGGTCGGATTAGCAATATCGATTGAAGGTATGTGAGTAATATGTTTCAAAAGATTTCGATAATCGCTTTATTAATTACTTTGGGGGGTATTGTTCTGCACTGCATAGCTTTGTCTTCCAATAAGAAATGTCCCGGTAATCCTGGAAAGAAGCGAAGCCTTATGTGTATTTTGAGGATGCTGGTATATCTTTTGGCACTGCTTTGCTTTGTGGTTCTGTCGATTACAGGTTTTTATCCAGTGCTTATTTTGGGCAAACACATTTCAGGTTATCCGGTAATGGTACATGCCACTTTCGCACCGGTTTTAGCAGTCTGTTTGGCCGTTTTAGCTGTAATGTGGGCGCGACGTTGCCGTTTTACCAGTGGCGATTGGCCATGGTTTGAACGCGTTGTTCAGCGGATTACTTTATTCAAAAGTTCCGGCTATGAAACTCCTTTTAAAAGCTCCGGCCTCGGACAAAAAATAGCATTTTGGCTGATAACATTTTTGGCTTTGCCGTTAATTCTTTCGATTGTCCTGAGCATGTTTCCGCTTTTCGGGACTCATTGGCAGGAATTGCTTTTAAGTATGCATCGTTGTACCGCGTTGGTATTCGCAATCGTTGCGATTTGGCATACTTACTTTATAATCCGAACATAAAATGCAGGAATAATGCCCGGTTGAGCTGCAACTGCGTGTTTGTTGGGTAGCCCTTTTTGTGGTTTAGCGCGAAAGATGGGATCCACGTTGATCGGAAAGGAGAGATATGCCGATGGGAAAGGTTAAGGTAGCTGTTGTAGGGCTCGGGTTTGGAGCTGAGTTCATTCCTATTTATCAAAAGCACCCCGACTCTGAGTGTTATGCTATTTGTCAGAGAAACGAAGACCACCTAAATGAAATAGGCGAACAGTTTGGGATAAAAAGAAGGTTCACCAAATTTGAAGATTTGTTAAGTATCGACGAACTGGATGTTATCCATGTAGTCTCGCCTATAGCCGACCATGCCCGGATGACAGTGGCTTCTTTGGACGCGGGCAAACATACCGCCTGTACCGTCCCGATGGCTACTACCACAGAGGATTGCCTTGCAATAGCTCAGGCGCGAAAAAAGTCCGGCAAGGTATATATGATGATGGAGACGGCTGTGTATAGCCGGGAGTTTCTCTATGCGAAAGAGCTTGTGGAATCGGGGAAATTAGGTGATATTCAGTTTTTGCGAGGTTCGCATCAGCAGAATATGGGATTGCCGGGCTGGCCGGATTACTGGTATGGTTTCCCGCCTATGCACTATGCGACCCATGCTGTCAGCCCTCTTTTGTGGCTTGCACAAAAAAAAGCCGAATCAGTGGTCTGTCACGGCTCGGGCCGAATTCAGGAAGATTATATCAAACTCTACGATTCGCCTTTTGCGATTGAAACCGCTATTATCAAACTTGCTGATTCGGACCTTGCCTGCGAGGTAACGCGGTCACTGTTTAATACGATTAGACAGTATAGAGAAAGTTTCGATGTGTATGGTACGAAGCTATCGTTCGAATGGGAGCAGGTTGCCGGTGAAGATCCGGTGATTTATTCCAACTATGAAGATGCCGAAAGGGTGAAAGTGCCGGATTATGGGCATTTGCTGCCGAAAGAAATAGCTCCCTTCACAGGGCGCGGCGTTTATGATGAAGAGCACGAACATACTTCATTTATTCAGGGCAGCGGACACGGCGGCTCTCATCCTCATCTGACTCATGAGTTTATTCGCGCTATTGTCGAGAACAGAGAATCGGCGGTAGATGCCAGGGCTGCAGCAAACTGGACGATGGCGGGGATATGTGCCCATGAATCAGCAATGAGTGACGGAAAAAGAATTCAAATCCCGCGAACAGACTAATTTTTCAGTTGTTTCATATTTTAAGTGAGCATATTATACTGGATAAGTATCCGGCAGGGTGCCGGGTGGGATTTAATTTATGTTTTTAGTTAGGAGAATAGATTATGAGTAATGGAATGCTGCCAGATTATGTCAGTATGGCCAAGCCGAATCCGCCGACAAACCGGGCGCCCTGGTACAAGAACACGGCACCGACTTACGCGGGTATCTTCCTGTGGTTTGTATTCTGGAGCCAGGCGCCGAGCGGCGGTGGTTCCGGTGCACCTGGCGGCGTGCTCGGCCAGGGTATTGGAGTGGCGCTTCTTGGTTTGGTTGTAGCGGCGCTTCTTTGTCATTTTTTGTTCTATTTGGTTCCTGGCTTGCTTGGTATGAAAACCGGACTGCCACTGTATGTTGTTGGAACATCGACATATGGTGCGCAGGGTGGTTTCCTTATGCCGGGTTTTATGATGGGAGTTCTTCAATTCGGCTGGCTTGGTGTCAATTCTTATTTCGCCTCGCTGGCTCTTGCACCGATGTTCGGAGGTAGTGCCGCCGCAGCAAAAATCATTGCGGTGATATGGGCTATTGTGGCGGCCTTTGTCGGACTTAAAGGTATCCAATATGTTGCGAAGGTTGCTACGTTCTTACCTCTGATCCCATTGGCGATTCTGACTATACTGCTGGCTAAGACTTTAGGCGGGATAGGAGATTTCAATGTCGATGCTCTGGTTACGGCAGGTACCGTTGAAGGTGGGGCGACGAGCGGTTTAAGCTTCTTCGGAGTGATTGCTTTGAGTATAACGTTTGTGGTCGGCTTCTTCGCTACGGCGGGAGCTGCGGGTGTTGACTTTGGCATGAACAACAAGGACGAGAAAGATGTACAGATGGGCGGTCTTATTGGAATCGCCCTGGCAACAATCGTATCGGCGGGGGCTGCTATTCTGATTGCTGCCGGTGCATTTGGTGCGACGGGTAAATATGCTATGAATCCAGCTGATGCCGGATTTATGGGCGAGTTGTTAGGCTCAGACGGTGCCGGGAAGACAATGATGTTGTTGCTGGCTGTTGCCGCATTCCCACCTGCGTGCTTCTCTTCATTCATTGCGGCCAATAGCTTCAAGACGACCTTGCCCAAGGTCAATCCGTTTATATCTGTGGGAATCGGCACTGCGGTTAGTATCATCCTTGCAGTAACCGGTTTGGCAGGCAGGGCGGGTGCCGTCTTTACTGTGATCGGTGCTTCGTTCGGGCCTATTTGTGGTGCGATGATGGTTGACTACTTACTTGCCGGTAAGAAATGGGCAGGCCCAAGAGCCGGTTGGAATCTCGCCGGCTGGATTTCCTGGGTGGTCGGCTTTATCGTAGGCATAGCTCCGCTTGTTGGAATTGCCAATATCCCGGCTGCACCGCTTGTGGCTTTCATCATTGGTGCGGTGCTCTACTTTATTCTGGCAAAGGCCGGACTCGAGCCGAAAGTTATTGAAATGACTGCTGCTGCCCCGGCCCCGGTTGAAAGCGCTCCACAGGAGACTCCGGCAGAGGATACAGCAGGCGAATAACAGCAGGATTGAGAGCAATGGCTCAGTGATTTTGCTGATTATTTTGATTAATCTATTATTAACGGCAGGGATTTAGTGGTCCTGAATTCCTGTCGTATTTTTTTACTTAAAAAAATATTATCGAAGCTAAATAGAGTATTAGCAGTTTCTTAGGTGTATCCTTGCCGTAGAAAATCTTTTGTATAATCTGATTTGAAAAGAAAAAATATACTTTTAGGCGGCTTGACAACGTCATACATATAGGATATTATGCCCGCTTTGGTTTTATATGTATAAACGATAGTCGATAGGCAATTAACAGTGTCGTCAGTTACATAGAATTGTGGATTTTTTTTAAGGTAAAGAAAATGATGAAGAAAAATTTCAGTTCAATTTTGAAAGTTAGTGTTCTGGTATTATTAGTAATGCTTTTGTGCTATGTACCCGGCTGTAAGAAATCTACTCCCGAGGAGGGCGGCGGCAGTACAGAGCATCCTTCAACAAGCGAACATCCAACAGCGAGCGAACATCCCGAAGGCAGCGAACATCCTTCTACTAAGCCGGCTGCCGCGAAGAGTACTGCTCCTGCTGGAATGGTACCGATTGACATCAAGCTACCGAAACCGATGTTTGTAGGTACGCCGCAGAGCACCAGCGTACCCAACCTCGAAAAACCCTTAGGCAAGCCGCGTGCGCCATTTTTGGCTCCGGCAGGAGTAACAAATGTTGCCCTCGGAAAGCCGGTAGCCAGCAGCGATGAGGAACCTATCATCGGTGATATTGAAATGATAACAGACGGTGATATGGAAGCCGCCGATGGCAGTTACGTTGAGTTAGGCCCGTTCGCTCAGAATGTTACAGTTGACCTCGAAGCTCTGCATGAAATTTACGCCGTTATAGTATGGCATTACCATAAGCAGGCCCGGGTTTATTTCGATGTGATAGTGCAGGTTGCCGACGACCCTGATTTTATAACGAATGTCAGAACGCTGTTCAACAATGACATTGACAACTCTGCTGGTATTGGGGTTGGTAAAGATATGCATTATACTGAAACCAACGAAGGTAAGCTTATCGATACCAAGGGTGTCAAGGCCCGTTATGTCCGCCTCTACAGCAACGGCAATACCGGCAATGATTTGAACCACTATATCGAGGTGGCGGTTTTCGGTAAGCCGGTACAGTAATATGGCCAAAAAATGTTGCGTGCTTATTTTGGCCGCGACAATTGTTGCGCTTGCGTTGCGTCTGCCGCGGCTTCAACAACGTCCTATGCATGGCGATGAGGCCGTTCACGCCGACAAATTTGGCGAACTGCTTGAAGATGGTGTTTATACATACGATCCGTATGAATACCACGGCCCAACGCTGAACTACCTGACTTTAATTCCTGCCCGTCTTTCTTCAGCAGAGAAGCTGACCGAGGTCAGTGAGTTCACTTTGCGCATCGTTCCTGTTTTTTTCGGGGTGTCTCTGGTACTGCTGGTTTTGTTAATTGGCAGGGGGCTGGGGTCGAGTGCTGCAGTTATTGCCGCTGTTTTGACGGCTATCTCGCCGGCTATGGTTTTTTACAGCCGTTACTACATCCAGGAAATGCTCCTGGGATCCTTCACTTTTGGCGCAATTGTTTTTGGCTACCGCTATACACAAAGCAGGAAAATCGTCTGGGCAGTTTTGGCAGGGATGTGTATGGGGCTTATGCACGCCACCAAGGAAACGTGCATCATAGCTTATGGCTCAATGTTTTTGGCTGTTTTGGCTATGCTGTTGATGCAGCGGCAAAAGGGTTCGATTGTTAATGCTGTTAAATGGATTAGACCCTCACATTTTCTTGCATTTTTGGCGGCCGGGGCAGTCGCCTCAGCTTTGTTTTACTCATCTTTTTTTAGCAATCCTCGCGGAATTCTGGATTCGGTCCTAACTTATACGACCTACTTCGATCGCGCAGGTAATAACACGCTTCATATCCATCCTTGGTATTACTACCTCAAGATGCTGCTTTATTCCAGATTTTTTGACGGTCCGAGATGGTCCGAAGCCCTTATAGTTCTTTTGGCGTTGGTCGGTTTTGTAGCCGCGATGACAAAAAAAGGTATCTCTTCAACCAATATTCATCTGGTTCGATTCTTAGGTTTTTACACCCTCATCCTGACTGTAGTGTATTCTTTAATCCCATATAAAACTCCCTGGTGTATGTTGAGCTTTCTGCATGGAATGATTCTGTTAGCAGGCGTTGGGGCTGTGGCGTTAGTAAGGCTGCTGCCGAATGTTGTACCCCGCTTGATTATTCTTTTGCTGATATTCATGAGTTCTGTTTTTCTGACATGGCAGGCCTACCAGAGCAATTACAAGTATTATGCAGACAGTCGCAATCCTTATGTTTATGCCCATCCTACTCCAGAGATTTTTACAGTAGTCCGGCAGGTGGAAGAAATGGCCCGGGCGCATCCGGACGGCTATAAAATGCATATTCAGGTTATCTGCCCGGGTAAAGATTACTGGCCGTTGCCATGGTATCTACGGCGATTTGAATATGATACTATTGACTGGTGGGAAAGTGTAGATAACAATTTGGTCTCTGCGCCATTGATAATTTGCTCTCCCGAAGTTGAAGCGGCGCTGACAAATAAGCTCTATGCTTTGACTCCTTTCGAACAGCGTCAAATGTATATGTTTTTGTTTGATGAGCCTTATTATGTGTGGCTGCGTCCGAAGGTAAAACTGCTGGGTTTTGTCAGAAAAGACCTGTGGGACCGCTACTATAGAGGCCCGGATCCCGATGAGTTAATCAGGGAGTCATCTAAAAAATGAATCAACCTCAACCAGAGCCCTGTTTTGTTCGGAAAGATTGTCAATCAATCTCCGATTTGAAGCGTTTTTGCCATGAGGCGATGGCGACGACTTTTGAGATTATTATAGTCGAGGATGATGAGAACTATGCCCGGCAGGCCGCCGTTGCCGCCTTCAATGAGGTGGACCGGATCGAAGGCGAGCTTAGCCGATTCCTCGAAAACAGTGATATCGCCCGTATTAATAACCTGTCTGCCAATGAGCCTTTACGGCTTGGTTTGGATGCTTTTGATTGTCTGGAGCTTGGCTGCAGGATTTATGCCGAAACCAACGGCGCTTTCGATATTACTATCGGCTCTTTGCTGGGCTGCTGGCGTGATGAGGATGGAAATCCTCGGACGCCTTCACAAGATAAATTGAATCTTGCTCGTGAGCATACCGGTGCGCACCTTTTACAACTGGATGAGTTTGAGCATACGGTCCAGCTATTGGTCAGTCCGGTTCAAGTTGATCTCGGAGGCATGGGCAAAGGCTATGCAGTTGACCGGGTGGCTGAATTATTGCGGGACTGGAGTATTGAAATCGCTCTGGTTTCCGGGGGCTATAGTTCGGTATTGGCTCTTGACGGGCCGTCAGAGACAAAAGGCTGGCCTCTGACATTAAGTAATCCCGGCAATCACACACAGGTATTAGCCCGTCTGTGTTTAGAAGGCCGGGCGCTGAGCGGCTCGGGTCTGCAGAAAGGCGGGCATATCATCGATCCCCGAACGGTTCAGCCTGTTAAGGGCAAAGTTGCCGCCTGGGCCTCGGCTTCTGATGCAGCAACGGCCGATGCTCTTTCAACCGCTTTTATGATTATGAGCCCGGATGAAATCAGGCAATATTGTCAGTCTCACCCCGATGTTTTGGCTCTGATTATGCTGGAAGGCCAGGGTGAAGATTCACAGGAAGAAAGGATTTTATCCTTCGGTCCGTGGAAAGACAGTGAGCTGCCTCAGTGATCGTGTGCTGTGTTCTTTGCCCGTCTCAGTGGGAAAGGTTTTTGTTTTTAGCCATAACCCGCCTGATAGTCAGCAGCTCAGAAAGAACACTCCAGGAACTGCGGGTCGGTGATAGCCGACTGTCACGGTCGCAGGTCCAGTCTATTGGAAACTCTTTTATTTTGTACCCTTCTTTTTGGGCCCGCATTATGATTTCTATATCGAATGTGAATCCGTCAGTGATACACTCGCCGTACAAGTGCCTTGCGACATCACCCCGGTATATCTTAAATCCGCATTGTGTATCGGTGAATTCGGCTGGTATTTTCATGTCATGAATTGCGAACCAGTGGAACATCTTGGAGCAGATATGGCGGTAAAAATTCTGGTCCCTTTCAATGTTGCATTCCTTCATTTTTCTTGAGCCATGTGCTATGTCACATGCCTTGTATTTGATTAAATCCAGCCCGCTCAGAGTGTCGGCATATGGAACACATAGGCCGCTGTCAGCAAACATCACATATTCACCGCTGGTTTGTTCGATGCCTTTGCGAACGGCGTACCCTTTTCCGCGATGGTGGTCATAACGTTCGACTTTTATCTCTATCCCTGTCGGCGGGTTGGTAACAGCATTTTTTGCGACTTCAGCGGTGTTGTCTTTGCTACCGTCGTCAACCGCTATAATCTGACCGGTGAAATGGTAATTCTCCAGGAAAGCAGATGCTGCTTCGATATCTCGGGCGATTTTGGTGCTTTCATTGTATGCCGGTATAACAATTGATATATCCATCCGTGAATTATATCCTACAATGTCGGGTCTTTCCAGTACCTGTGTATAAATGTTCTTGCAATCTCAGTTCATAATGTGTATAGATGCAGTTTTCCACGTTAAGTAAGTACAAATAAAAATTATTTGCAGATTTGTTGTTATGGAGAGGTGTCGGAGTGGCTGATCGAGCCGGTTTCGAAAACCGGTGTGCCCTTTGCGGGTACCGCGGGTTCGAATCCCGCCCTCTCCGTTTTTTGTTTTGGGCTTTGTTTTGTTAGTAGATTCAACACTAAAAGCCTGAAGTTGATTATGCGTATAGCATTGGGACAATTCAACGCAGTGGTGGGTGATTTGGCCGGCAACGCTGAGAAGATGCGCGAAATCTATGCCGAGGCGGTTCGCTCTGATGTGGATTTGCTGGTCTTTCCGGAAATGGCTGTTTGCGGCTATCCACCCGAAGATTTACTACACAAGAAGCATTTCTTAAAAGACTGCTCATCAGCCCTCGAAAAGCTGGCCGCTGATTGCCCGGATAAAACCATAATAGTTGGTTTTGCTGAAAACTACCGGGACAACAACTACAATTCCGCTGCTGTGTTGCAGGGTGGACGGATAAGCAAAATTTATCGAAAGGCCCAACTGCCGAATTACGGTGTGTTCGATGAACGAAGATATTTTCTACCCGGCGAAAAACCGATGGTAATCAATATAGGCGGCCTTAATGTTGCTGTTACTATCTGTGCCGATATCTGGGAAGCCGAGTGGCTTGTTAATTTCCTTAAGAGTAAAAGGCAAATCCAGATAATTCTTAATATCTCAGCTTCACCGTTTCATGTCGGTAAGATTAAGAAAAGACAGGAGGTTGTGAGTCAATGCGCGAAAGAGTTCAATAGCGCTGTTGCCTATTGTAATCTTGTGGGCGGTCAGGATGAATTGATTTTCGATGGGCGAAGCATGTTCGCCGATTCTACGGGCAAAATAAGAGCCAAAGCAAAGGCATTCGACGAGGATTTACTAATTGCTGACATTATCACCACAAACAACGGAACTATTGAGGTTGAGCCGTTACAAGCTGCTGCTATACAACCGGCTAACCGTGCTGATGAAATCTATCAGGCACTTGTGCTCGGCACGAGAGATTATACCGGCAAAAACGGTTTTAAGAGAGTATTACTTGGTCTCAGCGGAGGCATAGATTCTTCAGTAGCGGCAGCGATCGCTGTCGCGGCTTTAGGTGCTGAAAATGTCGTCGGCCTGACAATGCCATCGAAATTCAACAGTCCCGAAACGATTGGTGATGCCATGAAGCTGGCGGAAAATATGGGCATCGATTTTTTAACCATTCCGATTGAGCCGATACTTAAGCAGTTCGATAAGGCGTTAAAGACTGTCCGGGGCTGGAAGGGTGAGGGTATCGCTTACGAGAATTTGCAGGCCAGAATTCGCGGCAGCATTCTTATGTCGCTTAGTAATCAGTTTGGTTCTCTGGTGCTGACGACGGGCAATAAAAGTGAAACTGCTGTCGGCTATGCGACTCTTTATGGTGATACGGCGGGGGGCTTTGCCGTGATAAAAGACGTTCCCAAGACAATGGTCTATAAACTGGCTCAGCACATAAACAAAATAGCCAAACGACAAATTATTCCTGCTGATGTAATAACCCGCCCGCCGAGTGCCGAGCTGAAGCCCGATCAGAAAGACAGCGACTCACTGCCGGATTATGATTTACTTGATAAAATCCTTAAGGGCTATGTCGAAGAAGACAAGTCTGCACAGCAGCTTATTAAATCGGGCCTGTCCCGGGATGATGTCATGCGTGTAATTCGTATGGTTGACTGCAATGAATACAAGAGAAGACAGTCTCCACCCGGGGTAAAAATTACACCGAAAGCTTTCGGAAAAGACAGAAGACTGCCAATTACCAACCGTTACATCTCCTCCTGAAAATAGGCGTTTTTCACCTGCGACTGAGTATGCAAAATTATTTGCCGATGAGGGTATCCGCGATTTTTCTGCCGAATTGCATTGCAGCTCCCGTGTCTCTACCGGTAATTATCAACCTGTCTTCCTCGACAGGGAGACCGGTATATAAAGCGCCGGCTAATACGAGTCTGTTACGTTCGGTAAGCTGACTCGTGGTTCTGACGCCCGTGAGCACACCTGCGTTGGCCAGGATAGTAGGTGCTGTGCCAATTGCTGCGAGGATCCTTCTGTTGCGTATGGCCTCCCGAGCGAGATTCAACGCAATAGGATTAACGACATACTCAATGGCTCCAGGGCCTCCGATGAAAATTATTGCGTCGTAATCATTGACATTCAATTGGCCCACCAGAATGTTTGCCTCGGTAATTCTTCCAAGCATGCCTCTTAGGGTTCCTATTCTTGTGCTTGCTATAACCGTCTGAACCCCGGCTGCATCGAGCGCCCTTTTTGTCTCGAAAAACTCCTCCTCGCGGAAATTTTGGCTGGCAACGATTAAAGCCGCTCTTTTTGGTCCTGTGCTCTCCTGGTTTTTAGATGCTTCTGCTGCGACTTGCTCTATTGTATGCCCGACGCATATTATATATAGCGGTTCGAAGCCTGCCGGTAATCTGCATGCTCTGCTGACTTTCTTTGTAGTAAAGCCCCCGATCGGTACTGAGCCCAAATCCAGACAAGCAGCCTGCAGTAGAATATTCTGGGCGATGTGCCCGGCTTCGAGCAGCATATATGTTTTGGCTTTATTGCGAAACTGGGTTGAAAGCTTTCTGACAGAGCCTGCAACAATAATATCACAGCCGGCCATAGCCACAGACTCCTGCATTGAAGCGGCGACAGCTAAACTGCCGCGGATGTCCTTGTCTGAAGTTTGTTCCAGGCTGTGTTCGGCAGGGCGATAGACAAATAGCCCCTCCTCGGTGGCAAAATATAACTCTATGGGGTAAGTCTCCCCGGCCGATGGTGCCGTTCGCAGACCTCTTTGTTGTTCTGTTATGCCCTGGCCGGCCCAGGCCAATTGACTAATCTGCTCGGATTCGAGCGGTTTGTTGGCGAATAAGCGAATACTTCGCCGTTTAGCCAGGGCTTCTTCGAGACTGACCGTACCCGTTAGTTTCGGCTTTGTAAGTCGTATTATCTTTTGTGGCGTCCGGCTTCTGCGTTGACCGAGACAAAGGCCTGCAAAACAAATCAAGATTATTCCAAGGATTGCAAAACGTTTCATTTTCTTAGTCCTCCAAATTAATTTTTTGAAGTGGGGCTTAGAATATATTTATATTATACATGTTCAATTCGGTATTTCCCAGATTAAACTTTATTTTTTGTAGGTAATGTTGTATTCAATTTCATGTAAACTACCTATTACATCATCATCAAATCTCTGGTAAGATCAAAGAAAGACCATGGGTCTAAGTCTTTGGTTTTTCGTAATTCTGAAATCTTATAGGATGTTTAAATGGCTTTATCGCGCAAACAAAAGGTGACTATAATCTCGTTGTTTTTCTATTGGCCCGCATTCTTTATTCTTGCCCATATACCGGTCCCAGCGTTGGTTCGTAAGGCCGGCGTTTCCGACAAAGGTCTTCACTTCCTTGCCTATCTGACTTTGGTTTTTCTGCTCTGGTTTGCAATCAGCGGCGATAAAAAAGTGAACTGGCGAAGAGCCGGCGTATGGTGGATTTTTTTCGTCGTAATCGGATATGGGGTTGTTGATGAGCTGCTTCAGGGCGTTGTAGGTCGTAATTGTGATATTAGGGATATGGCCGCAGATATTGCAGGCACGCTGGCAGGCTTGGTTCTGTTTTCGTTTTTCACCTTTTGGCCTGCTGCCCTTTTAGTTGTTGGTTCTGTAATCTTTGGCATAACGAATATCGCACGGGCGAATTTAGCCGAGCTGGTTCCGGTTGCATACGCAATATTTCATTTGTTTGCATACGCAATATTTACTATGCTGTGGATTCAGTATCTGCATCTTTATCTTTCGCTGAAGCCCCCTAAACCTCAATGGTTGGTATCGGCATTGGCCGGGCCGATGGTCTTATTATTGACGGTAAAACTGTTCTCTATAGCTCTTGGCAAAGTTCTCGGATTGCAGGAAGTAATCATTTCTGTTGTTGCACTTGCAGCCGTTGTAGTCACAACCGGTCTGATGACGTTGTCTCACAAGACTCAAGATGCAAAAGACATAGTTCAATCTTAAGTTTCAATCTTTAGTGTTTTTGAAAGGTTTATATAGCGGGTCGCCTATCAGAACCAATTGCCAGGAATTAAACGGTTTTGTGCGGTAGTATGCCTCAACGAGACAACTGCCCCTGAACAGCTCTGCGAAGAATTCTTTCGGTTGAGGGAATGAGTGAAGGTACGGTTCATCCACAGCACCCAGCGTTGCGGTGATGCCGTCTCGCAGCATTGCAGCACACCATGTACTGCTGCTGGGATCTCTTAGTTTTTGGGCCTCGTAGCTGGCGATATGAAATCCGACGGCACCGTCAACAAAATCGAAGGCATCCACGTATTTTCTCACACTGTACCAGCCGCAATAAACAGCCGTTTGTGGGCAGCTCCCTGGTTGAAATAGCTGTCCAGTTTGTTCGGCTTTCACTGGCATCTTAGTATTCGAACGTATGAACGCCTCCAAATCTCGCAAAGATTGGTCAAAATAGCCGTACATGTCCTTTTTAACAATACCTCGTGAATCGATATAGGCGTTACCCTTTAATCCTGTCTTTTCCGCAGTTATCGCTTTGTCTATAAGGCCCTTAATAATTTTATAGTCCGGGCCATCCAGCCGACTAACCATAAGCGTTTTGAAACCTAAGCCCGGAACTTGACCTCTTAGCATATTAGGTTGCCATCGATATAAATCGTAGGATTGGAACAATAACATCGATAATTCACTATCCACCGATGCATTTGTTTCATGGCCGCTGATGCGGCCGATTTCAAGCTGCATCTGAGTGATTTTTTGATTGATTTGTTTTGTCTGAATCGACATCTGCTTGCGGTCAATTGAGAGGTCCTGTTTAAGTTCATCAAGCCTTTGCTTTTCCTTGCTTAGAAGTTTCTTTAATTCATTGATTTTACGCCCTTTCCCCGGCATGGGCCCTTGCGAACCTACCTTGACAGGTATGCCATAGGTTGTCACCAAACATCTGATTTCGCCGGGAAATCTTCGCTGCAAACGCTTTCTGATTGGTAGGGCAAGGGATTTTTCGTACTCGTCCCTTTTGATTGTCTCACGTGGATTATGCCCCAAAGCAAGATAGATGATATTTTTCTTCGGTATATTTCGTTTTTCGCAGTAGTACTCTGAAATCCGCTTCGACGTAGAAATTTGCCGGTTGGCTATCACAAGGATCTCGTCGGGTTCTAACGCAAAACCTACCCCACAACACACTAATGTCAGCAAAGTAATTATTGCAGTTCTACCGGCCATTTTTCAGTATGCTTTATCATCACCCTCGATTAGTGCAAGGTGGAATCAGAAAGTGCAGGTTTATTCCGGGCCGTAGGCCCTGTATGGCTGATTCATCGGATAATCGTGAACTACTTCATCATAGTCGTCGAACCAGTAGGCGTCTGGATTACTTTTGAAGACCAAAAACCGCCCGCTATCCTGGTCGTCAGCGGCCCGATGGTATTTGAAGTAAACAAACTCTTTTGTTTTGCCGAGGATTTCAATCTTACCGGTTGTGTGTGACATTGTATAGCGTGCCCGCTTTGCCAGCCCTGATACCTGGGATTTGGCCTGCTCGACAATCTCATAACCTTTTTCAATTGGAACCGAGTAAGCTTTATTGCCGATTGCCGGACGACACTGGAAAATATAATAAGGAACCGCACCAATAAAAGACAGTTTCCCGAGCAGCTCAGCCAGAACCTCCGGGTTGGAATTGACGCCTCTTATAAGGGGTGTCTGATTTGCCAGTAATGCCCCGGCCTTTTGGAGCAAATTGACACTTTTTATGGCCACATCGGTTAATTCGCGAGGATGAACAAAGTGGGTCATTATGTATATCTTCTTTTGTTCCGTAGTGTAGTTGCTTATCATCTCAAGCAATGCAGGGTCTTCGGTGATACGATACGGATTGAATGCTGGCATCTTCGTACCTATCCGAATTACTTGTACGTGTTCAATCTCTCTTAGCTGTCGGATGATGTTATCGAGTTTTGACGTTTTCAGTACAAGTGGATCTCCACCGGTTAATAGAACGTTTGTTATCTCTTTATGCTCTGTTATGTATTGCATAGCCGCAGCCGTATCGCGAAGATATGTCCTTTGTGAGTCTATGAAAACTCGCTTACGGAAACAGTACCGGCAGATGCCCTCGCATACATTACTGATTAAAAGCAGCGCTGTGGAATGATATTTATGTTCGAGCCCGGGTATGATCGTATAGCTTTCTTCGTCTGAGGGATCAAGCCGGCCCCATTTTTCAAGCTCGTGCGAGTGTGGGATAATAATCGTACGAATAGGGTCGTCGGGATCATCCCAGTTAATAAGTGACAAGTAATAATCGTTGCTGCGAAAAGAAAACGTTTCAGCAACTTTCTTTAGCCGGATTCTTTCCTGCTCGCTTAATTGCTCCAACTGCTCTATTTTTGTCAGGTATTTCATTTGTGTAACGGATATTGAATTTAACATATTAATTTCATGTTCCATGTTTGCTCTGGCCTCGAGTGTATTCGGTTTGTGAGTAGCTTTTTTCGTAGATGCTTTTCCGCTTGAACACATAGGCAACGGTCGCCAGTATTATTCTTATATCGGTTAATAAGGAGGCGCTTTCCACATATTTAACGTCGAATTCAAGTTTTTCTTCGCGTGTAAGCTCCGCCCTGCCCTCGATTTGTGCCAAACCCGTAAGGCCGGGCTTTACAAGCAGCCGCTTTTTTTGCCTTTCGTTCCATTCTGGTATCTGGGAAATATACAGAGGCCGAGGCCCGACAATACTCATATCCCCTTTTAATATGTTAAATAACTGGGGCAATTCGTCGAGTGAGTATTCTCGGAGAAACTTCCCGACTTTTGTCAAGCGGGGGTCCTGGCCGGATTTCGGGCTTGGCCCAAAAGGCTCAACATCCGGTTTCATAGTTCTGAATTTGTAAAAGACAAATGGCTTGCTGTTTTTCCCTGCCCTTTCTTGCATGAATATAACAGGCCCTTTACTGCTAAGCTTTATAGCTATCCATATCGCAACCAATACCGGAGACAGAATAATCATTGCGGTTATGGCAATCAAAATATCAAGCACACGTTTACAAATATTAAAAAGGTTCATTCGACCTCACTGTGATTATTAAAAGACAGCCGGTTTATCGACGAGCTTAACAGTAGCAATTTCGCAGAATAACTAACAGTTTATCCGAATATATCTCCCATGTCAAGGCCACAGTGATTCGTCTGGACAGATTTGTATTCGTTCTGTAAACTGCGTGAAGCCTGCAAAAAGCTCCCTGTCCGGGAATTATTCAGATAGAGGATTGCAATAATGTTAGACAATCTTATAGGTCCTGAAAGACCCCTTAGTTGGGTGTTTAAATTCTGGCCTGTGCTTGTGTTTTCATTTATTTCAGCCTTAGTTGCCACCTTGCTGTGCAAGAATATTGCACTGAAGCTTGGAATTGTTGATAAACCGGACAAGTTGGTGAAAACTCACAAAGGCAGCGTTGCTTATCTTGGTGGTGTAGGTATTTTAGCAGGACTGACCGTTGGCATACTTACAGGTATGTATTGCATTAGCAACCGTACTTCGGCGAGTTCATTTGAGCCGGAGCATTTTCGCCTGTCGTTCACATGGCTGGCGGCGGTTTTGGCCGGCGGGGCGATAGCGTGCGTTATCGGACTCGTCGATGACATATTTGACATAAAGCCCGGGCAGAAAATATTAGGCCAGGTTGCGGCAGCGGTTGTTTTAATTTTCGTTGGCATAAGACCGGCGTTATATTATTCGTTGGCTGGAGATAGAATTCCGGAAAATATTGAAGTTATTTTGGGAATTCCGATTGTAATTTTCTTTGTATTGGGTGCGAGCAATTCGCTGAATCTTCTGGACGGTCTGGACGGCCTTTGTGCAGGCGTTACGGTGATAATCACAGGTGCCATGTTATTATTGGCGATTCATTTAGGTACATGGGGTTTCAGCGAAGTCGGCGGTGACGCAGTTCGCGTAGTTATATGTTTGGGACTGCTCGGCGCGGTATGCGGCTTTTTACCACTTAACCGCCACCCGGCCAAAATATTTATGGGAGATGCCGGAAGTATGCTGCTCGGCTTTGTACTGGCGGTTCTTATGATTTTGTTTGCCGAGAAAATTCCAAGATGGTGGATGGCTTCGGTCGTGGTCTTTGGACTGCCGATTCTCGATACGGCTGTTGCACTTGTCAGACGATTCATAAATAAGCGCCCGTTGTTTGTTTCCGACCGCGGGCATATATACGACCAGATGATTGACAGGGGCATACCGCTGAAAAGAACCGTTTCCATTTGCTACGCCTTAGCTGCCCTGTATGCCCTGATTGGTCTTGCTATGAGCCAGATAAAAACCAGATATGCCCTGATTGTGTACGTAATCGTATTTGTTGTTTCAGGGATTGTTGTTTGGAAAAAGGGCTATTTGAAGATGGAAGGCCTCCGGGGGGCGATTCGCAAGGGGCAATGATTTCCGGTTCAAACCTGATTGATTTGAGCGACATAAACATTACTGGGCAGGCCATGATTGATAATCTGTCCGACATGCTCAAATCCGGACTTGAGATATAATTTATTTCCCCCCTTGTTATCCGCTCCGATTAGAACCTTGACTTTATCTACTCCTGTTTTGCGGTAATGTCGGAATCCCATTTCAATTAACTCTCCGGCCAGCCCCTTTCGCTGTTCTTCGCCGGCGATAGCGATTGAAAGCAGTTCTGCTGAGGGCAGGTTCATATTTTTTATTCTGGTTGGATAAAACAGAGTTTCGAAAATCTTTTTTATCCGCTTCAGGGAACATATATGGCCTGCCAAAAGTAATGCAAATCTCAGTCCTTTTCTCCAAATGACCGCTTTATAAAGTGCATTGATATTTGTAGTAAAGGCTGCGAATCCGAGTACTTTTTCATTTCTAACTGCTACAACGCCGAAACTTGAATTACTTTGAACGATGACTTCGTACAGGTAAGTCACAAAATCAATACCCAAAGAGCTGATAAAGCCGGTGCTTATACATTGAATATGTAATGCGGCGATCTGCCCGGCATACTCAATATGGATGTCTTTAAATTCTATCTGGCTTTGAGTCTCATTCATTTTTTCAGTGCAGAAATTATCTCCATGGCCTGTTTTGCCAGCTGGTCTCTGCTAAAATTTTCAACGGCGACTCTGTGGGCGTTTTGTCCCATTTGTTTAACCTCCTGCCTGTGCGAATTCAGGTAAAGCACTTTTTCGACGAATTGATCAAGATTGCACAAATCACAGCCAAAGCCGGCTTTGTTTTCTTCCAGAATCGTTCTTTGCCAGCCGGAATAATTTATCAGTATGGCCTTACCGGCGCTTAAAGAGTCGAAAAATTTATTAGCTGAATTATGCTCGATAATCGGATAATTGCCGATTATCACAAGACCTGTATCAGCCGCGGCGTAAAATTCAGGTAGCTCTCGTTTCGGCACGGAAGATAAAATTTCCACGTTTGTTAACCTGAGTTTTTGAACTTCATTTTGCAGGGATGATTTTTGATTTCCATCACCTATTAGCACGAAAATAATATCACTATTTTCTATGAGTTTTTTGGCTGCTTCAATAACAAATTTCAGACCGTTTACCTTGCCCATTGCGCCTGTGTGGAGAAGAACAAGTTTATCCCCCCAGCCTCTTTTTTGTCGAATGGTTGAGCCATCAATTTCCGGTCTGAATACTTCAATATCGCAACTGTTGGGTATTACAGCTATCGGTTTTTCATCAGCCAATACTTCTTTTATGCCGTCGGCCTGACCCGGTGACAGTGCGACTATCCAAGAGCAACTTTTGTAAATGGTTTTTTCGAGCCATAAAAGTATTTTGATAAGAAACCTGTTTTTTATAATACCCAGCTTGATTGGTATTTCAGGCCACTGGTCGCGCACTTCGAACACAAAAGGGATACCCTTGACCCATTTTATGAACATAGCAGGAATACCGACCGTCAGCGGCGTGCTTGAAGCATAAATTGCGTCCACACCTTTTGCCCTGACGCCGGCATAAATGCTCAAAAGGCAAAAGGACAGAAATGAAATTATTCTGCGCAGATATGATTGCCTGTTGCTGTATCTGGTTCCGACAATAACGACGTTTATTCCTTCTATGGTCTGTTTCTGATAAAGTGCCTTGTTCACTTGCAAACCGCCGATGTCATAATAACCGGTTATCAAGGTGACTTTGTGTCCTGCTTTTACCCATCGGCGGGCAAATTCATACGAACGAGTTCCGGTGCTGCCCACCGGCGTGGCAAAATGTTGATGAATATAAAGGATGTGCATCAGCTTCTGATTAGCTCCCTCAGCTTTGCCGCGTTTTCCAAGATAGAAAAATCTTTGAGGACACGCTGGCGCCCTGCTCTCCCAAACTGCTCGATTTTATCCATATCTCCGAGAAGCTCCTGTAGGATTTGTGTCAGGGTATCAACATTATTCTCCGGAGCCAGCCGGCCTGTTATGCCATCTTCGAGGAGTTCGGGAATACCTGAAATAGCAGTTGACACTACCGGAACCTCACATGCCATTGCCTCCATCATCGCAACGGGAATACCGTCCATATCTCCATCGGGCGTCTTAACGCAGGGCATAAGAAATACAGATGCCCGACTGAACAGTTCTGTCAGTCGGTCGTTTGGCCTGGCTCCGAGCAGCTTAACATGATCAGCCAGGTTCAGCCTTTCAATCAATTCCTCAAGGACTCGGCGCTGCGGCCCATCTCCTGCAATTTCAAACTGGAATTTTACCTTGTTGTCCCGCAGTTGCGCACAAGCCCTTATCGCAATGTCCAGACCTTTTTTCTCGCTGAGCCTACACACACAAACTATTCTGCCGGCTTCTGGTTGGCGAGAAACAGAGCTGAATTTTTCCGCGTCTATCCCGCAATGCACGATACGACACAAATCGGCAACAGAACTTCCGCAGGTGTTGCGCAGATATTCGACATTGAATTGAGATATGGAGGCTATGAATTTACATTTGGCTAATCGCATTCGTAAGCTTCCGGGGCTTCTTGTAAATATGTCAAACGCATGAACAGTGCAGGAAACCGGCAGGTCAGTCAGCATCCCCATCATCAAGCCAAGACTTAGAGACCGGCTGGCAAAATGCACATGTATATGCTCTGCTCCGAAACGTCTGCACTTGTCGGCAAAGCAGCAGCAGGCAGTTAATTCATAAAGTGCCTTTGCAAATTCAAGTGGGCTATGGATAAGTAAAGTTACCAGCCAAAAAAGGATTTTTCCGAAACGAATCGGGTGCGTGATAACTTCTCTTAAGGTTGCCCCTATCTGCACCAGGATGCTGGGGCGATGAACGGCCTGCTTGTTCCATTTGACCATAATTTCGGACAAATTCTCAAGTGGTCCCGGTTTGCAACTGACCAAAGGCAGAATCTGCCATCCGGCTTTTTCGTGTGCTTCGAGTTCGTTGACCACAAAGGTCATACTGATTTTCAAACTCGAAACTATATATGCAACTTTCATTGTTGTTCCATTTTTGTTATTCACGGTTGGTATCGATAGCAGCCTCATAGCTACGCATGGTCAGATCGGCGATATTTTCCCAGTTATATTTCCTTTCGAGTTCAGGGCTAAAACGGGACTGAAACTTTTCGAGATTATCCAGAGCATTTATAACGGCTTGTGCTAATGGCTCAACGGCGCCGGGCTCTATGGCCAATCCGATATTATCTGACGATACAAGCTCTCCCATCGCTCCGACATTGCTGACAATCACAGGTTTTTTGTGGGCGTATGCACGAAGTAATACTCCGCTCTGTGCTTCAAATTTAAGGTAAGGTAATACGACAAGATTGGATGCCGCAAAGAAATAATCCACATCTTCTTCCGGGATAAAATCAATGTAGGTCCGCACGTGCTCAGATAAACCGGCTTTTCTTATCATATCGGAATATGAATCGAAATTAAATCTACCCAGAAGACCGCCGGCGATAACCAGCAAAACCTGCTGATTACACGCCTTAACAATTTCCAATGCTTTAAGAAGAACGTCCAGCCCTTTATTTGGGCGAATCCCTCCGAAGAAAAGTATTATCTGGCGGTCTTGCGGCAGATTTAATTTTTTCCGTGCATCTGCCAGAGACGGAGGATTTTGCACAGGCATAATTCCATGGGGTATAACGTCTATTTGGTCGGCGCAAATACCCCAATGGTCGGCCATTTGTCTTTTGCCGTCTTCATAGTGGACTATCAAACGCCGGGGGATGTGAAGGCTTCGTTTTATGAATGAAGCCCTGCTGACAAAACGTTCATAGTGAGGTTTAACATCATGGACGGTAAGTACAACAGGCAATTGCTGCGCTAAGGGCTTTAAGAAAAACTGATCCAGCAGCGGAGTACCCACGCCCTGAAAATGAACTACATCGAAACGCCCACCAGCGGCAAACCGGTTTCGCCGCAAACTGTTAATCAGACTTCGGTAAAATCGGTCGGCTGCCCAGTGCATTTGTGACCACTGTTTTTTCTTATCTATGAATTCAAACAGACGCCTATCGACTTTAAAAGGTCTTGGCAGATCCGCCCACAATGAGTTGGTCAGTACGGTGACATCTGCACCGGCTGAACTCAAACCACTGCATAAGGCGTCGGTGTACGTGTACAGACCGCCTGTGCTTGCACCGGCTACCATCAATACGCGCATTTTTGATTTATTCATTTTCTGCTGCAATTGAGAAGGTGCTCCGAGGTATATTCAATGTCCCGTGGCTTTACGCATAAGTAAGTTCAGGGCATGGTTCTTCTTCAGTATAGCTATCTTCTTCAGGGACATCATCTTCCTGATAGAGGCTTGCGTAGATGTCCTGCCAGTTGGCTATTATAGCTGCAAAGCATATCAACAGCGGTGCGGCGCGGGGATTCGAGAATATTGGGTGGAAGAATCCGTCGGCCGTCAATGCCAGCATTAATAAAAAGCTCGTTGTACCGTAATATCGCATATATGGGATGTCGCTCCTGGATAAAGCAAAGCTCCGCGCAAGTATAGCGAATATCAGGATGAGCACCGTCACCAATCCGAGTAAGCCGTGCCTGTCCAGCCAGCCGAGATATTCTGAATGGTAAAAACCTACCAGGGGTGATTTACCCGCTGGTGCCGGATGCAGTGCTCCGATACCTCTGCCGGTCAATATGAAGTAAGGTTCCTGCTTGTAGCTTGAAATGATTATTTCGTTTTCCAGCGCTCTCCAGGTACCTTTTTGAAATAGTTTGGGTACTTCGACATTGCCCGTTCTTGTTGAGCCCGCCCTGAATCTTTCCATGAAATCGAAGCCTACCACAGAGGTTGCTCCAATCGCGAGAATGCCTACAATCCCGAATGCGAGCATAGTTCTGATTCTGCCCTTGATGAACAGCAGCGATGCTATGACAAGCACGCCCATCGCCCCGTACATTGACCTTGTTTCGCTGAGTATTATGCCGCCTATACCGACCACCATCATCAGAATGGATATGGGAGATAGACCTACTTTACTTACCAGTCTGCCTATTGCGATACTTATCAGCGAAAGGTAAAGCAAGGGGACAAGTGTATATGTCCCTCTTTCGCCGCCCAATTGTGTTGAAGCTTCGATCTCGGCGACGCGAGGTGTGAAAACACCGAATCTTACGAGAATATGTACGCCGAACATCGCCAGCAGCAGAAAGACCGAGAATTTTAAGAATCCATTCGCACGGGAAAAGTTTGTGAAATACCGAAGCCCGAATATCATTGCTGCTACGAAGTGTGCCACCCTCGAATGCGTAAAGGCGGTCTGAGTGTACATCAGCAATCCCTGTATCAACGCAAGCGCGGTTAATATTGCTATGACGATGAAGCATTTTCCAATAACGCCGGAAGGATACTGTCGCTGCCGGCGCACGAAAATCGCCGCCGCTAATGTCAACCACGCCAGGATGTCTGCCGGTGCCCACGTTCGGGGCATGCCAAGGTTACCCGCACTATTTATGTAGCTGGCGAGTACACTGTGGAACACGACAGATATCAGGAATATGTAGAATACCCACTTTGGCTTCAAGACTACCAATGGTACGCATATTACTATTGCAATCAAACACAATACTGCAATAAATGTTGCCATAATGTTACCTTAAATACGGCTTCTTAATAAATTTATACAATTGTCTGTTAATATCGGAAATCGAAGAGATGTATTACAGGCCAAAAATCAGGATTTTTAACTGTTTTTTGATTTTTTAGCTTTATGCCCCGTTTTACTCTGCCTTGCGGGCCTCCTTAACCATCTTTGCAAAATCTTCCCTGACCTGCTTACACATTTTTGAGCCCGTTATTTCTTGTTTCTCGTTGATGACGTCCAGGTTCTTATTAATTTCATCGAATAGTTTGATCAGCTTTTCTGTGCTGATCTGCGCATCTGTAATGCAATATTTTTCAAGCCCGTATTGAGCCATAAAATCCTCGGTTTTCTTATGGTATGCAATCGCCAGCAGCGGTGTTGCAGCCAGTAAAGAGAAGATTTGTGAGTGAGTTTTATGCCCGACAAATATTTTGCACTGAGATATGGCGTTTATATGATCTAAGGTTCCGGGAAACCCCTCGATAATTTCACAGTTTTCTTTTTTATTTACATTGCTTATCACCGCCTCGATAAAGTGACGGTCTGTACCCTGCAGTTCCATAGGAAAAAAACGTACTTTATATCCGGCCTCAATGGCATGGTCAATCAGTAATGCGAAATAGCGCGGGTTGTTCTCGTGCTCTTTGAGTCGGTTGGCTCGTGTGTGAACATAAACGGAGATGCCCATAACGAGCGGGCGGTTTCCTGGCTTGGTTCGTGATTTGACAATATCGCACAGGCCGAATACGGATTCGCGTGTCTTTGATACATGCTCTAAAGAAACCTGCATTTCTTTTATTTGTTCTGCCGAGTCCTCGTCACGGATAAATATTTGGCCGGCGCCGGAAAGTATTTTTTGTATCATCAATCTGTTTTTGGCCGACTTGAATCTAAATGAGCCGATAGATTGTGACCAGAGTAATAATGGTTTTTCGTAGAGTAAAACTACCGCCATATCGAATATTTGCGGGGTGATCGCGTTTGGTACAAACATAGTGGTGATGTGGTGACCTCCGGTGCTGATGACTATATCGGCTTCTCTGAGGGCTTTTACGAACTGCCTGTTTACCAGAAAGCGAAGATACCACGGACGTTTGCCTGCAATCAGGGCATTGCGTACCAGGGGGAAGTTAATTCGCCGCTTGAGTATTACTTTCAATACTCGATGAATTATTTTGCCCCAAAAGCCAACGTCTTTTCTACGGGAATTGTCCCATCCCCATGGGATAACTTGCACAGCAGTCTCCGGGAAATCCGGTTTCTCTTCCCAGTATTCCGGATTACTTGCAGAAACCGTAACCTGGTCAATGCCATTGCGCACCAGCTCTCTGAGCACAAAAAACAGAACGGCTCTGTCCCCTTTATTTGTAGAGCATTGATTAATAACAAGGGCCTTCATATTCGATGTTCCTTTTTGCTCTCGTATTTTTTTCTCACTGCGACGATTAAATCAGCCGTCTCTTTCCGCAGCGAAATAGCTGTAAAACTCACCATTACGACAACGATGGACAATGTAAGCATTAACGCCCAATGGATATTTTCACCCGGCAAAATCATATTCAGCAACCATAGTGCTGCAATTGAAACGAGACTTGCCGCCAGAGGCCCGGACAAGCTGTCTTTGAAGTACTCGTAAGGGCTTATCCCCAATTTGCGCAAGCCGTGAAGAGGCAGCCAAAACCCCGTATATCCCCACAGTACAACCACAAGTGCTATCGATGGTGCCATTGGGACGGAAACGAAACCTTGCAATAGAATTAACTCAATTATAACAGCGCTTATTGCGGTAGTAATTGCCGCGATGGTAAGCTTTCGCAGATGTCCTATGCCGACCAATGATGGAAACCATATTCCGAAAAATCCCCGGCTGACAACAGATATTATCAATACTCGCATCACAAGGACTGTTTCCGGCGGAACGGCTTCCTTAAACCAGATACCCAGAACTTCCCTGGCGAAGACAAACAGTAAAATCAATAAAGCACAGGCCAGGGCAGAGCTTATGTGGGTTCCTTTTTTAATAACTGCTTTTACTCTTTCGCTTTGCCCGGTTGCATTAAGACCGGTAATGACCGGCAGGAAAACATTTTGAGTTCCTGCCAGAAGCCCGCGAATAAAGCTGGGAATCATCGAGGCAATAGCGTACACCTCCACGTCTTCCGCACTGCCTACCTTTCCGACCACTAATACCAATGTACTAAACATAAAAACCATGCTTCCCGAACGGGCGGTCGCGTGGCCGGTATGATGGATGATTTCTCGAATCGTATCCTTTCTGACCTTGGATATGGCGATTTTGAAACCTTCGATAGATTTACGTGCAACTGAAAACATCAACAGTAAAGATACCGCCGCGGCCATTGCGGAAGCCAGTTGCACAGCAATCATACTTTTCCAAAGAGCAAGTATTCCAACAGTTAAAGCCAGGCGAAGCAGATTAGCTGTAATTGCGACGGCGTTGGATCTTGTATGGTACTGATAACCTCTCATTGCACCACCAAAAGTTGCGCCCACTATCCGCAGTGCCAATGTAACACCAACCAGTATGCACGTAATCTGAGCCTCGCGTGCTGCCTCGGAGGTAATTGCCGTGAATATGTCGGAAACAAAAAATGATAATAAAACAGCCGCGGCCACAGTTAAAAAAGCCAGTCCCATGAGCATTCCGAAAGAGGCTGAAACAAACCGATTCATCTGCTCTGTATTGTCACGATAAAAGGCCACGAAACGGTTCGTTGACAGCGAGAACGCTCTTTCCAAAATAACAGGATAACGCAGTCCCGTCGAAAGCAAAGCCCACACGCCGAAGCTTGCGCCAAGGTTGTGCCGTATAGTCCTGAACAGTACCAACCCAACCACCCCGGCAACCAGCATTCCCACCCAGTTCGAGCCGGCATTCATTATTATGCGTTTTCTTAATGACATCTAAAACGTTTTATCCTGTTTCGCGAATAATAAGAATTTTATATCCTAAACAAGGTTATCTTTTCTCAGCAGACCTTTCGTGATTAATTTCCAGCAGAATCTTATTAAGCTCTCTTCGGGCCTTGTAAACAGCATTACAATCGCCGGCATTTCTCAAAACGTAATCGACCGTATCGTTAAG
The DNA here is from genome assembly GCA_019456195.1 of Planctomycetota bacterium. Lineage (GTDB taxonomy): Bacteria > Planctomycetota > Phycisphaerae > Sedimentisphaerales > Anaerobacaceae > NIOZ-UU13. The sequence goes on along the minus strand of VRUK01000008.1, from coordinate 28,540 downwards.
AGATTGCTGGGCCCGTTTTGCTGTTTTTGGTTTTTTTGTGCTAATCAGGTCTATAGCTTTCTGCAGTTCGAAAATGTATTGATAGTCCTCGACACCCTCTCGCCATGCTTCCCATCGCCTTGACGGTATGATATTTTCTTTAAGCCCGGGCACAGGACTTCCCCGGCTGCCATAAACAACGCCGGAAAAACCCTGAGGTCTTAACGTGTCATCCCAGGGGATTGCACCGGTCTTAAAATGAAGTCCGTAGTAGTAAATCCAGAACCCGGCCCCGGTTTGACCCCGCTTAAAAGCCCGCCACGGCATAAGGCGAAAATACGAATAAGGGTCTTTGGCTTTCATCGGCCGCAGGCACTCGTATGTCCAAACTTGTTTTCCGAAGCCCTTTATTTGCTCCAGCCATTGGGGATGTCGCTCACAGTGGCTGTCCTGAAGACACCATATATCGATAAGCCCCTTGAATCTCGCGAATTCCTTAGGCCCTTTGCCGAAGGAATTCGCGTAAATCCTTATGTTTGAGTCTGTTTCTTTGATTAGTTGTGCCAGTTTGTAAAAATCATCACACAAACTCTCATCGAACGGATACAACGCGAATCTATCATAGCCGACGCCGGCATTGTTGAGATGCTTTACTATGTTTTTAAGCCATTGCGAAAAAACGACTTTCCACTGCCCGCTCATCCATTTGACATTCCCGAACCGGCCATGGTCTTTCTTATTCCTGTTGAAGTCTAAGCAAAGCAGATATGTCCTGGCGTAATTGTGATAGCGAAGAGCGTTGTCTAATTTTGTAAAATTTGGTTTTCTGATAACGCCGGGCCGGTCCGATGAAAATCGCAGAAAAGGCAGGTCCTGCGGAGGAACGGTATAAACGTTAATATGATGATTGCGAAGGTCTTCGGCCATCTCGGCTGAAGATGCGGCTTGATAATAAGCCCAGTTGCATGTTTGAAGGGCAACATTCTCGGGAAATTTGTATTTTTGAATCTTTATATTAACAGGTATGGTTTCTATGGGTAGGTTTTTAGCTTTTTCGCTTTGTGCCCAAACGCCGACCTGCCCCTTATATATACCGGCCATTAAAGTCGAATTATTTATCGTAAGCCATATTTGTCTAAGCTCACCGGGCTGCAAATTAAAGGGCTTTTCCTGTAAGACAAGGGCATCTGCTATTGAACCAACGGTACTGCCTTTAACATATACAGCTCTTCTCACTGTGAACACTTTGTTACTGTCGATTGTCCCACCGGCGGGACCGAGCAATGGTGAAATGGAAACACCCATTGTCATCACTTCATCAGAGCAGTTCACAATGTTAAAAGCAGCCGACTCATATTCGTTCTGCCACATTTGAATGTTTATATCTCTGGTGCTTTCGCGAAGAACCATATTTTTTTCAAATACCATTTCCATCGGATTTGCCTGCAGGCACACGAATGGTTTTTCATACACCGCCTTATATATTGCGGCTCGTGCCTTGCCTACCTGCCTTTTTATGTCAGAAAGCTCATCGGTTGAATATAAACTGTTTGTTGAAGCGTCTGTTTTCCGGGCAAGGTTTTCAAGCTCGGAGAGGATTTTCTCGCTGAGCCGGCCGGACAGATACTCGCGGCTCTCTTTGACAGTTTCAACCGTGGCGTCAACCATTTCGTTTAAATGTAAATAATCCTCGACTTTACTCAACAGTTCCTCAGAAGACTTGAATACTTCGAGATTGCTCCTGAGTTTTATATTGTTTACAGTCGAAAGCGAATCACCGAATACCTCTACTTCATCAAGAAACACATATCGCCAATTTGGTCTGATTACCAGTTTGACGTATCGTCCCAATGCGTTTATATTTCCAACGCTCATCGTACGCGAGGCTCCACGATAGCCGCGCGCTCTGACATTTGCTAAATTTTCACTGCTTACCACTCCGGTAAATCGGAATTCCCGGCCATTATCACTCAGCAGCACGGCAACAAATTCAGGAAACTCTACATCTGCGAAGCCCCCTCCGACAGTGTGAATGCGCACTTCGTTGATAGCGGACTTTTTGCCGAGGTCTATCACGATTTCCACAGCCGGTTCGATTCGCTGCCAGCCTACGGTGCTCGTGTTTGTCCATTGACTGCCGGAGGTTCTTCCGTCCGTGAGTTGAATCGCATCGGATTTATCAGTGCACAAGTAATAATTGGGTTTCGGTGAGAGTGTATAACTCTTGCGCAGTGCCAGGTTTTCCCCGGCAATAACTATGTTACAGCTATACACCAATATAAATAATATAAAGAATCGTTTTGACATTATTGATTTATCAATAGTCGATTTGGTTGGACTCCGCCCCCGTCGGCTGCGCTGATAAACGAATGCAGCCTTACTGTCATACATGAATTTTCTGTCGAGACCATTGTTCTTATAGTCTTAGCCGTACCAGATATTGATACTAAAGTCTGTTTGAAGCGGATAGACCAATAGCCTTCTTATAACATAAGTATCGGCTAATAAAGAACATAGCTTTAGCAAAGACGTGCTTCCTAAGTAGTTGTTGAGCCAGCGGTTTGAAACTTAAAAGGAGCGTTCAATAGATGATGTTATGTTTAAACTTTACCCACTAAGGACCGATAAGGTTGTTTTGCTCAGCAGGAAGTCGATGCTATTGAAGGCTTCTATACGCATAGCCATTCAGCATAAATGTGAAGTCTTCGACGTCATCGTCAGCGCGGGGCAGATAGAAACTGAATGTCTGTCTTGCTGTTACATCACAGGCCTGTTCGCACCATTCGATTACGCTTTTGCTCAGCCATCGGTGCATTTCCGCACTGCCGTCAGCCCATCCTAAAGTGCTTTGTGACCTGCTGTGCCAGATTGCGAATGGGTCCACCCATCCTTTTGATTTTGGATTCATAACCCAGGAACCGTTGTTATATCCTCGTGGATCAGCTTCTTCTATAAACACATATTTGCTTGAGGGTCTTTTTATTTCGGTATATTTTATATGAGGAATAATCTCCCAGTCGCCTGCCGGGTTTACTCCGTGCATACCCCCTGCAATAGAGTAACTGCGAAAGGCATATATCTCCTGGTTTTGCTGCCTTCTATCTGCTGGGCAGCTATATACGTCCACAGTGCTGCTGACGTATGGAAAAAGCGCACCTTTTCTTAAGGCCTCTTTCTTGTCCTCAACCATGTTGCCGGAAGGATTTAATACCCAGCTCCCATCGGTTTGACCTGTTGTGCCCTTGACCAGTTTATCATCATTATCATCCTTATACATAATCCAGGCCATTGTCATGGTGCGTAAATTCTGGACACATACGGTACCTTTGGCCTGATTTTTCACCCGCTGTAAGGCAGGCATGAGAATTGCCATAAGGATTGCTATAATTGCGATTACCACCAGCAGCTCGATTAGTGTGAAAGCTCTTGTTTTCATTTTTACCCCTTCTTTCCGGCAAAAAGTGCCTTAAAAAGACTATAAAAAACTTAATCTGAGCGGTGCCTCCTTAATATATACTGTCAAACTAATACGATGCATAAAAACAGTGTTGTTTTCAATCTTTTCAGCGTTTTTCAACGGTTTGAATAAAGATATTATATGACGTTGAGTCGGATATGTCAACACGCGATAGTCAAAATTTATAGATAGCAGGGCACATAATACTCTCACGTTTCGGATTTATTTTATTCGCTGTTATCCGAACCGTAGTACGAGCAATATGTTTTATCGGTTTCCCAAACTGTAACACAATGCAGGGCCGCCTTGCCGAATTTGCCAGAGAGTTTGCTCCATGCGAAAACCACAATATTTTCAACTGTGGGAATGGTTTTGCAGAAATGATTGACATCGGCATTTAAATTCTTATGGTCAACGAGTTTTATCAGCTCATTGTCCACTATTTTTTCGAAATCGCAGATATGGAAATCGTTTTTACTTATCGGCGTCTTTATCGTGACCTCGACAATGTAGTTGTGGCCGTGTCCGGCGGGATTTGCGCACTTGCCGAACACCTCAAAATTCTGCTTCTCTGAGAAATCATCGTTCCAGAGTTTATGCATCGCTGCAAATTCGAATTTCTCACTAAAATAAACCATCTCGAAATCTTTCAAATCTATAGCCATCTTCCTGAATGGATTCAGCTTCAGGCTCAATTTACTTAATTGTGCTGTCCCGAATTTATCGTCTAATTTCTTCCAGGCTGATTTTAGAAGTTCAGCCAATACGGAAAAACCAATATGCTGTCCCCGATAAAAATCCTGCCTTATTCGCTCGTCAAAAACCTGCACTGCAAATTCGCGAACGTTTTTGTCAATATCGGTTACATTAACGACAAATCCCGTGGCCGGTTCAACCTTACCGATTACTTCGACTGATAATTCCAGGAATATTGAAAATCCCTCACCGGCCGGCTTGGATGCATACGAGTTGAATCCTTCATTGTTTTCCGCTAAAAAAGGATTAATCGAAAACCGTACTTGCCTGGCCAGCTTATGCATAAAGAAAATCCCTTACTTGTTGCTGCTATGCATCAGGCTTAAAACTTCATTTCGGCTTTTCGGATCCCTCCTGAATAAACCCCGAAGTGCCGATGTCACCATTACTGAGCCGGGCTTTTTTATGCCCCGAATGGTCATACAGCTATGTGAAGATTCGATTATAACTGCGACCCCCTGTGACTTTAAGCTTTCCATTAAAAAATCGGCTATCTGGAAAGTCAGCCTTTCCTGGGTCTGGAGCCGCCGGGCAAAACAGTCCACAATACGGGCTAATTTGCTGACACCAAGAACCGTTCCCGTAGGCAAGTAGGCGACATGGGCTGAACCGATAAAGGGCATTAGATGATGCTCACAGATGCTGTAAAATGGGATGTCACGCAGCAGAACGATTTCGTCGTAGTTTTCGGTAAAGGTGCTTTTAAGATGCTTTTTGACGTCCTCATGCATTCCGCCTAAAAGTTCGGCGTACATTCTTGCCACCCGTTCCGGTGTTTTCTTTAATCCTTCGCGTTCAATATCTTCACCGACCGCTATGAGTATTTCCTTAACTGCTTTTATGATTCTCTCGGTATCTATGGCCTTGTTTTTTTTAGTCATTTCTTTGACTCATAATTATAGGTTTTCATCGATTATTATTTAATTTGTATCTTAACCCTACCTGCTTTTTGTCAGGTTTTCTTTGACGTTAAATTCATAAGATAAGCAGTTAGCAAGCGCACACCGAATCCGGTTGAGCCTTCCGCTGAATATTCGGTAGCCGTACTAAACATATCCATCCCCGCAATATCCAGGTGTGCCCATTTGGTATCGCCGACAAATTGCCTTAAAAAGGCAGCCGCCGTGCAGGCCCCTCCCCATTTGCCGCCGATATTCTTCAGGTCGGCTATCTTGCTTTTCATTTCATTTGCGTACTCGTCACCGCTTGGCAAATGCCATATCTTTTCACCACTGTCTTTAGAGGCTTTTTGAAGCTGCTTTATCAGTTTTTCGTCATTGCCCATCAGCCCGGCCTTATGTTTTCCAAGAGCAACCATACAGGCGCCGGTTAATGTCGCAACGTCAATTACAATGTCGCATTTTTGTTTAACGGCATAGTGAATACCGTCGCACAGTATCATCCTGCCTTCGGCGTCGGTATTTTGCACTTCCACGGTTTTGCCGCTGAAGGTTGTAATAATGTCACCGGGTCGATAACTCGATCCGCTCGGTAGATTTTCCGCCGACGGGATTATACCATAAACATTGACAGGTAGTTTCAACTCCGCCAAAGCCTTCATTGTAGCCAGCACTGCAATACCGCCGCTTTTATCTAATTTCATCTGGTCCATATTGGCGGCCGGTTTTATGCTTATCCCGCCGGAATCGAAAGTTACCGCTTTGCCCACCAGACCGATCGTCGGCAGACGGCTTGCGGATTTGGAGGCCGGATTGTATTTCAAAATAATAAATCTCGGCTTGTTTTGTGAGCCGGAGCCGACTGCAAGCACACCGCCCATACCCTTGGCGGCCATCTGCTTTTCATCGAAAACGGTACAGTTCAGATTTTTTGAATCGCGACTAAGCTCTTTTGCGGCGGCTGCCAGCTCAGGCGGGCTTATGACATTGGCCGGCCGATTTGCCAATGTCCGTGCATAGCTTTGGGCCTTGCCGATAGCTATTCCTCTCAAAAGACCTTTATTTAATGTTCGTGTTTTTGCCGAATCGGAATCAATTACCTCGGCCTTGAGCGAATCCGCGCGTCCGTTTTCGCTCTCGGTAATAAACTCATCGTAGCGATAGCTGCCGAAATACACCCCTTCCGCTACAGCCCTGCCCATTGCGGATAAATCGAATCGTCCGCCGAATGCCTTATGCAGCGCCAGGCTGACTGTTTCTATTTTCATCTCCACCGACTTTTTTGCCGCGTTAGATGCCGCTTTGCGAATCGTCTCAATTGTTGCTTTTTTCTTTTCACCTAAACCGACCAGCAGAATCCTTTGGGCCACTGTGCTGTCGTTGCCGTAAACGATTGCACTGGCTCCCTTTTTTGCCTTGAAATCGCCTAATTTAATCAGCCGTTCGATAGCACCGTCAAGCTTACTGTCGAGTTGTGCATTTAATTTATCAAGCCCCTTGGCATCTGAAAACAGTCCCACCGCAAGCAGGTCTGTCCGGCATTTTGCAGGATCAACCGTCCGTGTTTTTAACTCTACCTCAATAATATCTTTCATTTTTTTGCCCTTTTCCTGAGAGTGCCTAACAAAATGAATCGTAGCACCGAAAACGAGCATTTTCGTATCTGGCAAGGAAGGCGAAGCAGGCCATCCGATGATGGTCGATGCAGCCTGACGCCGTCCAGATGCGAAATAAGCCGTTTGAATGCAGATTCATTTTATTAGGTGCTCCTGTTTACTTTTGTTTGTTTTTGGTTCGATGCCGCAGATAGCTTTCGATAAATCCGTTGAGTTCTCCGTCTAAAACCGCCTCAACATTACCGGTCTGGTAGTTGGTTCGATGGTCCTTGACCATTTGGTAGGGCTGCATAACATAGCTTCGTATCTGGCTTCCCCATGCGATTTCACCCTTTTTACCGTAAAGTTTGGCAACCTCGGCGTCGCGCTTTTGCTCTTCGAGCATATACAATCTGGCTTTGAGCACTTTTAATGCCTGGGCCTTGTTCTTATGCTGGCTTCTTTCGTTCTGGCACTGCACGACAATCCCCGTTGGCTCGTGTGTAATCCGTACCGCCGAGCTGGTCTTATTCACATGCTGGCCCCCGGCGCCGCTGGCCCGATAGAAGTCGATTCGAATATCTTCCTCGTTTATTTCAATATCGATGTCCTCATCGAATTCAGGAATGCAGTCCACCGCCGCAAAACTTGTATGCCGTCTTTTTTGTGAGTCAAACGGACTTATTCTTACGAGCCGGTGCACGCCGGTCTCACACGAGAGCTTACCGAACGCAAAAGGCCCGCTCACTCGCAGAGTTATCGACCGAATGCCGGCCTCTTCTCCCGGCGTGATATCAAGCTCCTGGAATTTATATTTGTTTGCCTCGAAATATCGCGTGTACATTCTAAGCAGCATGTTTGCCCAATCGCAGCTTTCCGTTCCTCCTGCCCCGGCGTGAATGCTGAAGAAGCTGTTTTTCGCATCTTCAGGTCTGGATAACAGCCCCGATAATTCGACCTGTTCACACCTTTTGACAAGCACACTCAGGTCATCCTCCAACTGTACCAGTTCATCCTCATCTGATTCATCTGATGCCAATTCGAACAGCTCCTGAAGGTCTTTGACCTCCCGCTGCATTTCTTCAACAGGCTCAACGAGCGATTTAAGCATGCTCAGTTGCGACACTACAGACTGGGCTTCTTCGGAATTGTCCCAGAAGCCCTCTTTGGACATCTGGGCTTCAAGCTTTTGAAGTTGGATTTTTTTATTGGACAAGTCAAAGCCAGTCCCGGATTTTTTCAATCCGGGCCGACATATCTGTTATTGCTGATTTTAATTCTGTTGTTTCCATATTACTAATCACTAACCTCAGACTACCTGTTAATTTCTACTGACGCCTGTCCTTATACCACACGACGGTGAAATATGCAATAGATTGTTGTTTAGAGGAAAAGGCTATGCCAAATTGAAGGTTAGGCATATCTGTTATGACCAATTCTCCTATAAAGACTCAAAAACCATGTGCTAACTATGCGCATAATCTGCAAAAGGATGAATTTGCACTAAGCTTGATGATGAAATTTAATCGTGACTTCCCCAAAAATTACCCAAGAAAGCAGCTCCCTTTTGTCGGGTTAATGCACTTGTTAGAGCTTATTTTGTCCGGGCGTTACCGTTGAAGCATCATCAAGGTGGGTTCGCTCACCTTGTTGGCTGGTTGTGCCGGCTGGTTGATCCCATGCCGGTTCCTGGTCGAAAGCGGCGCACAGATTCCATTCTTGGCGGATAACATGCCCGCTGCCGACCACGGCAAACACCCGCTCGCCTCGCTCGACCAAGTCAATAAGGATGCGCGCCATATGCTCTCCCCGAATCCGTCGTGACGAATCACTGATTTCATCCAGATAGCTGGGCTCGCCTTGGTAGATACGCCAGTCGTCTTGGTCTGGAAAATCACGTTGCCAAAGGCGATCCACGTCAGCTAACGTTGAAAGTGACCTGCGTAAGCCATCTACATCAGTGCGTTTACTCAATAGGTCAAGGGCTAATGCCTCATCCGAAACCCCACCGGCCTCCGACGAATAAACTCGCAAGAAGAAGTAAAGCGCTATCTGCTCCGCTGAGAACAACTGAAGCAGTTCAGCGACTTCATCTGCATAAGCGGGTTCTAGGCTATACAATGGGATATCGTCGTGCCGTGCGAGCTTATGTACTAAGGCTGGCTCGGGCAAGCCGGCAAAAGGCTCTATTAAGGCTCCGTAAAAATAGCCTCTGCTGCGTCCTTCGTACAAGGCTACAGTTGGCTTAAACACATTCCATCGTGAGGTAATGTCCGAAATTTGCGGGTGCCCCGGATTGCGTGTATGGGAGGCTCCATAGTACAGTAGCGAACCAGCGTACTCGGTGTCGATACGTAGGATGTAAGGGTTACCGCCGTTGCGGCTACGGGCTGCGTCGTGTTCTGCGCCATTGCGGAGGCGGTGCGGAAGCTCAATGTGAGCGACTCCACTAGCAATATAAACGGATCCAGCGGGCGACCAGTGAAGCCAGGTATAGATGCCAAGACCGATGGCTATCAATAGGATGCTGGAAAGACCGATAATTGCAAAGCGTTTGACACGACTTTTCATAAGATAAACCTAACTTTCTTCCGCTCTAACAAGTTATGATATGGTTTTACTGTTAATACCAGCTATTATGTTTATCAATTTGTGGTTGACAAGGTAAAAATCTTAAAATATCGTGCATTTCTATCCTGTCAATATGTAGATATAAATGTTGACAATAAATCACGATAACCCCAATGTTGAAGATCGACACAAATCTACTCAACCGATTCAGGAACTCCTGGGTCATAGTGACGTAAGGACCACGATGATCTATACGCACACGGTAAAAAGCCGTACGATCAAGGAGAGTAAAAGCCCGTTGGATTTCTGACGGGCATAATAGGGTAAGATTTTGGATTTGACAGGTGATAACAGCAGGTGTTATATTGCTTGGTAATAAACAGGTGTTTTATTGTCCCAAAGCCGGTAGGGGATTCAATAAATAAGGGATTGTGGCAGGATGCGTAGATGTCTTCTTCGTAATCCTTTGGGTATGGGAATGAGGCATTCACTTTTGCTTCTAAAGGAGAGCAGTTATGAAGTACATTTCTGTATTTGGAGCATTGGCCATTTTCATGGCTGGTTGCAGTTTGACTCCAACAGCTTCGGTGGAAGGCAAAGAAGCGCAGACCAAAAAAGTACTTATAGTAACCGGTATAGACTATCCCGGGCACAAGTGGAAACAGACGACGCCGGTTTTGGCCAAGGCCATCGCGGCCGACAAAAGGCTCAGTGTTACGATCACCGAGGAGCCGAATGACCTGAGGGCCGATACCCTTGCCGACTATGACGTTATTGTATTGCACTTCATGGATTGGGAAGTCCCCGACCCGGGCACAGAGGCCCGTGCCAACCTCAAACGCGTTGTAAAGAGTGGAAAAGGGCTGGTTCTGGTTCACTTTGCCTGCGGGGCATTTCAGGAATGGCCCGAGTTCGTTGAGCTTGCCGGGCGCGTCTGGGACCCCAAGTTGCGAGGGCACGACCCGCACGGTAAATTCACTGTCCGAATCACCGACAATACGCACCCGGCTATGGACGCAATGACTCAGTTCGAGACAACCGATGAGCTTTACACCTGCCTGGCGGGAACAACCCATATCAAGGTATTGGCTAAAGCGCGGTCGAAAGTGGACGGCAAGGATTATCCGATGGCATTCGTACTGGACTACGGCAAAGGTAAAGTCTTCCACAGCGTCCTCGGACACGATGTTCAGGCTTTTGCTAATCCGCAAGTAGGTCGCCTTTTTCGCAATGCCTGCGCCTGGACAGCCGGACTGACGCCGGTCTCAGTAAATTTAAACTAATCGATTATAAACGATTCGAAACTTTTTTAGGGATAGGTGAGAGATGAAAATCGGATTTCATACAGACGCTTTTAACAGCTCGTATTTCAGCTTTGAGGCCTGCCTTCAGTGGGCTCAACGTAACAATGTGCATTATATCGAATGCGGCCTCATTGACGGAGTCAGTTGGATACACGGTCTTGGATATCAGCCCCACGTGGCTCTGTACGAGGACCCGTTACTGCTTCGGCGAAAGATGGAAGGCTACGGCGTGCAATTCTCACAGGTCGATGCGGCATTTCCATTATCGGGAAAGGACGGCCCACTGCGCGGTGTGCCGTATGTTATGAAGTCCATCCAGTGGGCGAACCTTATTGGCTGTCCGTGCGTTGATACCACCGATGGTATGCACAAGCCCGAAGGCCTTACCGACTCCGAAGCTATGGATATGATGAAACGCAGTTACGAACAGATTGTCGAAGTTGCCGAGGCACACAAGATTATTGTCAACATAGAACCGCACGGATACTTTACTACCAAACCGAAAATGATGGCAAAGATGCTGGACTTTTGCGATAGCCCTTACCTGCGGATGAATATGGATACGGGCAATACCTTTATAGCCGGTCAGGAGCCGCTTGATTTTCTCAAAAGGTTTATTGATCGCCTCAGTCACGTGCATATTAAAGATGTCTCCAAATCATTAGCCGCATCGGTTCGGGGCGAGCAGACCGGCATTGCTGTCAGCCACTGCGCATTGGGTGATGGTGTCAACGACGAGAATATTCGCCGGTGCCTGAAACTTTTGCGGGACCACGGCTATAGCGGCGTGCTGAGCATGGAGTGTGAAGGCCGCGGCGGGCCAATGATAGAGCAGTCACTGAAATGGATGCGCAGTACACTCAAAGAGTTGAATATCCAGATTGACCGGTAGTGCCGTAGTTGGCCGAGACCGCCGGATTAGCAATTTACTTTTTTAAGCGTATAAAATGATACTAATTGTAAATAAAAGGAGAAACTTACAATGAAAGTCGGATTTAATATGTTGTTGTGGACTACTCACGTTACTGAAGAGGCTTTTCCACTTCTGGAAGCAATCAAGAAAGTCGGTTACGACGGTGTCGAGATTCCTCTTTTCGAGGGCCAGCCCGAACATTTCGAAAAGGTTGGTAAAGCGATTAAAGATAATGGACTGGCCTGTACATCCGTGACGGTCATCCCGGACGAAGAACACAATCCTGTTAGTGCCAATGCAAAGCACCGCCATGGAGCTGCTCAACACCTCAAATGGGCGATTGACTGCTCAGCGGCTTTGGATTCGGATGTTTTGTGCGGGCCTTTCTATCAACCGCTGGGTGTCTTCACCGGCCAGGGTCCGACCGAAGAGGAAAAGCAGCGTGCCGCTGAGGTGCATCACAACTCTTCTGAACTTGCCGCTAAGTCTAATGTAGCCCTGGGAGTGGAATTTCTTAATCGCTTTGAATGCTATTTTCTCAATACAATGGCTGACGCCGCCGATTACGTCAAGCGAGTTGACCATCCCAATTGCGGCGTTCTCTACGATACTTTCCACGCGAACATCGAAGAGAAAGATCCCGTCGGCTGCATCAGTCAACATATTGATGCGATTAATCACGTGCACATCAGCGAGAACGACCGCGGCACGCCCGGCAAAGGCCATATTGACTGGCCCGCTACTTTCAAGGCGCTGCGCTCAAGCGGTTATGACCGATGGCTGGTAATTGAGGCGTTCGGACGGGCACTGCCGGATCTGGCCGCCGCCACACGTGTCTGGAGAGATTTCTTCCCCGACCGTGAGCAGGTTTATACCGAAGGTTTGAAGTTTATAAAAGAACAATGGAAAGCCGCAGGCTAAAGCGCCGCGACCTAACGTAAATATTTTACAGGTTCACCTTACTTTCAGAGGAGGTACTATTATGCGTACCATTCGTTTACAACTTATTTGTATTATGTTATTCGGTCTTTTAGGATTGGCTGCGAGTGTGGCTGCTGAAGAATCCGGCTTTAAGCCCATTTTCGACGGTAAAACACTCGACGGCTGGAAAGCACCGAATATGAGCTACTGGTCGGTCACCGATGGCGCAATCACTGCCCGCTCTACGAAGCAGAATCCGGTGAAATCGAATCAATTCCTTACTTGGAAATTGGGCGAGCTTGATGATTTCGAGCTTAAGCTTAAATATCGCATGAGCGGAACGCAGGCCGCCAACTCCGGCGTTCAGATTCGCAGCCTGGTCGCAGCCGAAGGCCATGCCATTGGCTACCAGGCGGACATTGACATGGCTGGCAAATATGCCGGCGCGCTTTACGATGAGCGGGCCCGTGGGATGCTTGCCCAGCGCGGCCAGAAAACCATTATCGGCTCCGACGGTAAGATGACCCACAGCCCTCTCGGTGATTCTGATGCCCTCATGAATAATATCAAAAAGGACGACTGGAACGACTACCACATCATTGCTCACGGCAACCGGATTATTCTTAAACTAAACGGTAAAGTCACAGCAGATGTAATCGACCGGGACAAAAAGAACAGGGACCTCTCAGGTGCCCTGGCGCTGCAATTGCATGCCGGCCCCCCAATGGCCGTGCAGTTCAAAGACATTCAGCTCAAGAGGTTGAAGATGCGTAGAAAGAAAAAGATAGTTCTTATAGCCGGCCCCCCCAGTCACAGTTACGGTACCCACGAGCATAACGCCGGCTGCCTGCTGCTGGCAAAAGCGCTGAATGACAATATGCCGAATGTTTATGCAGCGACATATCTTAACGGTTGGCCAAAAGACTCTACTGCCTTCGATAATGCCGATGCGATTGCGATTTACTGTGACGGCGGCGGCGGACACCTTGCCATGCGGCATCTTGAGCAGATGGACAAGCTTGCGAAAAATGACGTCGGCATCGCCTTCATCCACTACGCCGTCGAACTGCCGAAAGGAAAGCCCGGCAACTACGCCCTCGACTGGGTCGGCGGCTACTTTGAAACTTTCTGGTCTGTCAATCCGACATGGGAAGCTGAGTTTACTGATTTGCCCCGGCACCCTGTCGCCAGAGGTGTAAAGCCCTTTTCTATCCGTGACGAATGGTACTATCACATGCGTTTTGCCGAGGATATGAAGAATGTTCAACCGATACTGACCGCGATCCCGCCGGACAGCACCCGCAGAAAAGGAAATGATGCTCACGGTGCCAACTCGCACGTTCGCGCGCGCATGGGTATGCCGGAGCACCTCGCCTGGACTTACGAAAGGCCGGGCGGCGGTCGAGGCTTCGGCTTCACCGGTGGCCACTACCAGATTAACTGGGCGCACAATGACTTCCGCAAGACAGTCCTCAACGGCCTTCTCTGGATTACCGGACTCGACGTCCCCGCTGACGGCGTGCCATCTGAAACACCCACAAACGAGCAGCTAAAAGCCAACATGGACACCCCCGACCCCGGAAGCTGGAGATGGGACCGAATCAGAAAAAGAATAGAAAAGTGGAACACTAAATAAACAAAAAGATTGATTGCATTTACGGGCTCCGGATTTTGAAGCGCACCACAAAATAAGGAGCCCTTTTTCTTTCCTCACGAGAACATAATAGCCAAATAGGGACGAAAGCTAAAGGGTATCTCTAAAAATTGCTTTTGTCACGACAACGTAGCGAGAGGAAATTGCAGCCGTTTGCAGTAAGAATGAATTTTTTTGAGATTCCCTAAAGATTAACTTCTTTCAGTATATCCTCCTCGCCGCGACTTTTGTCTATCGGGGCATTGAATATTCCCGGAAAGTTGGCTCTTGCCTCAAAAACTTCGTAGCCTTTGTAGCACGGGAACTCACTCCCTTCCGGACAATGGACCTGTTTTAATTCGATCTTACGTTTGTTACACTCCTTAAGTTGTACATAATTACCCACTTCCATAGACACAGGAAGCTTGCAGAGGTCAATCGGCTTGAACTATACACCCAATGAAGTCAGGAATCCCTTAATTTCCGCAGATTTATGGCTATAGTCAATCAATTCTTGTTGATTTCGACAAAAATTCAAAGTACCATTTATCGTAATATATAAGATGAATATTAGCCGAATCGAGAAAGCTTGTCCATAATGTGTCAATCTTACCCAGTATATAACCTTAACGTAAACGAGAAGTTGCAGATTGAACAAATGGGCACCAAAACAAAATTCTGGTTTGTCAATATCAAAGACAATATACGATGGCTTTTCAAGTACAATAGGCAGAATACGGGCGAAGACTGGTCGGAAAAGATTGCTTCTGAAATCGCTGAACTTATCGGATTGCCTCATGCGATTGTCGAGCTTGCGAAATGTGAAGACCAAAGAGGAGTTCTTTCAAAAGATTTTACTGAAAGAAAAACCAAGGGAAATCTTGTTCACGGTAATGAACTACTGAGGGTAATAGATTCAGACTATCCCATGAAGCAATTCTGGAAGGTTTCACAACATTCGGTAAACAATATAATTGACGTTCTACCAAGAGATTTTGTTCGGTTGCCGTACGGCTATTCATTCCCGTCAAATATTGACACTGCTCTTGACCTTTTTCTGGGATATCTTATGTTTGATGTGTTGATAGGCAATACCGACAGACATCATGAAAACTGGGGTGTTCTTGTTCGAAAAGAAGATTCGGAACTGCACGTAGAATTAAGTCCAACTTTTGACCATGCCTCAAGTCTTGGGAGAGAATTGGAAGAAACTAAGAGAGAAAGCCTGTTAGTAGGCAATAGCTACAAAGCAGACATGTCCACTTACGCCCAAAGAGCCAGTTCTGCTATTTATCTTAATACAGGAGACAGCAAACCATTGTCAACTTTGGATGCTTTTGTAGAAATATCTAATTATGCACCTCACGCCAGGGATATTTGGCTTGACAAATTGAGGGATATTGCAGAAGATTCTTTGAAAGAATGTATTAGCCGTGTTCCGAGAAGCATTTTGAGCGATATGTCGGAAGAGTTTGCTTTTCAACTATTGTTGTTTAACAGAAACCGACTACTGAATCTAATAGGGTAAAAAGTGAAAGTCTTAGAGCAATTGTTTGTTGTGTGGCAGGATCCAGAAAGCTGTTCGTATTTTCCTGTGGGTCACCTAAAGCATGTCAGCGATAAAGGTGAACAATACTACGAGTTCACATATATCAAAGGTGTGCGAGATGCGATTAAGTACAGTTTTAAGCCATTTTTGGCTTTCCCAGAATATGATGAGACTTACCTGAGCAAGGAACTCTTTTCGTTCTTCAAAAACAGAATTCTATCCAATTCACGAAGTGACTATATTGAATATGTGTCAAATCTGGGACTTTCACCCGACGATTCAACACCAATTGAGATTTTGGCGCGTAGCGGTGGACGCCGCATGACGGACTCGGTAGAACTTTTTTGCCCCCCAAAAAGCAAAGGTGTGCCAAGTGAAGGATTCCTTGTAAATTATTTCTTCTTAGCACATGGTCTGCGCCACATGAGGGATTGTGCACAGGGCTTGGTTGAGACTCTGGAAAGCGAGGCTCGGCTATTCATTATGCATGACCTACAAAATCCAGTTGACAATGAAGCTCTAATTTTACGGACAGAAGATTACTGTTGTGTGGGTTTTTTGCCTCGATACTTGCTTCCCGATTGTTGGGAATTCCTAAAGGGCAGTGATGCAATCAAGGTTTTTATTGAAAAGCTGAATCCTCCGCCTGCTCCTATTCAACAGAGGATTCTCTGCCGAATGGAAGCAAACACAAAAGAGGGCTTCCAACCTTGCTCAAGTTATATTTATGGGCCTTTTGTTAGTGAAGATTTGAATGGGGAGAAGGAGCGGACACATCAAGCATCTATACATCCAAGCTGAGGATTCAATATACTTTATATTGCATTTGGGGAGCAGCCGGTATCCATTCCTTGATAAATCGAGCAATTTTCGACAAAAACCGCTAAAAAACTAAAAAATCCCACCAAAAACCAACAAAACCAACCACATTTTCACCCAGTTTTTCACCTTTTCTTTCTCCCCTTTTACCTTTTTCGTCAGCTTCAAATATGTTGCATCTTTATGCAAATTCTGGATGCAGACAAGACAAGGCGACAAAGCACGCTTTAAGAGCCTTGTTTGTCAAGACCCGTAAGATGACGAAAAACCTCTGTGTTCTCGGTGCTACGGAGTTTACCCTCGACCTTAGCTCACTTGCTTCCCTGTCGGGGGTGGCTAAAATTCGAACATTTATCGGTCAAAAACGCTCACTCTTAAAAACAAAAATATAATATTTCCAAAATTTTTATCTCCTTCCATAACAACAACTTACAAACAAGGCACCAAAAAATATACCCGAATTTTCGACTCAAAACTGCACACTCGTCTAATTATAGAGGGAGTGTTTTTTTTACCCCCGAGCGCTGCTAACTTGACACGCAACAGGGGGCCTAAGCACACAATCTGAAATCTAAATCATGAGCATCAGATATCCAACTTTAGTTCACTTTAGGCAATTTAGCTCACTCTTAACTAACTTTCCCTCTACAACTGTAGAGAATGTTCGACAAATCACCCCTTTTTATGCAAAACAAACCCAATTTAAGAAATGACAAAATGAACATAAGCGATTACATAACAATGAGTTACGTAAATTTTAGAAACTGGCTCAGGTGGAAAAACAAAGCCAATTCAAACCCAATAAAGCCAAAAACAAACCCAATTCAAACCCAATTTAACCCAAAACAAAGCCAATTCAAACCCAATCAAAGCCAATTTCAAAGCCAGAAAATGAAATATAAAATCTGCACGCTATACGCGATACGCAATACTATATACGCAATACGAATCTCAGTTGAAGTTATAACTTCATAATGTAAAATAGATGATTATGGAAAGCACTAAAACTAATTATTAAGGCGGATCAAAAATGGCACCATCAATTACAAGACGTCAATTCCTGAAAACCTCCACGGCAGGCTCACTGTCCCTGGCGTCGCTGGGCTGTTCGGCTTTATCACCGGCATTATCATCGGCGCAATCCGACAATCCAAAGGCGGGCGACTATAATATCTACTTCGGCGATTTGCATAACCACAGTGAAGTCGGTTATGCACGGGGCTCACTCGAAAGGGCTTTTGAAATCGCGAGCGGCCATCTCGATTTTTTCGCCTTCACACCGCACGGCTACTGGCACGATATCGGGCACTATGAGAATAATATAGAGAAAAAATGGCTCGATGGATTCGAGGTCACAAAAAAACGCTGGCCGGAAGTCCTGCAGATGATACGCAAATACGACCAGCCCGGCAAATTTGTTACAATACCCGGATTTGAATGGCATTCCACCAGTCTCGGCGATTACCACATCCTCTTTCCGACGCTTGAAGGTGAGTATGTCCGCTTCAACGACCTGCGCCGGTTCCAGCGCTTTGCAAAAAAGCACCGTGCGATTATGGTTCCCCATCATCCGTCCAATCGCCTCGGCCATCGCGGCGCTAATCTTGCGATGCTTGACCCTGAAGTCTCCCCTGTCATCGAGATGTTTTCAGAATGGGGCAATGCCGAACATGACCGTGCGAGTTCTCCGTACATCCGTCACACCGAAGGCGGCCGCTGGACCCGAAATACACTGCATAATTTTCTCTCGCAGGGCTATCGCCTCGGTGTTATTGCCAGTACGGACGACCATCTTGGTTTTCCCGGCGGCTATCGCGAAGGTTTAGCGGCCGTGCTCGCTACTGAACTGACACGAGATGCGATTTTCGATGCCATCCGTAATCGGCGAACCTACGCCGTTACAGGTGACCGTATCGCTTTGGATTTTCAGTTGAATGGCCAACTTATGGGTCGTGAATTACCTTATACTCGCCGGCGCGAGCTGGCTGTTAATGTTACAGGATGGGACCAGCTCGACAGGGTGGAAATCCTCAAGAATAACCGCGTGCTTCATCGTGATTTTCCAATGGACCGCCTGCCCACTGCCCGGAGCTGGAAAGAGCCGGTTCTGCTAAGATTCGAATATGGCTGGGGCCCCTGGCCTGCTCTTGATATGACGCGAGTTTGTGACTGGGATATTAATATCACTTTGGAAGGCGGCTTATTGGAAAACGTCCAGACCTGCTTTCAGTCCGGGCCGCTTGATGAAACCCGCCGGGACAAGATACTTGAGCGCTCTGATAAGCATATCCGCCTAAAGTCTTTCACAGCTCTTCGCCAGCAGTTCGAGGATATTTCCACCAAGGCCGTAGTTTTGAAGGTACGCGGCGGTCCCGATACCCGTGTCAAAATTACCCTGAGTAAGCCAACCAATGTGTCCTTGTCACAAACGTTTAAGCAGTTGGCACAAAGTAATGAAATGCTGTTCACTGGTGATTTTCCAAAGGAGTCGGCTATGGTTCATCGGTTGGTGTTCCACGACCACTATAAGACATCTTACAAAGTCTCTGACACCGACGATGGCAAAGGTCTGAACTGGTATTATCTGCGAGCAACCCAGGCCAATAACCAGCTTGCCTGGTCCAGCCCGATTTGGGTTGAGCCCCGAACGGGCGGCTCTGGAACATGATGCCTTATTCGCCCTTTTTTGAGTATTTGGAATATGTCTTTACATCTTCGGCTGTGGCCGGGACGATTCTGATTGCCTGGCCGCCCCTTGCGGGTAATTCAGCGTTTATAATGGATAAAGAATTTACTATGTAGCGGCTGATTTTCACGTGGGTCCGTGTCGGTACGGCAGGGTCATCGGTGTAGATATGGGCAACGTACCGGCGATCCTTGTCCAAAAAGTTTAGCGGTACGTCGAGGTAGTGCCGGTTATCTCCATTCATGCATCCGATGAACCAGTTCTCGCCTGAACGTCGTGCGAGAACGGCATATTCTCCGATTTTGCCGTGCAGCACTTTTGTATCGTCCCAGACCGTGGGGACATAATCGAAAAACTCCAGTTCCGGCTCATCACCTATGACATTATGACCGCCTCCGGCGCCGCCGGCCTTCCGCGGCGAACTGTCCGGCCGGTCGTACCAGTAAAGAAATTGCCATGGGCTGTAGATACAAACGCTTTTGGCCAATTGATACACGTGGCTTGCATTTTCATCGATCCGCCGGTCATAGTAGCAAATTGTATTATCTCCCGCACCGGCCAGCATACGGGTAAATAAAATCGTCAGAGTTAAGCTGTTTGAAGGTTTTGTTTCATCGCCCCGAATACCCTCCTGTGTCATCAAATTTGGATATGTTCGGCTGTATCCTGTCGGCCGGTATTCATCGTGAATATCAACCATAAGATGATACTTAGCTGCCTTGCGAACCGCTTTGTGAAGCCATGCGGTCCACTGCTGTGAACCAACCTGCACAAAGCCGTATTTGACTCCTTTGACTCCCCAGCTTTCGTACAGCGGCAGGATATCATCGAGCTGACGTTCCAGCGCCTTGCGATTTACATACAGCAAAATTCCAATGCTGCGCTTCTTTGCATAATCTATAACTGCGTGCAAATCCAGAGGACCCTTTGAGCGTTTTGGATCTACGGAGATAGTAGTGGCATCGGATTCGTCGCCGTACTCGTGACCGTACCAGCCTGCATCGAATTCGACATACTGCAGGTTGTGCTCAACGGCGAAATCGACACACGCTTTACCGCCCTTAGTGGTTAAGGTAACTTCGCGGATAACTTTACCGGGTTTAATCCATGATGTATCGTCGATTGCGCAGGGTTCATTTAAGTTCAGAATGAGATAATTGCATTCGAGCAGCTCTCCCGGCGTCTCGCTCAGGATAAGAACTCTCCAGGGCGTAGTATAAGGTGTATCGGCTTTGACTTCGCCGGCTAATGAGCTTATCAGAGTAAGGGGCCGGCTTGTATCAGGCGAGATGCGCATTCGCGCATAATCAACGAGTCTTGCCTCGGCCACCGACACAAACGGGCCGTTGTTAATCTCGATAGTAAGCGGCCTTTCGCAATTGTTCTTAATCTTACTAAGCGGTACATTACTATATTGGCCCTGGGCGGAATATGCGGCGTAAGCTGTATGGTCATCTGTAAAAGCAAACTGAGTTTTCTCTGCTGAAATGGTGAAGCTCTTCAGGGCTTTTTGCTCCGGAAGTGTATAGCAAAACGCAGCTCCTTCATTATAAGCACGAAAGATAAGTTTAACTCGCCGCTGGGGCAGGTTGCTTTCCTTTAACTCGACAACAAGCTGATTGTAATGGTCGCGAATAGTTTTTCGCTCTCCATAAACTGGTGAGTATGTACTGTTATTACTGCTGCTGGTGACAGAAATGATATTAAAGCCGGCCTCAAGCGCTGGTGCATCTTTAATGACAAGCCCAAGACCCGAATCAATAATTATAGGCTGGTTTTTATATGTAACGCCATAAACCAAACAGTCGCTTTGGCCCCCGACATCCTTAACATCAAATGTAACGGCAACGTTTCCATCTGGCGACTTAACCGCCTGTGCTCCCTTGACGAACCCAACATCTATGAAGCTGAGAAACACAAGTGCCAGAGAAATACAAAAAATATGACGGGATGACATTAAGGCTTTGAAACGTCGATAATTTGTTTGATTGTTCATGATTTTCCTCCTGTCCGGGATGTTATGGCAATTTATACCGCCTTTGTCGAGTTCAGTCTATTGATTCAAGGTTGCTATTACACTGATTGCGTTAAAAATTGAGTGGATAAAAATAGGTCTAAACAACGAGCCGCTCTTTTCGTATGAATAACCTAAGCATACACCTAATACGAATAATGCCGGCCAATGCCCGGCGTTTGCATGTGTCGTTGTGAATAATACGGAGCTTATCACGATTGCCGCCCATGCCCCGTGTCTGTTTAATGTTCGTTTCTTCTCAGGCGTGTTTTGACGCACCAGCGCCGAGCTAAGAGCCTCAATGTATGAGCGTATCGCTGTTTGAAAAAGCCCTCGAAACAGCATTTCCTCAAGTAAAGGTGCTATTATAACGGCAACAAAAACAATCAGTATTCGAGGTGGTAATTGCGGATTTTCCGTTATCAGTTTGAGTTGTTGATGTTGCTGTATTTGGTATTCCTGCCCCCACATAAGCTCGCCGAAGTATGCAGTTACTATCATCGCAGCCGTTATGAGCGGCCAGACTGTGAGCAGATTCACAAAAGCGACAAAAAAATCCGTTACGACCGTTTTTATATTCAGACCGAATCCTTTTAATCGCCGGGTGAAATGGATTCTGGCAAGAAAGGTAATTACGGCTATCGTGGTCATTTCACCGATACAAAGAACAAGATTATCTAAAAAGTCCTTTTGCTGGCCTTGTAAATCACTGAATAGTAATTGGGCAATCGATGTTATGAGTGAAGCTATCAAAAACCAGATAAACAGCGGTATGAAAGGCAGATAAAGAGGCATATTATTCCGGCGGGGCGGCGAATCGGCCAGGGCCTTTCTGCCAAGAGATGTTTTAAGCAGCCACCGGACCAGTAGTAGAATCCCTGCCGCGCAGATAAGGTGATATACTGTTATTGTCTTGATAAATTCCATTGACTATTTACTATCGAATATTTACTATTCATCCTTTACAGTAAATCTACTACTGAGGACAGATTTTTAATTGTCAATTGTTGGCCGCCAATTGTCAAAGGAAAATAGATTATGGACATATTTCACATTGAAGGACCTGTTCGACTTTCCGGAAGTGTCAGTATAAACGGCTCAAAAAACGCCTGTCTTCCGATAATGGCCGCTACTATTTTAGCCCCCGGCAAATCGGTCTTAAGGTCAGTGCCTCATCTTTCTGATATCTCCGTATGCGGTAAATTGCTTCAACACCTGGGCTGTAAGATCGCCCGAGACCCTAACGGCGATTTATGTATAGATTCGACGGTAATTGATAATCCTGTCGGCGAGTATGAGATTGTCCGCATGATGCGGGCAAGTATTTGCATACTTGGTCCGCTGCTTGCCCGCTGCGGCAGGGCGGAGGTTTCAATGCCCGGCGGATGTGCAATTGGTGACAGGCCGGTAAATATCCACGTCAGAGGCCTGAGGGAGCTTGGCGCACAAATCCATCTTAAAAACGGTTATATCATCGCCGAAGCACCGAACGGCTTGAAAGGTAAAGATATATTTATGGGTGGTCCTTTCGGCTCGACCGTGCTCGGCACCGCGAATGTCCTGATGGCTGCGACCTTAGCGAAAGGCCGTACGGTTATAGAATCGGCTGCCTGTGAGCCGGAAATAAAGGACTTGGCAAACTGTCTGAATAAAATGGGCGCCAGGATTACTGGTATCGGCTCGCCGCGACTAATCATCGAGGGCGTTAAAGAGTTGAAGCCTGTTGAGTATGAGGTAATTCCGGACAGAATCGAGGCCGGAACATTCATGGTCGCCGCCGCTATAACTAAAAGCGAGCTGCGCCTGAAAAATTGTCGGCTCGATGATATGATGGCTGTTGTGGACAGGTTCAGAAATGTCGGTGTAACGGTTGATGCTGAAGGTGATGGTTGTGTTGTTGCCCGTAAAGGTACCATCAGACCTACCGACATTACCACTCAGCCGTATCCCGGTTTCCCCACCGATTTGCAGGCCCAGTTTATGGTTCTTTTGTCACTTGCCGAAGGTAATAGTGTCATAATCGAAAAGATTTTTCCCGACAGATTTATGCATGTCGCAGAATTGAGCAGGATGGCGGCGGATCTACGTAAAGAAGGACCGGTTGTAATTGTGGCCGGCGTGAAGACGTTAATAGCTGCCCCGGTGATGGCTTCCGACCTGCGGGCGTCGGCGGCGTTGGTTTTGGCTGGGTTGGCTGCTGAAGGGACTACAATTATAAGCAGGGTCTATCACATCGACCGCGGCTACGAGAAAATCGAAGAAAGACTTAACCCCCTCGGTGCAAAAATTACCCGGGACAATTTTTAAATCAAACATCTGTTCTGTGTCAATAAAAGCTCCCCGGATTTGTTTGCGAAGGAATGATTAAAAAGCTTGAAAGATGAACATGACCCTCAAAATTCTGCGTGTTATTGTGCTGGCAATACTGGTTTTAACTGCTGTTATTGTGATAGCCGTTAATCTTTTTGCCGACCGTGCTGTAAGGGCGGGAATTGAGTCCGCAGCAACAAAGGCCTTAAATGTCGAAGTCAGTGTAAGTGATGTTAGTCTTTCAATAATGTCTGGAAAGCTTGTTTTGAAAAACCTTTTGATTGGCAATCCGCCAGCTTATCATCATGACAAACTGCTCGTATTGAAAAATGCCGAAATCGAAGTTAACGTAAAGTCACTTTTGAGTGATGTTGTTAATATAAGGAATATCAGGCTCAACGGCGTTGATGTTATGATTGAACAGCAGGGCGTTTCCGGCAACAATCTCCAGGATGTATTACAAGCAATATCCGACGATACAGAAAAAGGCGAAGGGAAAAAACTGCATATAGACAATCTTGAGATATCTGATATTACGGTTAAAGTTAATATGATGCCGAATTCCGGACAAGCCGAGCCAGTGACTCTGATGCTTTCACCAATAAGAATGACTAACCTGGGTGCTGATAATAAGCTGGGTACGGCTGGTTTAGCGGGCGAGATTGTATTGGCTATTGCAAATGCAGTTGTTGAAGAGGGAATTGGCGTCCTGCCCACGGATATAGTCGGTACAATGACTTCGACTCTGAGTAAAACTATAGACCTGGGCACGAGAATCATGGAAGGTAAGGAAGATATCGGCAGGGAGATAACCGAAGGGCTCAGGAATCTGCTGAAACCCGCCCCCGATAAAGAGGAATAATTTCGTAACTCACTCAATCATTGTTGGACGGAATCGCTCCCCGACTTTCTTGAAGTGGGACAGCGCACTTTCACGGTCGGCAAAGTCTTGTTCTGTGAACAGCAAATCGGTCTGGCCGATATAAATTTGGTCGCCGTCAGATAAAGCTGTTTCATTATTGATTTTGTCGCCGTTAATAAAAACACCGTGTTTGCTCTTCATATCGAGCGCGAAATACTGTCCCTTGTCTTTATCGAAATGAATCTGCACGTGTTTACGCGAAACGTGCTCATCGAGAATTTGTATTAGAAGGGCCTCATCCCGGCCTATTACGTTAGTCCTTTGGCCGAGAGGATAATAGTCACCTTTTTTAGATCCTGACATTATTATGATAGAAGCCATCGTAACTCCTTGAAATAAACATTTACGTATGCGGCTATTCGCCAGTAGAATCCATAATCACCTTGACAAAGTATTGATTAGATGATATAGTATTGGCCGTTCGCAGCTCAGTCAAGACCTTATTAGGGTTATTTCTTAGTCTTGTCATGTTCGTGGGTTGGAAACTATAGGGTGCTTTTTGAAGGAGATTAACCATGCGCAAATTATGTCTTGTTATGATAATTGTATTATTACTCTTTTCTCGAGGAGCGTTTTCAAAAATGACACCAACAGGAAATCCAAAAGATTTTAAGATTAAAACGTGTCTGCATTCTGTCAGTTATGCCGGTTTTTGGCGGGGACAGGCCAGGCTGAGTGTTGACGAATTTTTAAATAAAGCCAAACAGCTTGGATTTGACGGAGTTATGCTGGTCTCCAAGCGGCCTCACGTATCTCTTTTAGATTATGATGCTAAGGCTCGAAAGGCCCTGCGGCAAAAGATTGAAAAGCTGGATCTTGAATTGGTCTGCCTGGCAGGTTATACGGATTTTACAGCGGGAATTGATAAAGCCGGTATTCCTAATGTGGAAATTCAGGCTTGTTATGTTGGAGAGCTGGCCAGGTTGGCGCGGGATTTGGGTACCGATATGGTTCGGATTTTTACCGGGTACGAACGTCCCGGCATTCCTTTTGACAAACAATATGCTCAGGTGCTTGAAGGATTAAAACTCGCCGGCCGCAAGGCAGCCGAGTATGGCGTTACACTTGCCGTGCAGAATCATCACGATATCGCAATTCACCACGATATGATGCACTGGCTTCTCAGTGAAGTTAATCTGCCCAATGTCAAAGCTGCTTTTGATGCGTGGTCTCCGACCCTCGAA
The DNA here is from genome assembly GCA_019456195.1 of Planctomycetota bacterium. Classification (GTDB taxonomy): domain Bacteria; phylum Planctomycetota; class Phycisphaerae; order Sedimentisphaerales; family Anaerobacaceae; genus NIOZ-UU13. The sequence continues at coordinate 3,028 of VRUK01000008.1, read as the reverse complement.
GGTTTAAGTTCCGAGGAAATTCGGGCCGCCATTTGGAAGATGAAACCCTTTATAGTCCATACCACCGCAGCCGATTATGTGCGTATGCCTCGGTATCATTATGACAGCAATTTAACGAATTACATGCAGCAGCAGACTCTGATTCGAGCAGTCCCGGTAGGAGAAGGTATTATTGATTACGAAACATTTTTCGATACGCTCAAAGAAATCGGCTATCAGGGATATGTCACCTACGAGATGTGTGAGGTGTTGGATGGCGGCGGTGACATCGAAAATCTGGACAAAACCGCAAAGAAGTTTCTTGAGTACATGAAAAAGTACCAGTGAAATAAAAGATGATAAGCGCCTGGCACCGGTTCAGTTTTCAGATTGCAAATGGTAAGTTTTTCTCATGCTCTCCAGGGACGCTGCCTGTTTATATTGCCTGATAAAATATCTCTGGCAATGATTGCATCTTCTCTGACCTGAAAATCAAACATCCCTGCGCAGATGAAGTCGGCGCCGTTTTCAAAGGCATACTTAAAGCCGTCTCTGGGATGTATTGCTCCTGCAGCCATGACCTTATAAGCTATCCAGGGTTTCTCCACTTTTTTCATAAACTCGACCGTTTTTTCCGGATTAGCTGACCAGACATTGTCCTTAATTCTTTCTTTGGTGAAGGACCAGTAATCACTTTTGTGAACGGTTTTCATATAGAAATCGACGCCTATTGACGCTTCTTCACAAGCCATGGGCACCTCTACATTGTGACCTCCGACGCCTGCAATAGCGCCGTTTTGCTTGATGAATTCAACCGCTTTTCCGAGAAGGTCCACCCGGCCTTTCTCGACAAATGTGTCCGCAACACCGCCGTGTACATAAGCTCCGATAGCTCCGTTATCGATGGCCGCTTTCGCCTCACCTGTCGGATCATCTGATGTCATTTTCACCTGGGCTATCCACTGCAGTTTGCCGCCTCTGTTATTCCAGTATTTGTTCATAATCCTTATACAGTGCTCATCGAGCCTCAGTATCGCGGTATTGATTCCGCATTCTTCGCATATCTCGAAAGTCTCCATCACCTTATCGTCTGTGAAATACTGTCTCAGCAGGGAAGATACGTATATCAGGTCTCTGCTGTGGGCGAATCCGCTGATAAGATTTCCCCCTGCGAACATTCTGCTGATCTTGACATTACCAATTTTGCCCATCGGTAAACCTGTGATAGAACCTCCGGGCATTCTTGGCGCAGGCTTGTTTGTCATCGCTGCCAATAAAGCCTTCTCTTCAAAACTTAAAGCTAATGCTGCTCCTGTAGATAAGGCCGCGGATTTCTTCAAAAAATTGCGCCGATTGATATTGTCTGACATGATTCACCTCTTCTTTATGTTCTTTGTTCAACCATTTTTTAACATGGATATTGTATATAATCTTCCCTTTTTTGTCCACTATATAATTGTCAAAGCACTGGAACATTCTAAAGATGTGATGGTTTCCACCTTGATTCAATTTCCAATTTATGCTACAATTAAAATCAAGTTGTTTACTTGCTTGAGTCCTCTCAGGACCCCATAGTTGAACTATAGTTAATAGCATAAAAAAAGTGAGGAAGGGGATATAAAAATCCTTGTTACTATGAACAAGCTTCTTGCTATCGTTGCACTACACATATTGTTGTCAGGTTTTATGCAGGCTGAAAGGGCCTATAGTGCCCAGGTACCTTTGGCCATAAACGAGTTCATGGCCTCTAACAGCAGTTCTGCCCAGGACCCTCAGGGCCAGTATGATGACTGGATCGAAATCTACAATTATGGCTCTGTTGCTATTGATATAGGTGGTTTTTATGTGACGGACGACCTGTCCGATCCTACCAAGTGGCGGATTCTCAATGGCATTCCAGCTCTAACGACTATACCTCCAAATGGCTATCTATTAATATGGGCCGACAACGATACCGCATATTCCGGGCTCCATGCCAATTTCAAACTCGATGCAGCCGGTGAGCAGATTGCTTTGTTTGACTACGATGGAAGTACTCTAATTGACAGTGTTGTCTTTGGTGAGCAGACTTCCGATATTTCCTTTGGCCGCTACCCCGATGCCGATGATAACTGGCAGTTCTTCGGTTCCCCCAGTCCCGCGAGTGAAAATATCAGTGTGTATCAGGGTTTTGTTGATGATGTAAAATTCAGCCATGAGCATGGATTCTACGATACACCTTTCTCTGTTACTCTCGCCACCGAAACAAAAGATGCCATAATATATTATACTCTCGATGGCAGTGAGCCGTATAATTTGACCGATGGCAGACGCTCTCCGGAAGGTATGCTCTATAGCGTTCCTCTTCCTATCAATAAAACTACCTGTCTGCGGGCCAAAGCAATTAAGCCGGGCTGGAAGTCTTCAGATGCTATAACTCACACCTATATCTTCCTCGACGATGTGATAAGGCAATCTCCCACGGGACAACCGCCTGGTTCCCAATGGCCGAGAGGCAGTGTCAACGGCCAGGCCATCGATTACGGAATGGATCCCGACGTGGTCAATAACGCTCGCTATCGGAATACAATTAAGGATTCACTTCTGGCGATACCTACTATCTCGCTTGTTACAGATTTGGATAATCTGTTCGATTCCTCTAATGGTATTTATGTCAACGCTCGCAGAGATGGTATCCAGTGGGAGCGGCCCATCTCAGCCGAATTGCTCAATCCCGACGGCAGCGAAGGTTTCCATATCAATGCGGGCCTGCGGATTCGCGGGGCATTCAGCCGAAGTGGCAATAATCCCAAGCACGCCTTGCGACTGTTCTTTCGCAATGAATACGGAGCGGGAAAGCTCAGGTACCCACTGTTTGGCAGCGAGGGAGTGGACGAGTTCGACAAGATCGATCTGCGTACCAGCCAGAACAACTCATGGGCGTTCCAGGGCAGTTCCCAAAACACCATCATTCGGGACGTCTTCTCTCGCGACCAGGCTGTGTCACAATTGCCCCACAGAACAATTATTCTCTTTGCTATCTCAGCAAAATTACAAAAGTTGTTGGTTA
>VRUK01000084.1 GCA_019456195.1 Planctomycetota bacterium | reverse complement strand
GTGTCTCATACGACATTATCACAAACAAGCATAAAGGCAAGCTCCTGGTTGACAGTAAGGTCGGCGAGGGCACGAAATTCACAATAAAGCTTCCAATCGGTACACAAGAAAATGAAGAAAAGGAGATAGTGAACGACGAAAAAAAGAACGTTACTTTGTGTAGATGATGAGGAGTAATGGTAAAGTTCACAATAGAAATAATACGTAAATATCAGGCGGACTTAGAACATGAGTATTTCAGAAGACACATTTAATAAAACTCAGAGCATCGAAAAGATAAGCGTCAAAAGATTTATCTTGTTGTACATAGCGATCGTTCTTTTCTTTTTGGCAATTGGGCCCAGTATATTTTCCTCGACCTGGATCAGTTCGAGCGACTTTCATTTGAGTACAGAAATCGTAGGCTCTTTTATTGCGCTTGCTGCGGGTGTTGCGTCTCTGGTGTTCTTTCTTGGATTGAAAAACCACTTTTATCTGATAATAAGTCTGGGCTTTTTCATTTGCGGCAGTGAAGACCTTATCTATGGAGCACTTTCTTTTAAGCGACTTTTTGCAGACAGCGGTGCCGATTTTTCAAGCTTTATCCCTGGTACGTATGTTGCCGGAAGAATAACTTTGGCTATTATGATTATTGCAGCTGCCCTGATCGAACGGATGACAAAGATGTCGAAGAATGTCAGGCGTGAAGCCATAGTTTACTCATCTCTTGCCTTGATGGCCAGCGGATGTTTTACAGCGTTAGCAATCACAATTCCTCTTCCACAATTTTTCTATCCGGACCGACTGATATCGAGACCGGCTGACTTTATATCGGCTATGTTGTTCCTTATTGCCGTTCTTCTTATGTGGAGACGATATGCCGCCAAGAGAGACGTCTTTTCCGGCATACTTTTGGCCAGCGTCCTTTTCAATCTTTGCGGACAGGTTTATATGTCTTTTTCCAAGCAGCTTTTTGACGCATTTTTTGATTTAGCCCACTTCGCGAATATTTTCAGCTACATTATGCCGATAATTGGAATATCATTGCAGGGACTGGAGGAAATGAAAACAACCAGCAAGGAAGTGGCCAAGCGCAGTAAGGCTCAGGAAGAACTCCAGCACTCGAAAGAATTCATGGCTACGATTCTTGAATGTATGACCGACGCAATCTCAATCGTTGATGCTCATAGTTTTAAGATAGTCGGATGCAATGCTGCTTTCTTACAAGAATCGGGCTTAGAGGAAAGAGAAGTGATAGGTAAGCACTGTTATGAGGTAAACTATAACCATTCGGTTCCATGCGAACCACCTGATGGTCCCTGTCCCCTTATTGAGACAGTGGAGACCGGGAAACACTCAGTAGTCGAGCAAACGCTTTACGGGAAAGACGGCAGTAAGATATATGTAGAGGTTTCTACGACTCCCATAAAAGATGAAAACGGGAAAGTTATACAGGTTATCCACACGTCCAGAAATATCACCGAGCGCAAGCGGGCGGATGAGGCCATAAAGATTGCCTATGAACGACTCGAACTTTCTCACATAGAACTGCAAGAAACACAATCACAACTGATACAAAATGAGAAACTTGCGTCCATCGGCCAGCTCGCCGCAGGTGTTGCGCATGAGATGAACACCCCTGTGGGATTTGTTACCAGCAATTTCCAGACACTGGAAGACTACGTAAAGAAGATCGGGGAGCTGGTCTCAATGTACGATGAACTCATCGAACAATTCGAGACTTCGGATAAATCAAAACTGCGAAACAAAGTAGATTCTATATGCCAATCCCGCAACGATATGCAAATAGATTTTATTCTCGAAGATATCATCGGATTATTCAGTGAGTCGAGAGAAGGACTGGACAGAATCACCGATATCATCCAGAGTCTGAGGGATTTTTCAAGAATCGACCAGCCTGGAAGCCGCGACAAATACAACATCAATGAGGGTATTGAGGCCACTCTTGTCGTGGCGAAAAATGAAATCAAATATGACGCCGACGTCAAAACTGATTTTTCCGAAGTGCCACTGATATTCTGCCACTCCGGCCAGATAAACCAGGTATTTCTCAATATTCTCATGAACGCGGCCCAGGCAATCAAGGCCCAGGAAAGAGACGGCAATGGGACTATTGCAATCAAGACATATACGGCTGATGATAATGCGGTGGTCTGTGAAATCGTCGATGATGGGCCCGGGATTCCTCCCGAGACACTTTCGAAGATTTTCGACCCGTTTTTTACAACTAAGCCTGTCGGCAAGGGCACAGGGCTGGGGCTAAGTGTTTCGTATGACATTATCATAAACAAGCATAACGGCAAGCTCCTCGTTGACAGTACGGTCGGTGAGGGCACTAAATTCACAATAAAACTTCCAATCGGTACAAAAGAAAATGAAGAAAAGGAGATAGCAAAAAATGGAAAAGAGAACAGTGTTATTTGTGGATGATGAGGAAAAGATGCTAACGTCTCTAAAAAGGGGGCTCCTTGATGAGCCCTATAAAACCCTCTTTGCAAACAGCGGCAAAGAAGCACTTGAAATCCTCCAGCGTAATCCGGTTCATGTAATCGTAACCGACATGCGTATGCCTGAGATGGGCGGGCTCGATCTTCTCAGAACCGTCAAAGCAGAATATCCCAACATCATCAGGATGGTTCTATCAGGATACACACAGGTAAGTACCCTGCTCACGGCGATCAACCAGGGCGAGATCTTCAGATTCATCACCAAGCCCTGGAAACTTGAAGAAGAGTTCAAGCCGGCCATCCTGGAGGCGTTAGAGTATTACGACTTTCAGAGTCAACGCAACAGTTCGGCAGAAGAAAGCCAGCAGGCCAAGACCGAAGACGCAGAGAAAGAGAAAGTACTGGAAAAAAGCTAATAGTTCATTTTGCCTAACAATACTATCGAATGCGATTGACGCTCATCGGCCGGGAAATGATTGTTTGTAAAACAGGACTGAACTGGAAGAGTGTAAGCTAAGGCAGAGATAATGGAAAATAAGAAAAATAAAAGCGATTCGGTCAACACATCAATAGTGGACATCCACTCTGATCGCCTGATAACCTCCTCCAGGGTATGGTTGGAGGTAAAGGATGTGATGAGCAAAGATGTGGTTACCACAAGCCCCAATGAAACCGCGGTCTCGGCCGCAAAGACGATGTCTGAGAATAATGTTTCCTGCGCCGTCGTTATGGACAAAGGCAGTATAGCAGGCATCCTTACCGAAAAAGACTTGTTCAAAATGATTGCAGATAAGAACAAGGATTTCGATAAGATAAAGGTCGCCCAGGTAATGTCACCCTCTGTGGATAGTATCGGCCCTGATTTGTCTGTCCTTGATGCCAGCGGAATTATGGAGGGCAAACGTATCAGACGACTGCCAATCCTCAAAGACAAACAGCTAATCGGAATTGTAACACAAAGCGATCTGACTCGAGCTCTTACATCTTATGGTATGTGGAAGGATGTTGGGGAGATAATGAGTAGCGATATAGCCGCAATCCAGACCAAGACAACCGTTGCAGAAGCGGTGAAAATCATGAAAACCCGGAATATCTCATGTATTATAGTTCTGGAGGGAAATAAAGTACAGGGTATTATTACAGAAAGAGACCTTCTCAAAGGAATTGTAGCACTTAAAAAGAATCCTGTTCATATCAAAGTAGAGAAAGTAATGTCCTGGCCGATAATAACGGTACCCACCAGTTATTCAGTCTTCAGCGCCCGCAGCACTATGGAAAAGATGCATGTCCGCAGGCTGGTCGTTATGGACGGAGAGGAGTTGTGTGGGATTGTAACTCAAACGGACATCTTCAAAGCAGTGAAACAGAAGCTACAGGAGGAAGAAGAGAAAAACTCCCTGTTGCTGGAACATTCTGAAAACAGCATCTATACCCTCGATTCAGATGGAAGGATAAATTACGTCAATCCGGCATTTATGAAACTATTAGAGATTTCCGGCCCCGCAGAATTGATTAACAAACCTTTTTTGCCGGAAAAGTTTTGGGTCAACTCAGAAGATAGAACCTGGTGTTTAAGAAAACTAAAAAAAGAGAACGTCAAAATCAAAGAGTTGGCCCTTAAAACTTCCAAAGGCAAGATTATATATGTGACTATGTTTTCCACTTTTACTAAAAACCTTTACGGTCACATCAATGGAAGCCAGGGAATATTTTATGACATAACAGACCGCAGGCTGGCAGAGCAGTCCACAGCGGATGCTTATCAAAAACTCAAGACTGCCAACGACGAACTGAAACAAGCACAATCGCGCCTTGTGCAAAATGAGAAACTCGCGTCCATCGGCCAGCTTGCCGCCGGCGTTGCGCATGAGATGAACACGCCGGTAGGTTTTGTCGCCAGCAATTTTCAGACGCTCAACAGCTATGTAAAGAAGATCCGGGACCTGGTCACAATGTACGATGAACTCATTGCACAAATTGAGACTTCGGAGAAATCAGAACTGCGAAACAAAGTAGAAGCTATAGGCCAATCCCGCAATGACATGAAAATAGATTTTATTCTCGAAGATATCAACGGATTATTCGATGATTCGAGGGAAGGACTGGACAGAGTCACCGATATCATCCAGAATCTGAAGGATTTTTCAAGAATCGACCAGCCGGGAAGTCGCGACGAATACGACCTTAACAAGGGTATTGAGGCCACTCTTATCGTAGCAAGAAATGAAATCAAATATGACGCCGACGTCAAAACCGATTTTTCCGAAGTGCCGCTGATATTCTGCCACTCCGGCCAGATAAACCAGGTATTTCTCAATATCCTCGTGAACGCGGCCCAGGCAATCAAGGCCCAGAAAAGAGACGGCAATGGGATTATTACAATCAAGACATATACGACAGATGATAATGAGGTGGTCTGTGAAATCGTCGATGATGGGCCCGGGATTCCTCCCGAGACACTTTCGAAGATTTTCGAACCGTTTTTTACAACCAAGCCTGTGGGCAAAGGAACGGGGCTGGGATTGAGTGTCTCATACGATATTATCACAAACAAGCACAAAGGCACGCTCCTCGTTGACAGTACGGTCGGTGAGGGTACTAAATTCACAATAAAACTTCCAATCAGTACAAAAGAAAATGAAGAAAAGGAGATAGCAAAAAATGGAAAAGAGAACAGTGTTATTTGTGGATGACGAGGAAAATATACTATCATCTTTAAAAAGAGGCCTTAAGGGTGAACCGTATGAAACCTTCTTTGCAATCAGTGGGAAAGAGGCGCTTGAAATCCTCCAGCAGAACCAGGTGCATGTAATCGTAACCGACATGCGTATGCCTGAGATGGACGGGCTCGAGTTTCTCATGACCGTCAAAGAAGAATATCCCCACATCATAAGGATGGTCCTTTCGGGATATGCTGATATAGATTCGCTACTGGGTTCGATAAACCAGGGAGAGATTTTCAGATTTATCCCCAAACCGTGGAAGACCAATGAAGTGCTCAAAGGGATTATTCGACAGTCGATAGACTATTACGACCTCCATAGTGAACGCGAAATGCTGATGAGTTTCGTTGAACACATAATAGAAGGAACTGAGCCAGAACAAGTGAATTTCCGGCTTGTCCAGGCGATAATAGCAAAACACAAAAAGCACTTATCTGAGTGGAAACAAAAATGTCATTCGGTTCCACTAAGTTCAGAATAAAGTTTTTCGATTAGCTTGCAATAACAGATAAAGTTGATTCTGCGATATAAGAAATCTGCGCTTCACGAGCAGAGCGGCTCTGCCCTGAGCTTTTGTCTAATGGAGCCATACTCTATGTTTTTTTATCTTCTTTACTTTTGTGTTTGTGCACTTATGTGCTAAAAGATTATGGAAGCATGGTCTCCAATGTTGGATTCCTGAGACAGCGATAATCAGCGGCCGTGGTATCAATTCCTGAAAAAAAAGTTAGTCGCTTTTGTGGCCACATTCCTACTACTTGCTTTGAACACGATATAAGTGTGTTTTGGTGCGGAGCAGCAGCGAGTTGCCCGCTATTGCAGGCGAAGCCCCTAAAAATCCGTCTAACTTGTTGACCGCCAATTCGCGAAAAGTTCGTCCGGGAGCTATGATAGTGGTCTTTCCTTCCTTGTTGGAAATGTATATCCGGTTATCGGCATAGAGCAGTGAGGCGCCGTATCTGCCTTCAAGACGTTCGGTCCATACCGTCCGGCCGGTGGTCGCTTGTTTACATATCAGTACGCCCGTGTCACTTAATAAATAGAGCAGATTGCCGACCAGCACAGGTGAACTTTCGTGGCATACGTCTTTTGTCATCTTCCAGACGACGTGTGTATCGGTAACATCGCCGGCGCCACCCTGACGCACGGCCAGCAAATTGGTGGCACCCGGGGAGCCGCCAGCATTGATAAAGAGAAGCCCAAGACCGCTCACGACTCGAGAGATGGGATTGTCGTCGCGGTACAGGACCCGCCACAGTTCTTTGCCGGTGTGCGGGTCATGGCCTGTTGCGAGCATGGCACCGTTACTGATTAACTGCGGTTTGCCGTTTACCTCGACAATAATTGGCGTGTGATAGGACTTGAGGAGATATAACGGCTCAACATTCTCGTAAAATTCCCTGGGCCGATCGTAACGCCAGACTGTGTTTCCTGTCTTTTTGTCCAAAGCGGCAATGAACTGGACGTCAGTGCCCTCGAGATGAACGATGAGCAAATCCTCAAACAGAATCGGCGAGGAAACCGGGCCCTGCATGTGCTCGCAATTCAAATCGGTGCGCCTCCACAGCACTTTGCCCGTTTTCGAATCGAGTGCGGCGGTTCCATGGGTACCATAATGTACATAGGCGCGACCGGCTTCCAGCACTGCCGAAGGCGTCGCATAAGAATTGTTTCGGTGAATTCGCTGGGGCTTGTTCGGCTGAAAAACCTCAACATCGTGTACGACTCGGCCGGTATTGAGATCGATGCAGACGGCGTAGAGGGTCTGCCCTTTCTTCGCAGCCGTAGTGAGCCAGATTTGATCGTCCCATACGACGGGCGTTGAGTAGCCAAGGTCATGTATGGGGGTCTTCCAGACAATATTTTCCGCTTCCGACCATTTCAGAGGGAGACCGGTTGCATCGCTTCGACCATCAGCGGTCGGGCCGCGCCAATCCGGCCAATTGGCAAAGGTCAGAGTCGAGCTTGTAAAGAAGACAATGACAAAAAGTATTAGTTGAAATTTCTCATTTATCTTAATGAATAGTGTTCCTGTATGAAGCATTGTTTTATCCTTTATTCTTTTAACTGGGGGCACAGGCTATTGAGGTATTCTTCGAGGTTGGTATAGCCGTCTTTGTGTGCGTCGCCATTTCTGTCATTCGGGTTTTTCGGGTCGAGGTTATTGGCCGTTTCCCAAGCGTCGGCCATACCGTCGCGGTCCGCGTCTTTGGGCGCCGGCTTGCTTTTGAGTTTGGGCCAGCCGCCCACTTCGTCTTGCGAATCGAGCAGTTTGCCCGTACGATTTTTGATGTCGTTCATCAGGCGTTTGTCCACAGCATCGCGTACGAGGGATGCGCCTTCGGCGCCGGGGAAGGCCAGGGTTTGGCCGTCGCGGAACCGGTTAATTTGTTTTCGCTGCGCAAGTGCTTCCTGTGCCGAAACAAATGTCATAACTTGTCCGACCGCGAGTATGGCGATTAGAATGCGTGTTGAGTGCTTCATGGTTTCTCCTCACTTAAAATGATTATAGCGCCACAGAGACAATTGTAATTCATGCCACGTTAGACAAAACACAATCGGCCTTGAAGAGAACTATACCGTGTTCATTTTAGAGGCGTCAGCTTGATGTTCCTGAACATGATGGGGACGCCTTCGCTCTGGAAACCGATGTACCCTTTGCGAATGCTCACCCCGGTCGCCCTGTTCTGGTACCGGCCATTTATTTTCAATTCTACAGTATCGTCATCACAGACGATTTCGTACGAGTTCCAGCGGCCAGGTTCCTTCTCATTAGAGTCATTCATGCGCGGCGTATAGCTGAAAGGCCCGTCCTTTTTAGCTTTGTTTTCATTAAATTTGCAACCCATGCCAATTAAATCGCCAGCTTTTGTGTGCATAAGCTGGGCTTCGACGCACAGTGGCCAGATTTTATCCTGGTCACTCATATGCAGGAGGACTCCACTGTTACCGGGTTTTTCGGGCCATTTCCATTCAAAAGTGAGCTTGTAATCGCTATATTCTTTCTTCGTACGCAGAAAGCCGGTGGGTTTTCCTGAGCAGTAAATCACGCCGCCGGTGACCTTCCACGCATCCTTTTTATACATATACCATCCTTCGAAATCCCTCCCATTAAACAGGTTAATGGTGTCATTGGCCGGTGTGGACTCACTGTGTGCCGGGGTTTTGTAATCGCCTTCGATTTTGACTGTGCCGAAGGGGATGCATTTTTTCATAGCTGATTTTAAATTCCAAGGGAGTTCATCATCTTCCATCAACGTTGCATAGGAATTGCCAACGCCAAGTGCTTTCGCTATGTCACTGTCTTGGTCAAAGCTGGTGAGCATCACTTCACCATAGAGAAACTTGTCCATCAGGATACGTCCATTCACAATGCTTAACATCGGATTGTCGCCATATTCGTTCATCATAAGAACAATGACGATATTTCTGGAGAAGAAACCGGGGTAATCATATTGTTTTTTTTCAGTACAGAAGACATGCTTTATTTCGGAGGTCCCATCTTCACTGCTTGTTTGTCCTGCGAACATCCCCTGTTCGTCGATGGATAATTCGAATTGGAAATTGATATCTTCAGTTCCATACTGGCCGATGAACGAAGCACTGCCTTTTCCTTCCCACGTAAAAGGCAGATCGGCGTCCTGAGCCATGCAAGGCATTCCCATCATCACGGCTGCAACAAATGCCAGGACAAATGCTTTGGTTGAAATTTTCATTTTTAGTTCTCCTTCCAAATCCGAATGAATGTCGAATCGGCATTACTCATTTAGAGAGGTTAATTATGCCTATCTTCTTGTTTCTTCACCTATTTTTCATGACAAACTGCATCTTGTCAATAATTAAACAAAATAGATGCGCTTATGCACTAAAAGACCATAGCGGCGTAGCCTACACTGTCGGCGCTAGTGGTGTTCATATTGCGGAGCATTATCTCGTTACTGTTCGTGTGGGCAAGCAGTAAACCGCGCTCAGAGCCGAGCTGTTTTGCCGCGGCGATTGTGGCGGCCGCTGCGCCGCCGCCGCAGGCATTGCAGTTCTCAGCGGTACTGGCAAGCAGACGTTTGGGCTCAAGCTTCAGTGCCAGATCAATAAACTTCCGGTCATTGACTGTATCAGCCCATTTCAAGGCTTCGGAATTTACACCCATCGGGGTAAATCCGTAACGCGGGCCGTAATGTGTCAAATCGGTCGAACCGATGCAGACGATTTTCTTTTGTTCATTGCCGGCGATAATCTCTGCGACGGAGTTGCCCAATGTCACTGCCTGCTCTCTCGGCGGGACTATAACCGGTAATATCTTGGCACCGGGGAACAGATACTGAATAAACGGTATCTGCACTTCGATACTGTGCTCGGCCCTGTGTGCTTCCAGGTCGCTTACGGACGGGCCGGCATCCAATACATCGTCGGCCAGATCCTCATCAATGAAAATCTCACCGAGGGGTGTTATCCAACTGCCTCTGTTATAGACGGCTGGCGAGGAGCCGAAGTAACCGTGGGCGGCCCCGAATATTATGAAGGTATGAACCTTCTCGTGCTGCTGCTTTATGGCCGAGAAGACCAGCACCGCCAGGGGCCCGCTGAAAGTCCAGCCGGCATGGGGAACAATACCGGCTACTATCGTTTCAGGCAAAATCTCGGGTAAAACTTCCGCATCACGACACTCGTTGATTCGGTCTATACAGGAATCGTTCTGACCCGGATAAAACTGACCTGCAACAATCGTTTTTCTTGTCTGCATTTTCGGCATCCTCTTTAACTGATGCTCGATTTTTATTTCAGATTTACGCCCGACTACAAAAATCCGCCCCGTTATCGGTGTGCAGCTATTTGAACTTGCATTTGGGGCGTTTAGCCGTTACTATTACCACATAATTTGAACTTTAGTAATATTGTAACCTTTTAAGAAGAGAAAACAATATGGTATCTGAAAAAACAACTCCCGTGGCTGTGGTAATGGGTTCTGACAGCGATCTTAAGGTAATGAAAAGCTGTGTTAAGCAGCTTGGTGATTTCGGTATTGAGCCTGTTGTGCGGATAATCTCAGCCCACCGAACTCCGGAGATTGCGGCCGAATTCGCTCAAAACGCGGCTAATAAAGGTATAAAAGTCATTATTGCAGCGGCGGGCATGGCGGCACATTTAGCCGGTGCAATGGCGGCAAAGACAACTTTGCCTATTATCGGTGTGCCTTTGGATTCAGGTTCCGGGCTGGGCGGGCTTGATGCGCTTCTGAGCACGTTGCAAATGCCGCCCGGTGTTCCTGTGGCCACTGTGGCTATTGGAAAGGCCGGTGCGAAAAACGCGGCGATACTGGCCGTGCAGATACTGGCATTGGCTGACGGTGAGTTTGCCGAAAAAATAGCCGATTTCAAAAAGGCCCAGGAAAAAAAGGTGATAGAAAAAGACTCTGCAATACAATAACTTTGAAATTGAGCAAAATTGAGTGCAAATCGGGGTTTTCTCCTTGACGTGAAAGCGAATAATTGGTATAGATAGTATATTCGGTGAAACTTGTTTTCGTAGAGATAGATATATGTTGGTTTTTGTCTGTCGGGAGGCGAGTTTTTTTATTTGTACATATTAGGGAGGAGTATTGTGTTTTGCGCCAGAGGCATAGTTTTAAGTAAGAACCTTACTTTGTTCCCGGCAACTTCACAGTCATACTTGTCATCATTTAACAGTTCATGTGTTGAAAGCAATCCCGAGATGTCGGGAATTTGGTGTGTGGCCAAAACAAGGTAATTTTAACTTTTTTTCCAGGAGGACTATTATGTGGAGAAATGTATCAATTCTAATTGTTATCGTGTCCATGTTGGTGTTTAGCGGCGCGGTGCAGGCGAGTCGCGACGTCACAGGCCCATTTGACACCGTTGTGGGATTCCCTGACGAGAACACGCCACCCAACGAACTACCGCCCTTTGCCGTCGATGACCAGGTACTGACGAAGTATCTGCACTATGACGGTGGGACAACAGCCACGGGTTTTCGAGTCACGCCTGTGGCTGGTGCGAGTGTAGTGACAGGGCTGACTTTCACTACGGCCAATGACGCGGACGGGCGCGACCCAGCCGATTACGAACTGTCCGGCTCCAACGATAGCATCGACGGGCCGTACACGTTGATCGCCTCAGGCCCAATTGAGGACTTCGTCGCCGCAGCGGCCTGGCCGCGGCGTACGAAGACCACGACGCCGATCCAGTTCGAAAATGACATCGCGTACGAGCACTATCAAGTAATCTTCCCGACCGTTCGCGCTGCGGGTAACTACATGCAGATTGCCGAGGTAGAGCTGCTCACGCCCGTTTTCAAGGTCTCTGAGCCAGTCCCGGCTGATGGTGCTATACATGAGGATACCTGGGCGAACCTTGCCTGGACACCGGGAGAAACTGCAGTTTCTCACGATGTTTATTTCGGCGAAAATTCTAACGATGTGGATGCCGGTGCAGAAGGCACATTCTATGGCAACCAGGCCTCCGCATTTTTTGTTGTTGGTTTTCCCGGTTTTGCAGTCCCTGACGGTCTGGTTCTGGGGGCGACCTACTACTGGCGCATTGATCAGATTGAGGCGGATGGCACTACGATACACAAAGGTCCTGTCTGGAGCTTTATGGTTCCTCCCACGACCGCATACAATTCCAATCCGGGTGATGGCGCAAAATTTGTAGAACTGGATGCGGACTTTAGCTGGAGTCCAGGTTCGGGTGCGAGATTACACTATGTGTACTTCGGGGACACTTTTGACGATGTCAACAATGCCACCGGAGGAGTTCAACAGGTCACCACAACCTATACTCCCGGCACCCTTGAGTTGGGCAAGACTTACTACTGGCGTGTCGATGAGTTTGATATCCTCACCACGCATAAAGGCGATGTCTGGAGCTTCAAGACCACCGATGGCAGTGGCGGCATCAAGGGCGAGTACTTCAACAACGCAGACTTGAGCGGAACGCCAGTCCTGACGCGCATTGACCCGGACGTTGACTTCAGTTGGGGCGGTAGCGGCCCCGGTTTACCGCTGCAGGACAATGGCTGGTCGGCGCGGTGGACGGCGGACCTGGAAATTGCCATCGCCGACACGTTCACATTCAGTGTTAATAGCGAGGGCGGCACTCGGCTGTGGATAGACGACCAGCCGGTCATTGACATGTGGGTGTCCTGGGTTGCCACCAAGTATGCCTCGCTGCCGATGTACTTAGAGAGGGGTATCCATTCGTTGCGTCTTGAGTTCGCGGACTGGGACCGCAACGCTGAGCAGCATTTGTACTGGTCAACACCGACGATGGCCGAGCAGATCATTCCCGCCGGTCCGTTGCAGCCGCCACTTAGAGCCAATAGCTCGAATCCGCCAAATGGTGCGGTGGATGTAAAGCAGACGATAATTCCTGGCTGGAATGCAGGAGATGCTGCCGCCTCACATGAGGTCTATTTCGGAACTGATGCGGATGCTGTCAAAAGCGCCGATGCCAGCTCGCCTGAATATAAAGGCACGAGGGACCTCGGTTCTGAGAGCTATGACCCCGGACAACTTGAGTGGGACACTACTTACTACTGGCGTGTTGATGAGATCAATGACACCAATCCCGACAGTCCGTGGACAGGCAACGTATGGAACTTTACGACTGCCAACTTCCTTATTGTGGACGATATGGAGAGCTACAACGACCTTAATCCCGAAGAGCCCGGGAGCAACAGGATATTCCTCGCCTGGCTGGACGGATTCGAAGATCCGACAAACGGTTCTCTCGTTGGTCATGAAAATCCTCCTTTTGCCGAGCAGGCTATTGTTCACAGCGGTAATCAGTCGATGCCTTTTGCTTATGATAATGCTGTCGGCAAATCCGAGGCGACTTTGACACTGACTTATCCACGTGACTGGACCGAAAAAGGCGTTGACACGCTAGGGATTTGGTACATTGGCGATGGGGCCAACGCTGCTGAGACGATGTATGTTGTTCTCAACGGCACCGCCGCAGTTACTAATGACAATCCTAATGCGGCGCAGGTTGATGACTGGACCGAATGGACTATCGACCTGCAGGCGTTCGGTGTGAACCTTACCAATGTCGATACGATTACTCTTGGTCTTGGCAACAGGAGCAATCCCGTAGCCGGCGGAGCAGGTATGATGTTCTTTGATGATATCCGTCTGTATCCACCAGCACCTTAACAACAGGATTTGGCTGTTAAGTACAACTGTGAAGTAGATTTGTAAATTCGGGGCCTATACTGATTTGTTTCGGTATAGGCCCCTTTTCATTGATATTTGGTTCTGCTGAAATTGAGGTATGTGAAACTGATTATCTGAAATTTTATGGTTAATCGTGAGGATTTTCTCCTTGACGTGAAAGCGAATAATTGTTATATAGATAGTATATTCGGTGAAACTTGTTTTCGTAGAGACAGATATGTTGATTTGTCTGTCGGGATGCGAGTTTTTTATTCGTACATATATGAGGAGGAGTCATTATGTGTTGCACTGGAGATAAGGTCTTAGGTAAGAACCTGATTCTGTGCTCCGCAGCTTCATATTCAAATTTCTAACAGCTTTTTTTATGAGAAAAATCCGGGGAAGTCGGGCTTCGGTGTGTGGCCGGAGCGAAATTTCCTTTCAGTTTTCAGTTGAATTTAGGAGGAACAAAATGTCAACTAAGAAATACTTTTTCATGGTAATTTTAACTTTGCTCAGCGTGGGTTTGGCAATTGCGGATCCACCTGCGGTACACCCAAAGACCGGAGAAGAACTGGTGATAGACTGTCTCAGGGGTACTGTTACAATTGACGGAGATCTGAGCGACTGGAATCTTTCAGGTATGACTCCAGCAGTTCTTGACGTGGCAGAGCAGTTGAATTCAGGGCAGGCCAGTTGGGACAACGTCGGGGACCTTGGCGGAGAATTCTATATGCTATGGGATGACGAGAACGTTTACATTGCAGCCGTGGTGACAGACGATACGTTATCCCAGAATAAAACCGACGGCAGCATCTGGAATGCTGACGCTATCGAAGTCTTTTTCTCCACGCTAAACGCCGTTTCAGGACATGACGAACATTACCAGTACGGTTTTGATTTCAAGGAACAGTCATGGCTTTGGGACGACATGGAGGGTGGCGGCCAGAGCGCGGCTGATTACCTACAGACAGCTTCGGCCATAACCGGCGATGGATACATCATCGAAGCCTCTATCCCACACTCAGAAATCACTCCTTTAGACTGGTCCGTAGGCAGTATCATTGGTTTCCACCCCGTTATTGACGATACCGATAACGGTGACCGTGAAATCCAGATGACCTGGACAAGCCGTGAAGCTCATGACCAGAGTCTGGGATTTGGTTATCTGGTTCTCTCCGACGCTACCGCAGGCGACCAACCGCAAGCCCGGCGCCCGGATCCGAAAGACGGCGCCTTACATGATAATACGTGGGCGAACCTTAGCTGGTCAGCGGGAGATTTCGCAGTCTCGCACGATGTATATATCAGCGATAATTATGATGCTGTGAACGAAGGCGCCGAAGGCACCTTTGTCGGTAACCAGGGCGGGACGTTTATTGTTGTCGGTTTTCCAGGATTTCCTCTTCCGGATGGTCTGGTTCCGGGAACAACTTATTACTGGCGAATTGACGAGGTAAATGAAGCCGAGCCAAACAGCCCGTGGAAAGGCAACATCTGGAGCTTCAGTATCCCTCCCAAGACCGCATATCTTCCCAATCCGGCTGACGGTGCAGAGGCTGTAGGCGTGGATGCGCCGCTAACCTGGACAGCAGGATGGGGAGCGAAACTGCACACGGTTTACTTCGGTGAAACTTTTGACGAAGTGGACAATGCAGCAGGCGGTCTTCCTCAGGGAACTGTAACTTATACCCCCGGCACACTTAAAATGGCCAAGACTTATTACTGGCGAGTTGATGAGTTCGATGTTGTTGAAACGCATAAAGGCGATGTCTGGAGCTTTACAACTGAAGGTGCTGTCGGAAGCCCGAAGCCGGCCAATGGTGGTGAGGACGTCTCACAAACACCAACACTTACATGGGTGCCGGGAGTTTTTGCCGATACACATGAGGTCTATTTCGGGGCCGATGCAGCATCTCTGGAGTTGAAAGGCAGCGGAAATCTTGGCTCAGAGAGCATTGAACCCGGACAGCTCGAGTGGAATACTACTTATTACTGGCGAGTTGATGAGGAAAATACCGCCGACGCAGATAGTCCGTGGACAGGCCCCCTCTGGAGCTTTACCACGGCCAACTTCCTGATTGTGGATGATATGGAGAGCTACAACGACCTTGAAGAAGGTGAACCGGGGAGCAACAGGATATTCCTTGCATGGATTGATGGTTTCGATAATCCGGCCACAAACGGCTCTGTCGTTGGTAATTTTGATCCTCCATTTGCAGAACAGTCTATTGTTCACGGTGGTAATCAATCGATGCCGTTTGCCTACGACAATTCTGTCGGTAAATCCGAAGCGACTTTGACGTTGACTTCCAATCGTGACTGGACAGTGAAAGGTGTCGATACGCTGACGATTTGGTACATAGGCGGCTCGAGCAATGCTGCCGAGACAATGTATGTTACTCTAAACGGCAGCGCTAGTGTCGATAATGATAATCCAGATGCAGCTCAGGCATTTACCTGGACCGAATGGAATATCCCCTTGCAGGCATTTGCCGACCAGGGCGTGAACCTTGGCAATGTAACTTCGATTACGCTTGGTCTTAGATCGGTTACCGGCGGTGCAGGTTCGTTGTTCTTCGATGATATTCGTCTTCTTGCACCGGCACCTTAAGTTTGGATTGGCTGTTAAGTAAAATTGTGCAGTTAGCGCAATTGATTTGCAAATTCGGGGCCTATGCTGATTTATTTCGGTATAGGCCCCTTTTCATTCTGCAATAAACTCTGAAATTACCCAAAATTGAGGGGAAATGAGGGGGTTTTTCCTTGACGAACAAACAAATAACTGGTATATATAGTATATTAAGTGAAGCTTGTCTTCGTTGAGATATATATGTTGGTTTTTGTCTCCCGGGAGACGAGTTTTTTACATATAGGAAGGAGTGGTTATGTGTTGTATCGGGGGCAGTTTGTTAAGTAAGAACCTGACTTTGTGCTGCGCAGCATCTATCCATACTTCTCGTCAATTAACAATTCCTATGTTGAAAATAATCCCGAGAAATCGGGTTTTGGTGTGTGGCCAAAGAAAGGTATTTTTTAATTTTTTTTAAGGAGGACTATTATGTCTAAAATGAAACATTTAGTGTTTGTGTTAGTAATCGCATTTGCATTCAGTTCGACGGCTATGGCTATAGAGATAGCGATTTCAACACAAGCAAACTGGTGGTCGCAAGGTGCGGCCGACCGCGAAATGCAGGAAATTGCTGACAACGTAACGGCTGTTTCAGTTGAACAGTTCGCAGCAGATCAACAAGATGCCCTTGCAAGTTGGGTAGAAGCCCACACAGGTGATGGTTTACCAGACCTTTTAATTATGTGCGGAACGTTCCCAGACACTATTTATGAACCTGGCAATAGTCAGGCTGATGACTCAATAGCTGAATTATTCTTAGATGACGGTAATACCATTATTGGCACAGGCGACTACCTGTTTTATGTCGTAAATGGTGCCGGAACAAACGCCGCAGGTGGATTACAGACAATGATGGATATTGCCGGTATTACAATGTGGGACGACGATACTGCTGTTGTTGTTACAGCCGACGGTCAGGATATTACTCCATCTTTAACAGATTTCGCAACTGATCGCCCATTCCATCTTGATGAACTTGAAGGCGACTGGGAAGCCGAACTGATTCTTGCCGGCAACGATGCCGGCACAAGAGCTGATCCGGTTATCGTTGTTAATACAGACACAAATGGCCGCTTAGGCATTTTCTACCAGACAGCCAGTCAAGACGATGATCCACGCGGCGAAGTTATAAGTGAATGGATTAACAACTGGTATATCCCAAACATTAGCGGAGGCGGCGGCAACCCGTTCGCCCGGCGTCCGGTTCCGGAAGACGGTGCTCTGCATGAAGACACATGGATCAGTTTGGCGTGGAGGGCGGGATATTACGCCATCTCGCACGATTTTTATATGGGTGATAATTTCGAGGATGTGAATACCGCTGCCGAAGGCACGTTTGTAGGTAATCAGGCCGCGGCAAATGCAGTGGCGGGTTTTCCCGGATTTGCTTTTCCGAATGGTCTTGTTCCAGGCACGACTTACTACTGGCGAATCGACGAGGTCAATGAAGCCGATCCGAACAGCCCGTGGAAGGGCCCTGTCTGGAGCTTTAGTATTCCTCCCAAGACTGCTTACAACGCCAATCCATCAGACGGTGCTAAGTTTATTGATCCTGAGATAGACCTTAGCTGGACGGAGGGTTTCGGCGGGAAGCTGCACACCGTGTATTTCGGCGAGAGCTTTGACGATGTGAACAATGCCGCAGGTGGACTTCCTCAGGGAATCACAACTTTTGCTCTTGATACTCTTGAGCCAGATAAGACTTACTACTGGCGGGTAGATGAGTTCGATGCCATCGAGACTCATAGAGGGAAAGTCTGGAGCTTTACTACCGCCGGTGAAGGCGGAGGCGTCAAAGGTGAATATTTCTCAGGTATGGATTTAGGAAATCTCGTGCTGACCCGTACAGATCCTCAAATCAACTTTGCATGGGGTGACGCTGGACCGGATGATACTGTCGGCACCGATAACTTCTCGGCCAGATGGACCGGTGAAGTTGAGGCGGCATTCACAGAGACCTATACCTTCTACACCAACAGCGACGACGGTGTACGTCTGTGGATTGATGGTCAACAGATTGTTAACAACTGGACGGACCACGGGACCACTGAGAATAAAGGGGAAATTGACCTGGTCGCAGGTAGTACTTACAGCCTTGTAATGGAGTTTTATGAGAACGGCGGTGGCGCAGTTGCTGAACTTCGCTGGTCGAGCCCCCGCACGCCAAAGGATTTGATTCCTCAGGCTGCTCTCTCACTGCCTATAAAGGCAAACCAAGCGAATCCATCTAATAACGCTGTGGATGTGAGCCAGACCGCGACTCTTAGCTGGGGTGCCGGAGAAGCAGCCGCTTCACACGACGTTTATTTCGGTACCGACGGGGAAGCAGTTAAAAACGCCGAGACCAGTTCGCCCGAGTACAAGGGCAGCAGGCAACTTGGCTCTGAGAGTTATGACCCCGGTAAACTCGAGTGGGACACCACTTATTACTGGCGTGTGGATGAGATCGAGGATGGTGGTGCAATACAGACTGGAAATGTCTGGAGCTTTACTACAGCCAACTTCCTGATTGTGGACAACATGGAGAGCTACAATGACATTAACGAAGGCGAGCCCGGGAGCAACAGGATATTCCTTACCTGGTTGGACGGATTCGACAACCCTGCAATAAACGGTTCCACCGTTGGTCATTTAGATCCTCCATTTGCCGAGCAGACTATCGTTCACAGTGGCAATCAATCGATGCCGTTTGCATACGACAACGGTGTTGGGAAATCCGAGGCGACCTTGACCTTGACTTCCACTCGTGACTGGACCGAGAATGGTGTTGATACGCTGGCAATTTGGTACATTGGCGATGCTACCAACGCTGCCGAGACGATGTATGTTGTCCTCAACGGCACCAGTGGAGTAGATAATCCTGATGCTAACGCGGCACAGGCAGGGGACTGGACCGAATGGAGAGTCAGCCTATCGGAGTTCAATGTGAACCTTGCCAATGTAAATACGGTTACTCTTGGCTTCGGCAACAGGACCAATCCTGTAGCCGGTGGTGTAGGTTCGGTGTTCTTCGATGATATTCGCCTCCATGCACCGACACCATAAACCGTAATTTGACAGTTAAATAAAACTGTGAAGTAGGTTTTTAAATTCTGGGCCTATACTGATTTGAGTCGGTATAGGCCCTTTTTTATTGATACTTGTTTTGGATTAGCAAGACTGGTTACCTGAAAGTTTATAGTTAATCAAGTGAGGATTTTCCTTGACGATAAGGTGGGTAATCTGGTATAGATAATATTAGTGAAGTTTGTGCCTGCACTGTCGGGCATCTGTGGTTTTGAGTTAACGAAGCTGGTGCACTTCTTTTGATTTCGATATAGGAGGAGCTGTTATGCAATGCGCATGGCCGGAAACGGAAGGTGCGTGCTTTGCAGGTAATTTTTAACTTCCAATCAACAACCAATATTTAATTTAAAAGGAGGAATAATTATGTGTAGGAAATTAAGTTATCTGGTTCTTTTTGTTTCGTTGTTTAGCTTTGCTCTTACGGGTACGACTAAGGCAGAGCTTGTTGGTTGGTGGAGGTTTGACGAAGGCTCCGGAACCACCGCAGTTGACTCAAGCGGTAACGGCAACGATGGCACCTTCAACGGGGAGCCTCA
Source organism: Planctomycetota bacterium (assembly GCA_019456195.1). Lineage (GTDB taxonomy): Bacteria > Planctomycetota > Phycisphaerae > Sedimentisphaerales > Anaerobacaceae > NIOZ-UU13. The sequence continues at coordinate 5,661 of VRUK01000084.1, read as the reverse complement.
GTGGGTGACCGGGTATTTCGGCGGCGCCCTGGAATTTGACGGCACTGATGATTGGCTTGATTGCGGAAGTGACCCAAGCCTGGATCTTACCACGTGGACAATAGCTTTTTGGGTTAAAGTTAATGAAAATAAGAATTACAATGGATTTATCATCAAAGGTGATGATGCTGCTGAAAACTATGAAGTATTAGGATTCGCAGACGGAAGCTTTCATTTTCCAATTCAGCATACAGATGGCTCAAGAACATATGTTAATACTGACGCTGGAGTAATTGTTCCGGATGAATGGGCGCATTTTGCTTACAGCTATGATGCGAGCCAAGGCAGAAGAATGTATAAAAACGGCATCTTAATTTTTGAGGATACAGATTCCGGAACTCCTCAAGCCTCGACTACATCACTTGCTATTGGTAATGAACAGCCCTTGAGCAGACATGTCAACGGCGCTATGGATGACGTTCGTATCTATAACCACTTACTGTCGGAAGCGGAGCTTCTGGCTTCTATGGAAGGTGGTGAAGGATATCCGTATGCCTTGGGTCCTGTCCCAAAAGACGGTGCTCTTCTTGAGGATACCTGGGTGAGCATGGGCTGGAGTTCGGGAGATTTTGCAGTCTCACACGATGTGTACGTAGGCGACAATTTCGACGATGTAAACACCGGAGCCGAAGGTACCTTCCAGGGCAACCAGGTTGACACATTCTTTGTTGTCGGCTTTCCCGGATTCGCCTATCCGGATGGTCTCGTTCCCGGCACGACTTATTACTGGCGGATAGACGAGGTTAATGACACAGAGCCGAACAGCCCGTGGAAAGGCAAAATCTGGAGCTTTAGTGTTCCACCCAAAACTGCATATAATCCTGTTCCGGCTGATGGCGCCGCCTCTGTTGACCCGGAGGGTGAACTAAGCTGGACGGCCGGTTTCGGTTCCAAACTGCACACCGTTTTCTTCGGCGAAAGTTTCGACGAAGTGGACAATGCCACCGGCGGTCTGCCTCAGGGAAATGCGACTTATAGTCCCGGACCGCTTAAAATGGCAAAGACCTACTACTGGCGGGTCGATGAGTTCGATGCCGTTACCACATACAAAGGTAATGTCTGGAGCTTTATTACTCAGGGCGCTGTTGAGAGTCCTGACCCGGCTAACGGAGCTGTGGATGTCACGCAGACGCCTACCCTAACCTGGACACCCGGATTTGGTGCATCGCATGAGGTTTACTTCGGCGCCGATGCAAGTTCGCTTGAGCTTAAAAGCAGCGGCAACCCTGGCTCCGAGAGCTATGAGCCTGGACAGCTTGAGTGGAATACCACTTACTACTGGCGTGTCGATGAGGCCAACAACGCCAACGCCGACAGCCCATGGACAGGTCCTCTCTGGAGCTTTATTACGGCCAACTTCCTTATCATTGACGATATGGAGAGCTACAATGACCTTGACCCCACTGATCCGGCGAGCAACAGGATATTTAACGCATGGTTGGACGGATTCGACAACCCGGCTACAAACGGTTCTGTAGTTGGTAATGCCAATCCTCCATTTGCCGAGCAGGCTATCGTTCACGGAGGTTTGCAGTCGATACCGATGTCCTACGACAATGCTGTTGGGAAATCCGAGGCGACGTTGACATTGAGTTCCAATCGTGACTGGACAGTGAAAGGCGTCAACAGATTGACGATTTGGTTCCGAGGCACTGCGGGTAACGCTGCTGAGAATTTGTATGTTGCCCTTAACGACAGCGCCGTGGTCAATCATGATAATCCCAACGCAGCGGCGCAGATAACTTCATGGACGGCATGGAATATCGACCTGCAGGCGTTTGCCGACCAGGGCGTGAACCTTGCCAATGTAACTTCGATTACCCTTGGTCTTGGTAACAGGGCCAATCCGGTTGCCGGCGGAGCAGGTATGATGTACTTCGATGATATTCGTCTGTATCCACCGTCACCATAAACCGGGATTTGACTGCTAAATAAAACCATGCAGTAAATTTGTAAATTCGGGGCCTATACTGATTTGTTTCGGTATAGGCCCTTTTTTTATTGGCTATCGGATTTGTTCAAGCGCCCGGTCATACGAATGTGCAAGGTTGTTCCATTTGAAACGGTCGGTGAGAATTGCGGGGTTGATTGCGGCCGGGAAGAGTCCACCCTTATCAACGCGGGCAGCGAGCCGTCCCAGCTTATGGGCAAGGTCGGCGGGAGAGCCGTTATAGAAGAATTGCTCTGCGTTTTCGTTTTGCGCCAGGCCGAGGATTTCGGGATACGAAAGTCGGTTGGGGACAAGGGGATAAGCTCCTGCCGCTATGGCTTCAAGGACGCTGATGCCGAAGAATTCGTGATTCGCAGTTGAGACTATGACATCGGACTGCTGCAGAACACGCTCATAGTCGGGGCGTGTTTTTTGATAGCCCCAATGGTCAATATGGTCGGCAAAACGGTGATGCGCCTTAGAGAAGACCTCGGGCCGGTCTCGAAAGCTCTGGCCTATAACGCTGAGTTTGAATTGAACTTCATTTGCTTTAAGAATTTCAATCGCCTCGAAAAACAGCTCAGGATTCTTGTCATGCTCCCATCGCGCAGCCCATAGGATTCTTACCGGGCCCGGTTCTCTTTCAGGCAAGACCGTCAAATCAGCTATGCCGGGCGGATGAACCGATGATTTTGCCCGTATTATCTCGGTAACTTCCAACGGCTGAAAGTCGGGCATAGATTTGAGAAACTTCGTGAGGGCTTCAAGGAAGGATTTCATGTGGAACTTGGAGTTGAACCAGACGGCATCGGCGGCCAGGGCACTGGTCAGGTTGGTCATTGCGAACTGGTAGTCGCGCTCGTCTTCGACGCGAACCGGATATGTCAATTGATTCTCGTGAAAGTATATTACCTTCTGTAAGCCGGATATTTCAACAGGGGCGAGCGCCGCAAATTCCGCAAGATTCAACATATCGCTGCAGAAAACCATATCCGGGGCTTGTCCCTTTTTGAGCTGCTCTGCCGCCAGTCGGGCAAATGTGATTGCCGAATGGCGCATCCTCCATTTCCATTTATGGGCCGGCAATGTAAGTACTGTCCAGGTGTTTTCGCTCACTTTCGATAAGCTGTCAATAAACGCCTTGTGGCTGCCGCCATAATATGGTTCGAGTGCCAGAATGTTCATACGAACATATTACGGCAGGTTGGCGGGTAAATCAAGCTGATAGGGAGTGACTATAGGCGGCGACGTCGAAAAAGGACCGTTAAACCTGCACCAATCGCCAGGAGTGATAAGGCAGTCGGTTCGCAAACCGTAACGATAAATTCAAATCTCTCCAAATTGCCGGTGTCCCAATACCACATATCATAAATTTGCAGGCGCCAAAGGCCGTAAACATCCTCACCGTCGAATATTTCCAATAAGCTGCCGGTTTTCGGCCTAAATCGCCCGGTAAACGGCGCTGTGCCCTGTTCAATCGGGATTTCAGCCTCATCGTCAAATATAGTTTGTACGTAACCTCCACCTTTAAAAAATTCATTTTTGAAATTATACTTATTTAAATAAATCCGTGTTCCAATGGGACTTTGAAGGAAAATATGCAAATCGAATACGTTGGTATGTGTCAAATTGATGCCGACATCAAGGTCATAGATAGTCAAATGGTCGGGTACTTTTATTATCGCCTCGATCATTGAGCTGCCTGAGGCCGGCTTGTCGGGGATTGGCAGGTCAAAGTCACCACCGTAAATAAAAGTCGGGCCGGCAAAAACAGCGGTGCTACAACTCACCAATACGAAAAATAATGAAATAATCCATTTTAAGCTGCTGTGCGCATCCATCCCATACCTGTAAGTAATTCTATTACCCGATCTCCATAAGCTGGGTGATGACCTCAGTGGGCAAACAGCTACGTCTTGCCGATCCCGCTTATTGCAGTTGGAATACTAATATTATAGGACGCTGCCTGCAACAAAAAAAAAGTGAAAAAATATGGGGATATAAGGAAAGTTCTGTAAAAACTGAGCCTTAAAGAGATTAAGCACTCTTTCATGCAAGAGGTTTCTTTAAGGCTCATTCGGACGAAGTCCTGAAAAAAGTCTTTTATAATTTTTCCACACTTATCTGTTCGTTAGTTACTTGCTGTAATGTGGGAAGGCCGGGCCTCCGGTAACAATTTGCCCCTGGCCCATCTCAACATTTACGGTATTGACCACAATACCAGTCGAGCCTTTGCCGCCGGACACAGCCGAATATTGTACAACTCCAACAAACTGGGATTCGGTGCTAGTCATGCGGGGAGTAGTAATTGTCTGGCTTTGGCCGCCAACGAAACCCTGCACTCCCTGTGTGCTGCCGACACCGCCGGCTTTCAGTGCTACCTGTCCAAGGTTCACATTAAGACGCTGTCCCTGCACTGTCGAGCCAAAGGGCCCGGTATACTGGCCTTGCAGGCCCTGAACTTTTGCACGCTGTGCGACACCGGATACACCACCGACACCTTTTGCAGTTCCGTGCTGGACCAAAATTCCTTTTTCTTCCTGCCTGGCTGTTGTGGAAAGGTATGGCTTTTGTATCTGCTGGCTATGGCCAATTATAACTATGTTTCCGCCTTGCGCCGAGCCGACTGGGCCGCATCTTCCCACCAGATTAAGTGCGCCAATTGAAAATCCCTCTACCTGCCCAATATCAGCAAGGGCGCCAGAGGAAAACAGCAAAATAACTACTGCAACGATTAAGAATTTCCTAAACATTGTTAAAACTCCTTTCCTTTTTATATTTCCAGATTCCCTTCTAACTGCTAATCAAACAGCAGCTACATCAATACCAAAAACAACTTTTGTTGCTTTATAGGCAACCTCCCTTCTGCCTCACAGGGAAGTTCTTATTTCCGTTTCTTTAGAGATTTTTCTTTTATAAAAGTCACTTTATCATCAGGTTATGTATCTGCTGGTGCTCGGGGAATCCCGCCATTTCAAGAAGCTCCCGGCTGACCTTAACCCCAGGGCGCTTCTTTTTAGGGACTGCAGTTCGTTTTTCTTTTGCTATTGGAGTGCATCTTTGCTTTGTCGGCGCCGGGGGCACTTTTTTAAGAACTACAGTGAGTGGTTCGGCGTCTATTTCAGGATACTGTTCCTGTATAGCTGCAGAGGGTGTTTCTTCCGGGCTGTCAATATACACTTCTGTTTCCACAACCGGTTGGATTTGCCGGACAACTTCTTCGCTCTGTTGTACAGGCTTAACCATTGCCTGGATTCTATTATAGAAGGCTTGAGGAATTCTTCTCCTGTTAGCAGCGGCCGGCCAATATCTATAACCGGCAGCGCTGACAAGGGCCTTTCCTTTACCTTCGGTAATTCCGCTTGAGGCAGAACCAAACATAGAAATAGAGTAATTGGCCTGGCTGTAAGCACCTCCAGCACCGGGAAAAGAGAGATTGGAGCCAACCGTAACACCCTTCATTCCGCCGGAGATGAGCAGGATATCAACATCCCACGGCAAAGCCTCTGCTACCGCGGCATCATAGACGTGGTCCCAATTTCGATCCACTTTTCCTTCCAGGGACACTTTTCCAACATAAGTGTAACCAGTTTCCTTTAGAAGCTTTGTATCTACCTGTACTGTCTGATTTTATTAAAGTAATCTAACTCGTATGTACGATTAACTTTCCAAGGGAATGGTCCCTATGGAAA
>VRUK01000083.1 GCA_019456195.1 Planctomycetota bacterium | reverse complement strand
AACCAAAATCCAGTGAGAGAGTATAACATCTCACCATAATTTTGGCGACTCAGTTGCACTTATGAGTTGAATCCGCCACAATATAGAAACTCAGAGCACTAAGGAAGCGTATTGGACATCTATGAAGAACTCAAAGGCAAATACTAAAATCTCTGTTGCCCCAAAAACTTTCTTTGAGATATCCAGTTGCAAAATATCAGCTAAGGTGCACTACTTATGCTATTGAATGACCACTAACTAATAGCAAAATCAGTTGAAGTTTCGTGATGAATCTGCTAACCTAACGCAATACAAAGTTCAGGAACGATGAGATCGAAAGGAGAACATGATGTTTTGGAAATCTTTTGTCATAATTGGATTCCTTATAAATATTCTTCTGTCTCCGCAAGGAGGATTAGCCGCTGAATTATTGATTGGAACGGCAGTGGCTGATATTACTCCCGCAGAGCCAGTTGCTGTTTCCGGCCAATTTCATTTGCGAATCGCCAAAACAGTCGAAACACCGGTCACCGCAAATGTGATTGCGTTGGAATCTCGTGAGGAGGGTTTGTCTCGTGACGTGGCGATCATGGTCTCGTGCGACCTGCTGTACATACCCTCAGAGGTTCTGGAACTTACCCGCAAAGCTGTACGAGCGCGTTTACCGGATTTAGATAGCAGAAAGATATTTCTCAATGGTACGCACACGCATACAGCTCCCGTTTTATTGTTAGATAAATATCCCATTCCAAGAGAGGGAGTGATGCAGGTTGAACAGTATCGCTCCTTCCTCGCTGAACGAGTTGCGGACGTAATAGTTCAGGCGTGGAACAGGCGAATTAGGGGAAGTGTTACGTGGGGACTTAGTCATGCTGTAGTTGCCTATAACCGCCGTGCAGTATACGCTGACGGCTCAGCACGGATGTATGGCAAGACTGACATAGCTGAGTTCCGGAATCTCGAAGGATACGAGGATCACGATGTCAACACGTTGTTTTTCTGGAACGATTTAGGTGAACTCGTAGGTACCGTAGTCAACGTCTCTTGCCCCTCGCAGGAGGTCGAGTCGAAGTCTGCTGTCAACGCCGATTTCTGGCATCCGGTACGCGAGGCCTTGCGGGAGCGATATGGTGAGCAGTTGTGCATATTGGCTTGGACGGGTGCTTCCGGTGATCAATCGCCTCACTTGATGTATAGAAAAGCGGCTGATGAACGAATGCGCAGGCTTCGCAACCTGAATCGCCTGGACGAGATTGCCCGCCGCATCGTGAGCGCTGTGGACGATGCCTATGAAGTTGTCAAAAATGATCGACACACCGATGTCTCTCTAATCCATAAAGTAGAGACGATTCAACTGCCGATGCGTCTGGTCACCGAAGCGGAATACACAGAAGCAAAAGAGGCGATCAAAAAGGCTGCTGCCCAGATCGAGCAGAATCCTGAAGCTGCCATGCGGGAGTATCGTAGGATGAAATGGTATGAGATGACCGTCAATAGGTTCGACCAGCAAAGGACAGAGCCAAAGCCAAAATATGAGATGGAATTGCATGTCCTTCGGATCGGAGATGTCGTCATATGCACAAATTCCTTTGAGTTATTCACTGACTATGGAATTCGAATGAAAGCCAGGAGCAAAGCGGTTCAGACATTTGTCGTGCAATTGGTGGGACCGGGAACTTATCTCCCCACGGAGAAGGCAGTTCGGGGAGGCCACTACAGCGCCGTTGTCCATAGTAGTCTTGTCGGTCCGGAAGGCGGAAATGTCCTTGTCGGCCGGTCAGTGAACATCATAAACTCACTCTGGACAGAATCCAATGGAGTCCCGTGAGAGATACTAATGGGCAGAAGAGAGGTAAGCTCAGACTCTTTCCGGATAGCAACCGAACTTCTCCCCAGCAAGTTCTGGTCCGGCCTGATTGATGACGTTAGTATTTACAGTCGAGTAGTTAGACCGTGATACATAGCATCTAATTGGTAGGCTGATAAGAGCTGACAGCTTTTTTAACCGATTGATATTTGCCATAGATGTGTAATAATATTGAGTTGCAATGATTACGCGAAGACAGGAACTTGATATGAAAATATTCTGTAGCGAACAGATACAAACGGACTACCTTCAGATAGGTCGCCGTGAGTTTTGTATGAGTTTGATCGCTGCGTTAGTGGCGGGTCCGGCAAAGCTCGCGGTATCACATGACGCACAGACTTTCCAGTTGAGATACATCGTTGGATCGAGTATGTACGGAAGGATGGCGCTCACCGACGTCTTGTCGGAGGTTCGTAATGCAGGAGCACAACACATTGACATCTGGCCCGAACATCACGCGAATCATCGCGAACAAATCGAAACGATGGGACACGAACAGTTCGCAGCAATACTGAAGCAATATCAGGTGGAGTTAGGCATATTGACACACTATGATCTTGGTCCATTCGGTTTGCAAGATGAGATGCGAGTAGCTAAGAAACTCGGCGGATCAATGGTCATCAGCGGCAGCCGTGGTCCTGGAAATCTAAAGGGCCAAGCTCTAAAAGCGGCAGTCAGAGAATTTATTGAGAAGATGAAGCCGCATATTGCTGCCGCTGAGCAGATGGGTATCACTATTGGCATTGAAAATCATGCGAATAGCCTGATTGACTCACCGGATGCCATACGATGGTTAGCAGAATTTACCCCTTGCAGATATCTCGGCATTGCGCTATCTCCATATCATTTAGCGCAAGACCCAGTATTAATTGCAAAGTGTATCACAGATATTGGTAATTGTTTAGTCCATTTCTATGCATGGCAATATGGCCAAGGCTGTCATAAGAAACTGCCGAAGCAACTGGAGCTAATGCAATTGCCCGGACGTGGCGAAATGAATTTCGTGCCAATCGTTACTGCCTTGAAGAAAATTAACTACAGCGGCTGGACCGAGGTGTTTATGCACCCTGTACCTCGAGGAATTCCTATCATGCCTACCGCAGCAGAAGTGACTTCGGAGATCAATGGTGTCCGGAACTACCTTGAACTATGCTTGTCGAGAGAAATCGAGAGAACGCCGGCTTAATAACGGTTGTTCCGTATTGGAATGACAGCCAAAGTTATCTTGCTCCCCTGAGCCTTTCTCAGAAAACACAGCACATCCAGTCCTTGTTGAAACTAAGACTTTACGAAATCTCTCGGATCGGTCCCACCAGCCAACAAAAACACACTGAGCAGCACACGAAGCGACAATAAATGATATGTCAGGAATGTTAATCCGATGCTAAAAAACCTCCTTATCCTCGCGCGCACGCGCGTGAGGATAAGGAAAAACGTAGGGTAGTTGTAGGCTTTTATCAGGTTTTTGGAGCCGTTCAAGAGTATATCTCTGGCAAATCTTCGTCGGGACATATTATCCCTGCTTTGATATGCTCCGGCAGTTCCGGCCAAGTCTTAACAAGCTGTGCCAAATCGGGTGCATTTTCAAGGATAGAAAACAAGCCAGAAATAAGATTATGGTTGTCGGATTTGCTCATAGTTTTGTCTGTTTCTGTAAGTGGTTTGTTTTCAGGGTGTTGTGTATCGGCCAAAGGCTGTATATCCATTTTGGATTGCGTTTAGCAAAAACGAATCCGGCAAGGTTCCCCAGTACATTCCGCCAAAATGAAAGTTATTTACAGCTTAAGGATTTGTTTTTTTCGGTCACTTCTTTGAGAATGATTTCTTTTGCCTCTTCCAGCGGACCTGGCAAAAAAGTTCCTGCAGCCTTTTTATGGCCGCCTCCGCCGAACTTAGCCGCGATTTCGCTGACATCAATACCACCCGTACTTCGCAGGGAACACCTGATTCGTCCATCCTTCAATTCCACTAACAAGGCCGCTGTTTCAACTGTGCTTATTCGTCGGCAATCGTTGATTAAATTCTCAGTGTCCTTGATTGAGGCCCCGGTCTGTTCGAAATCTCGCTGCGATATTTGCTGGGTCGCGAAGCATCCGTCAAGATGCAACTGGAGCGTGTTGAGCATTGCGACAGTGAGCTTGAAGCGTGCGTATGAGAAATTCTGGTACAAATTGTGATATATTTCAATTGGTTTTGCTCCGGCGTCAATCAACTCGGAACAGGCCCGGTGGACCCTGCTGTCGGTATTGCTGAACTGGAACCAGCCGGTGTCGGTAGCTATGGCCACGAAGAGGGCCTCGGCGATTGTTTGAGTTATCTGCCAGCCGGCATACTTTAGTAAATCATAAACAATCAAACCCGTTGCCGCAGCACTCGAATCGGCCAACTCCACATCTCCGAGACCGTCGGCGGTTGCATGGTGGTCAATTATCAAGACGGGTTTACCATTTTGTTTTAAGTATTGGTCAAATTTAGGCAACTGGCTGAGGCTGTTCGTATCGACAATTATTATCAAATCAAATTCGCCGAAGCTTCTATCGGTCAATTGATTGATGTCGATATCTTCGTCAAGGACGGGAACTTTTTCTGCAAACAAAAAATCGTACCATTCCGGTATGGATGAGAGCATGATAGCCCTGGATTTTTTACCCATACTTTCCAGGATATTGGAAATTGCCACAATACAGCCGCAGGCATCACCATCCGGCTTGGTATGCGCCGTTATCAGAACATTGCTGGAATTATTAATTAAATCAACTGCTTTTTTGAAATCGTCATTTGTTAACATTGAAAATCCTCGTAAAACTCTTTATGCGTCATCGTAACTATTTCAAATTAAGGCATCGTCTGATTTTGATAATTTAGCGGAAAATTTCAAAGTTGTCTAATAATAAACCTGGATTTATGAATAACGTGCAATCTCGATAGTAGATTACTCTTTGAACCATCGCCGGCCTTTTCGTTGATAGGAATTGACCCAGAGGAAAGGTAAGATTGTAAATCGTCCTAACGCAAGATACAGTCCGGCAAGTCTTAGTGCCAGGAGCTTTGGCTTAAAAGGGGAATAACCATTTTTCCGGCCGGATATTTTTTTTAAAGCTATTGGGCTCCAAGTCGGTTCACCATCTACAAGTTTCAGGCCGTGCTGTTCATAGAGTCTCAGGCTGCCGCTGTATTTGCGATTTGATTTCAGGTGCGTTGGAGTGCTGGGATGGATTTGATAAAATGGTGCATGAACGATGAAGTGCCCATTAGGTTTAAGGTAGCTGGTCATGGTTTTGACAAACTCATGGGGGTCAGGGACATGCTCAAGTACATCAAGACATATAACGACGTCATACGAGTTTTTCGGTATCTGATTTGGGTCATCCATGACGTTTACATCCTTGTCACTATCGGCGAAGATTTTTTTTGCAAATGCCCGTGCATAAACAGAAGTTTCGATATATGTTACGTGGTGACCTGCTCTGGTCAGGTATATCGAATCTACGCCCAAGCCATCGCCAACAGTTAAAATGTCGAGATTTTGTCCGAGATTTCTATAAAGGTATTTTCCTATGCGCCGGCGCATTCGCCGCTTGCGTTTGTTAAGGTTCCATACGATAAGTTCGTAAAGGAAGGCATCAGTTTGGGAATAAAACTCAGTCAGTTTGTCAGTCCATATAAAAGGTTCAAGGCCGTATTGTCGCATGGCATCGGATACGTTGATACCGGGATTGTCGCGTTCCTTATGCAAACGTGAGCGTACTAATATCGGCGATTTATTGGTTAGCTGCGATAGCCATTTGACGACTTTTTCCTCGTCTTTGAAGTATTCAGGTACTGACGGAGGCAGTTTCATATTAGACTTTCACCGTTTTTAACAGACAAGTGGTTTTAGGATAGCACATATTATAGTCAGGATGTTTGTCTCAAACTTTTGCAAAATATGTTTTTTTCATGGTTTTTATTATTTGCATGGGAAGGCCAACTGCTCTTTTGAAATCGTCGCTGCCGACCATGCTAATCCTTTACCAAATTAAGAATTATTCATGTTTTGTCTTCTGTTTCCATTGTAATGCAATATTCCGTAAATCCCACACAAAATCAGTATATTCCTTATTCATTTGTGGCTAAGATTTCTTTTGCCTTTTGGCAGTCTTTTGCGATTTGGGCGGAGAGCTGTTCGGGTGAGTCGAACTTCTGCTGGTGTCTGATGAAGCGGACGAAATCCATAGCGAGGTCTTTGTCGTATAAATCTCCTGTGTCCTTATCGAGGATGTGGGCTTCAACCAGCAGTGGGTGGTCGGAAATAAACGTTTTGGCTCTTCCTATACTAAATGCGGCGGGGATTTTGTTTTTACTTTGGCAAAGTTGTTCTTCGGTATCGGCTATTTCCACGAAGCCGGCATAGACACCCTCAGCAGGTATAATCCGGTTAACCGGTTCGATATTTGCGGTAGGAAATCCTAATTGTCTGCCTTTTCCCTTGCCCGGGGTGGTCCGGCCGGAGAGTCGATAATATCTGCCTAAGGCTTGTGCGGCATCTACTACTTTGCCCTTATGCAGCAAATGGCGAATCAGAGTGCTGGAAGCTCTGGTATTTTGCTCTCCGGCAAGTTTAATCTCTTTGCCGGTGACAATAACAAGTTCAAAACCGAATTTCTCTCCCAGTTCTTTTAGTATTTGGACGTTACCGCTTCTGCCGTAACCGAAATTAAAATCTTCCCCTTCAACCGCAACAGCCGGCCTGGAAGATTTAAGAAGAAACTCGTCAACAAAGGCCTCCGGGGAGAGGTTCAAAATCCTATAGCTGCTTTCCAAAATTACCATGCAATCCACACCTAAGCAGGAGAGCAAATACTTTTTCGATACCATTGGCGTTAATACACCGGGCGCTTTTTCCGGATTTAAGATAGCCACAGGATGAGGCTCAAAAGTCATCAGAACAAGCTCAGAGTTCCTTTGGTCGGCGAGCTTTCGCGCAAGTCTGATTATTTCCTGATGGCCAAGGTGAACGCCGTCGAAATTGCCGATAGTCAACACACAGCCCTTTGCTAATTTTTTTAATTCCTTAAGACCCGAGGTTGTTTCAATAATCTTCACTTTTGTCTTACCTGTCTTTATTATGGAAAATATTAGTTTCGCACGGCACAAGCTCTTATCAGGGCACCATAAATCGCATTTCGGTGTTCGGTGTTGTCGGTCTGTTCCGGATGCCACTGGACGAACAAGCCAAATCCCCCATTGATCCTTTCCATAGCCTCAACAACACCATCTTCGCTATGGGCTATAACTTTCAAATTCTTCCCTACGTCCTTGACCGCCTGGTGATGGTTCGAGTAAACAGATGCCTCAGTTGCTTCAAGGATTTTCGCCAGAGAACTGGCAGAGTCAATCTTTACCTGATGATATTGGCGGTGCTGAACTTTTGTACCTATCTGAGAAGGGATGTCCTGAACGAGCGAGCCGCCTGAAACAACATTGGTGAACTGCATCCCGAGACAAACCCCGAGCAATGGCTTACCGCTGCTTAACCACAAAGATATCAACTTTCTTTCAAAATTGTAGCGCTGCCTGGGCAGTACTTTGACGGTTTCGTGGGGCTGCTCGTTATAGGCGGAAGGGGGGATATCATCGCCTCCTATCAGCACCAGGCCATCCAGATGCCGGACATATTGCTGCATAATTTCTTCGTCAAGGATGGTCGGCAGGACCAGCGGGATACCGCCATTATCAGCTACTGACTGTATATAAGCAAAATTTACCGAAGTCGAAAAGGAATTGTTCTGCCTATCTATCTTATAAACGCTGGTAATACCGATGAGCGGCTTTGATGGTTCTGATGTGTCCCGACAGGAGACACTGAATATTAGAACCGTCAAACACAGCAAACCAACAATCTTCTTCATTGCCTGCTCCTTTATAGAGAAAACTATCATCCGGAATATAATATTCCGCGGTTTATCAAATTCTTTCAACAGATGCTATAATTTACCCGCCTGAAGTGAAATCCGCAATGCTTTTTAGAGCTTATATTTCATACTTGTCATGGGGAAGATGTTGCTAAAATCAATTAACGGATGTCTCTGGTTTATCGTCTGGATGGCTGGCGCCGAATCCTTTGAATCCCAACCGAAGAGATAGGCGACTAAGCATAACGTAGAGCGAGGGAGCCACCACAAGAGTCAGGACCGTGGCAAAGCCCAGACCGAAGATAACGACAACTGCCATGTTGCGCCACCATTGACTGGATTCGCTCTTTGTGGCCCAGGTAAAGGTGTGGAAATCATACGAGATACCAATGGCCATGGGAATGAGGCCGATAATTGTAGTTGTTGCGGTTAGGAGCACTGGCCGCAGGCGCGTAACTCCAGCCTCTGCTGCGGCGGAGACCAAGTCCATCCCGCGCAGCTGCAACTGCCGGGTATAGGCGAGCAGCACAATAGCGTTGTTCACGACAACGCCCGCCAGAGAGATGACTCCGATACCTGTCATAATAATACCGAAGGGCAAGCCGCAGATTAGTAATCCTGTCAGCGCACCAATGAGCGAGAGGACCACCGTGGTCATAATTATGAACGGCACCATAAGTGAGTTAAACTGGATGACCAGAACCAGGATAACCAGCAACAGAGCAATGCCAAAGGCCTTTATCAGGAAAGCACGCGACTCGTCCTCGGTTTCCTTTTCTCCGGCATAGCGAATTTCGCAGCCGGTCGGCAGCTCAAGCATGGAGAGCCTTTTCTGGACGTCACTGAGTACTTCGGAGCTGAGCCGGCCTTCGGCGTCGGCAGTGAGGGTGACGACACGTTTCTGATCGACGCGGTTTATAGTACCGAATCCACCACGATATTCGAAGCTGCCAAGTGAACTGAGCGGCACAGCTTTCCCGGATACGTTGGGAATGTGCAGGCCGTACATGTCGTCGATATTGAGACGGCGGGCAAGCGGAAGACGTACGGTGATGTCGTACTCGTCGTTGAACTGACGGTAGGTTCCCACCTTGGTGCCAAAGACGGCCATCTTGAGGAAGTTGCCCACGGTGGCGGTATTGACGCCAAGCAGCATGGCGACGCGGCGATTGACGGTAAAGGCCAGCTCCGGACGGGTGGCCTCCAGATCACTGCGCAGGTTGACGATGTTAGGCACATTTGCGATCGTCTGGTAGATCTTGCTATTAAGGCGTTCGAGCGTCTTAAAATCCTCTCCTATCAAACGTACGGCGACGGGGGCGCCCGTGGGTGGGCCTCCCTCTTCACCTTCGATCTTAATCTCGGCGCCGGAGATGTCGTCAATATCCTTTCGAATCTCCGCGATTATTTCCGTTGAAGGACGCTGCCGCTCTCCGAAGTCATAGAAAACCAACGTAATGTTGGCCAGGTGGGGACCGCCGGCGCTGGCTATGATGTCCCCCCCTCCAGAGCCTCCCACGTTCGTGATTACGTGCTTTAGATACGGCTTATAGGGGCTGATGCGCTGCTCTATTATACGTACTATGCGGTCTGTCTCGTGGATATTCGTGCCCTGTGGGGCACGTACGTCGATCATGGCACGCTCCGGATCTCCTTCCGGGAAGAACTCAGTGCCTTTCCCAATCTTGCCGTAAAGAATCATCAGGCCGACCAAGAGGCACATTGCCAGAAATAAAGTCAGTCCCGGATTTTCCAGACCAGCTCCCTGAATGCGCCGGTATCCCCTGACAAACCAATTCTCCGTCTTTGGCCGCTGTGTCACATGACCGCTCCATACAGAGCAGATAGTAGGATTGAAAACGAGCCCTGCAAAGAGCGAGGACAGCAAGCCCAGGGACAGGGTGAATGGCAGATACTTCATAAAGTCGCCCATAATGCCAGGCCAGAACATCAGAGGAAGAAAAGCACATACAGTCGTGAACGTAGAAGAAGTGACCGGCCAGGCAACTTCGCGCGCGCCGAGAATCGCAGCTTCAGTTTTCCCGTATCCGAGTTGCAAATGTCGGAAGATGTTCTCCACGATGACAATCGCATTATCGACAAGCATGCCCAGGACCAGCACCATGCTAAAGAGCACGACCATGTTCAGCGTGTAGCCAAGCATCTGGATTAGAAAGGACGTGATGAGCATACTAAGTGGTATGATCATGGCCACGATTGCACTCGGTCGCCAGCCTAAGAACACCAAAAGCACGGCTGTTACCAAAATCAAAGCGGACAGGATATTGTTTTCCAGGTCAGTTACCATATTTCGAATCATCTTTGACATATCGAAGGTGATGTCGAACTTTACTGCACCGGGTATCTGTTTCTGTGCCTGGTCAATAACGGCACGTATGTGATCGGAGAGATGGATCACGTTGGCCCCAATACGCTTCTGGATGCTCAGGGTAACATTGTCAATTTCGTTAAGACGTGAAAAGCTCATACGGTCTTTGAAAGCGTCAGTGACGGTTGCGACGTCCGAGAGATAGATGGGCTTGCCGTTACGCACAGTCAAGAGCAAATGATCCACCTCTTCGGCGGTAACAAGCTCGGCTGGAATTCGAACATTGAACCTGGTGCCCTGCGTCTCGAGACCACCTGCGGAGATATTGACGTTTTCCGAAGGTATCAGGGCCAAAATTTCCGGAATCATCAGGTTATACGCAGCCAGCCGGTCGGGATCGAACTCCAGCCTGATTTCGGGTTCAAGTGTGCCGAGCACATTCACCTTTAAAACACCGGGCACTGTCTCAAGGGTATCCTGCAAGTCGTCTGCGATCTCCTTGAACTGGTAAGGGGATACGTCACCGGAGATACTGATGGTCATGATAGGAAACTCAGCGAAATTTATCTCCTGAATCAGAGGTTCTTCGGCATCAATCGGGAGTTCGGCTTTGGCTATTTCCACGCGGTCGCGCACCCGCTGCAATGCAACCTCGGTCTTTACGTCCGGGTTGAACTCAACGTCAATCATCGAGATGCCCTCGGCGCTGCTGGAACGGATTTCCTTGGTACCCCGGATTCCGTTAAGCTCCTTTTCAATCTCCATGGTCACGGAAGTTTCCATGTCTTCTGGTGAGACACCTTCATAAATCGTGTGGACCATAATATGGGGTATGGGGATGTCCGGAGACGCCTCACGCGGTAATGAGAGATAGCTATAGCCACCGAGCAGGACAATGATCAGACCCAGGACAGCAACGGTCGTGCGGTTTTTGATTGCAAGGTCGGTAATTAGCATAGCAGCTACTTTTTCTCTGATACAACGTTTACCTTCTGTCCCGGTGCGACGAAACGATGTCCTGCAATTATCAGCCGGTCACCAGGCTCCAGGCCGCTTACAACGTGGACATGGTCGCCCTTGATGACTCCGAGCTTGACTTGGCGACGCTGGGCCTCTTCTGAATTGACGACATAGACGGCCTTGCTGTCCTCCATCGGGATTACAGCCAGCAGGGGTATCAGGATAGCATCCTTGAGAATTTGTCTTGTGAGGCGTACGAGCACGATTTTGCCGCTTCGCAGAAGCCGTTTCTTGTTGTCAAGAGAGATTTCCATTCTTGTCGAGCGGGTTTGTAAATCCGCCAGTTCGCTGATGAAGGAGATTTTCCCGGTCATTGAGGTATCGTGGCCCTTGACATTCACAAAAATCTCCGCCTTTTGTCCGACTGAGAAGAATGAAATGTCACGTTCGGGCATATCCACTACGACCTTAACCGTATCGTTATCCACAACCTCAGCCACGGGGTTGCCGACCTGAACGTATTCCCCTTCATCAACGATAATATCGTTGAGTTGTCCGGCAGTTGGTGAGTATATACTTGTGCGTTCCAGGCGGGCGCGGACCTCATTAAGGTTCGCTTTGCTGATTATAAGCTTTGTGCTGGCATCATCAAGGTCACGCTGGGGTGTGGCGTTATCTTTGACGAGGTTATCCATTCGCTCGAACTCGATCTGGTCGCGTTTGACCTGCTCCTGTGCTATCTCAAACAAGGGGCGTATCAGGTCCGCATTAATCTGGATGAGCAGGTCACCTGATTTCACAGAGTCGCCTTCTTTGAGAGGTATCCGATCGATGCGACCCTCGACCTCGGCAGAGACTATGACAATTCGGTTCGGCTCAATTACCGCCGGCAGGTTGAACGTGTCGGCAAGCTGCGGCCGGGCAATTACGGGCATGACAGTTACGTTTACCGGCGGAACCTCTGTGGGAGGGGTGCTTCGGTCTCGCTGCGGCAGTTTTGCTATCACAGTCAGTACGGCTATTGCAACGAGAATGATGACCGCCTTTGGAATAATCCGGCGGAGCCATCCCTGACTTATTTTATTTTTCCCGATTCCCGGTGTTCGATTACTCATAGGCTTTACCTGCTTTTTCATATAGATAGAGACCCACTATGAACTGTCGAAAAAAGGTTTGTCATAGACACAAGGATCGCTAAACGCAATAGAATGTAAAAAAACCTTTTTTCTAAACCAGTTGTATAATCCGAATCCTCTGTATTCTGAATAACTGAGTGATGGATATGTTAACAAGCGATATTTTAAAGGTTAACAATAAAAAAAGAAAAATCTAAAAAATATTTGCAACTTAGTTGCATTTCTGGCGTAATATATATAAAATATTCTTTTGATTTAGAAGCTATTTTTGACAATCGGCAATTTTGAGGTATTCGATGCAAACCGGAAAAAAGCTTGGAATTATTATTAAAGAACTGGAGGGCCACGCACCATTTACTTTGTTCGGGGCTTTTACAGGTATTGCGTGTATGCTGCTTTTCAAAAACCTTGATCACGAAACAAGCGAAAAGGTATTCTATGTATTCCATCCGGCACATGTTTTTTTGAGTGCAATAGTAACGGCCTCAATATTTCAGTTTCACACCAAAAGAAAAACAATCATTGCTGTTTTGTTAGTGGGTTTCTTCGGCTCACTGGGGATTGGGACTCTCAGCGATTCGCTGATACCTTATGTCGGCGAGGCGGCTTTGGGTATGCGCATCGAAGGCCATTCCCATGGGGATGAGCATGACCACGAAAATGAAGGATTCGCCGAGGAGGCGCACATAGGCTTTATTGAGGGTTGGTATATCGTGATACCGGCCGCAATAGCCGGCGTACTGATAGCACTTTTCAAACCGAGGACAAAGATTCCGCACGCAGGTCATGTTCTTCTGAGCACGTGGGCATCATCTTTCCATATGCTTATGGCAATGGGCGATAATATTTCGGTTTTTAAGATGGTGGGCAGTTTCGGATTTTTGTTTTTGGCTGTTTTGCTGCCGTGCTGTTTCAGCGATATCGTTTTTCCGTTGTTGTTTGTAAAATCATCGGACGATTTGTCGCATTTTCATCATCACCATTAATACCTTACGGTGTTACTATGAAGCCAAATTCAGATTCACAGACCCGCAACATGCTACAAGCAGCAAAGCTCTACTGCACCGAGGTCAGAATTACCATATTGAAGGTGCTGATGAAAACAGACAAACCGCTCAGCCATGAGCAGATTGCCCGGCGATTGGGGAAAAAGCACTTCGATAAGGTTACAATCTACCGAACACTGGAAAGTCTGTTGAAGGTCGGGCTGGTGCATAAGGCGTTTATCGAAAAAAGAGCATGCCATTATGAATTAGCTCATAACTGCACAGCGAGTCAATGTCATCCTCATTTTACCTGTACAAGCTGCGGCAAAACACACTGCCTTACGGAAATATCACTTCCAATGGCAAAGAGCCCACACAAGGGCTTCGTTATTCAACGCCAGCAGGTCCGCCTCGAGGGCCTCTGCCCGGCCTGCGCTTGAAAAACTCCTCATAAATTGATCCGCCGAATCCTCAATTTGAAAGAGAAAACAATTTGTTTAATTGGATTGGACGGGGCGGGATGTTGCGGTTAGAATGGTGGGTGTGAAAGCGTATCCATTAAAATTCGGGCCGATATATAAACAGCGTATCTGGGGCGGGCAGAAACTGCGAGAGGTTTTCGATAAGGATTTACCGGCGGGTGAGAAAATCGGTGAGAGCTGGGAACTTGCCGATTTGCCGGAAGATAAATCCGTAATCGCAAACGGAGAATTAGTCGGACAGACTCTTCAATCGGCCATCGGAAAATATCCTAAAGAGATAACAGGTGATGAAAATTTCCCGGTTGGGTTTCCGCTTTTGATTAAATTTTTAGATGCGCAGGATGTCCTTAGCGTACAGGTACACCCCGACCCGGACACTTGCCGGAGAATGGGCAGGGGGGAGCCGAAAACCGAATGCTGGTATATCATATCGGCCGAGCCCGGTGCGGTGATTTATAAAGGGCTCAAAGAAGGCGTTACGAAGGAGAAGTTCACCGAGGCGATAGAAAAGGGCAACGTAGCGGATATGCTGGTAAAGATATCGGTTGAGGTGGGCCAGTGTCACTTTCTTCCTTCTGGGACGACACACGCCATCGGGCAGGGTCTGCTGATAGCCGAGATTCAGATGCCATCGGATACGACGTATCGGGTTTTCGACTGGAACAGAGTTGACGATACAGGCAAGGCAAGAGAACTGCACATCGAAGAGGCTTTGGAAAGCATTCACTTCGATGCGTCCGGCGATAATCTCTCGGTAACAAAGATGGGGCGTCTGGTGGACTGCGAATATTTTAAGGTAGATAAAGGTCATCAGGGGAAAAACTGCGATCTGTTGATTTCAGCCGGCCAGATGAAAACGCTGATTGTCATTTCCGGCTCCGGGACAATTACAGGGGCCGGGGATGGAGTTGAATTCGCAGCCGGCGATACTCTGCTTATTCCCGCCATCTATGAGGGGGTGATGCGATTTGCAGATGATACTCAATATTTAACAGTAACCATTTAATTAATGATTGATTATTGGAAAAGGCATTAACTAATCAATCGAAGATAGTCAATGGTCAAAGTTAACAATCTAAAAGCAAGTTATATCGCTGTCTTTTTAATCGCGGGGGCACTCTATGTGGCAACCTGTGCGCCGGGATTGCTCTGGCAGGACAGCGGGATGTATCAATACCGGATATGGCACAATGATATCGAGGGCAAGCTGGGGCTGGCGCTTTCACACCCGCTTTACCATCTCATCGGCATTGGAGTAAAGCAAATTCCACTCGGCGAGTTCGCACACAGGATAAACTTGATTTCAGCAATTGCGGCGGCATTTAGTATTGCAAATTTGTTTCTGCTGATGCGAATATGGCTGGACAAGCTTTTACCTGCGATAATAACTGCTATATGCCTGGCTTTATCGCATACCTTCTGGCGGCATGCCGTTATCGCAGAAACATATACTCTCTACATGGCACTTTTTTCGGCCGAACTGTTAATGCTGCTGCAATACTTTAAGACACGGCGGGTGGCGTATCTATATCTTTTGGCGCTATGCAACGGCCTGGCAACCGCCAACCACATGTTCGCTGTGATTGCTTTTATCTGCTATCTTGTGTATTGCATAATTCTGCTGAAGCGGAAGCATATTAACCTTGGGCACTTTAGAAATATTGCTTTGATGTGGATTATAGGTGCAGCCCCATACGGATACCTTATAGTCAAAGACATCATCCAGGGAGGTAGTTTTACAGCTACCGCGGCATCGGCATTTTTCGGCAAAAACTGGCTGGGGAACGTTCTTAACGTAAGTCTCTCAGGCGGGCTTATCAAAGAAAACATGTTACTTATGGCATACAATTTCCCAACGCCCAACATTATTTTATTCTTTGCCGGTATCTATGGTCTGACAAAAGTGCCGCATGGTTTCGGGTTCGCGAAGGTTCTTTTGGCTCTGTTGATATTGTATTTTATATTTGCCTTTCGTTATACAGTGCCGGACAGATACGCGTTTTTCATACCCTTCTATTACTTAGTTTCTGTCCTGATTGGTGTCGGTTTTGATTTGCTTATTACCGCCTTCAAATACAAGACTTTATGCTGGATAGTTGTCATCTTCGCTTTGCTGCCAATACCGATTTATATAGCCGTTCCATTTCTCGCAGAAAAATTCGAATTCAATCTTTCCACAAGATCGGATGTCCCTTACCGCAATGATTATACATGGTTCCTGCGGCCGTGGAAGCTTGGTTATCACGGAGCCGAAAGGTTCGCCGAAGAGGTATTCGAAAAGCTCGAGCCCGAGGCAGTCGTTTATGCCGACAACACGATGGTTTATCCGCTTCTGTATATGCAGGAAGTAAATGGAAAAAGAGCGGATATAAGAATCATATCCGAATATACCGGCAGTGAAGGCGTACCCCTGTTGAGTGAACGGTCCATAGAGCAGTGGCTGTCGGAGGGAGATGTTTATGCCGTCTCACCGGTAGCCGGCCATAAGGGTACGGGAATTGTCTGGAAAATAGCTGATTGACAGATTTCCATATCGTTTATCTTTGCTTTCCCACAGTTCTTTCATTTTCAAACCAAATTTTTCTATTTTATTATGAAGAAAATTTGAGGTGCGGTAGTATATTACTATAGAAGTGAGGTTAGTTATAATGAACGTTCAGAATAAAAATGCGATAAAGTTGACACTGCTATGGCCGGTAATGCTTTTTTGTTTATTACCAACAGGATGCAGAGACAAATCCTCTGAATACTATAATCGCGGAAATTCTCATCTGAAAAAAGGTGAATATGAAAAAGCCATCTCATGCTTCGACAAGGCTCTTATGATAGATCCACAATTGGCCAAGGCCTACAACCGCCAAGGAACTGCCTATTCTTTTCAAGGCAAAAATGACTTTGCTATCACAGAGTACAAAAGAGCCATCAAAATAAATCCAAAATATACTGAGGCATATGTTAATCTGGGAAGTTCCTTTTCTCATAAAGGCGAATATGATTTGGCTGTCTCAAACTATATCAAGGCTCTTGAAATAAATCCAAATTATACTCTGGCCTATAACAATCGTGGGGTTACATACCGTGCTGAAGGCCTTTATGATTTGGCTATCTCAGACTTTAACAAAGCGATTAAGATCAATCCGAAATATGTGAAAGCCTACAGAAACCGAGCAATTACCTACGTTCACAAACAGCGATATGATCGGGCTCATTCAGATTTCACCAAGGCTCGTAAAATAATTCAAAGCCTGGTTCCCTCTCACAATAATGGAAAAGCAACAGACTCCGATAAAACCAAATATAACCAAGATATTCTAAATTACACTAAGATCCTTAAGAGAAAGCCAGGATACGCCGAAGGCCATTACAATCGGGGGACTTGCTATTATTTGAAAGGCGATTATGACAAATCTATTTTAGATTATACAAAGGCTATTGAAATAAAACCAACTTATGCAAAAGCATACTATAGCCGGGGCAATGTATATAATGATAAAGGTGAATATGAATTGGCCATATCAAATTATACCAAGGCCATTGAGATAAATCCAAACGATGCTGTAGCATACAACGATCGAGGTACTGCCTTTGAATCTAAAAGACAGTATGATCAAGCTATCTCAGATTACACCAAAGCCCTTGAGATAAATCCAAAGTACGCCGTCGCCTATAACAATCGGGCGATTGCCCACCACTATAATCGGGATAATATTAAAGCATGGAAGGATATCCATAAAGCACTAAGTTTAGGGTATCAGCCTCATATAGAAATTCTTGAGATGCTTTGTGATGTTACAGGAAGAGAAGAATGAATGTATGAACTAAATAATGAATTTATTGGTTCTTCTTTTTCTGACTGCCTTGAAGCCAGACCTCTGAGTCGTAGCGGAGCATAATTAAATTATCTTTGAAGCCGTCGAAGCGGATATTCTGTTTTTTGCCCGATAGTTCCTGCAATATCCATTTCGGAAAGTTTGCTCCGGCCTTGATTGAAAGGGGGGCTCCGCCGCCGAATCGGGGATTTATTTCAACGAATTTGATGTCGCCGTCGCTCGTCAGAAACAGTTGAAGAGTAATAACGCCGGGCCCTGCCCCGAGTTTTTCGGCCAGACTGGCAGCTTGCTTCATAATCCGAGATTTTTTTACTATCTGTGCCTTGCTGACCTCACCGGTCCTTACCTCGATTCGTTTTCTTGGAACGACACATCGAACCTTCAAATTAAAGTCAATATATACATCGCAGGTATATTCGGTGCCTTCGATGAACTGCTGGCAGATAGCGTTTGGTATCCTTTTAGCAAAGAACGACAGCTCTCTGCGATTGTTCACCACGGCGTTGCCCCGGCCAGCGTAACCGTCCCAGGGCTTGAGAAAACAAGGCCAATTCTGTTTGCCCTTTGAAAGTGCTGTGCGAACGCTCATAGTAAGAGGAGTATCGAAGCCATTCTTGACGAGAAAACGATACGTTTTTCTTTTATCCTGACAAATATCTATAACCTCAGGAGTTGAAACGAGCACCTGACAGCCAAGAGATGTGAATTGGGGCTTGTTCACAGCCAGAAGTTTCAGGTCCAGGTCAACGGTGGGAACAAGCAGTTTTACCTTGTTATTTTTGACAATCGACAGTAATTGCCTGATATAGCCTGCGTATGTCGTAGGTTTAACCAGAAAGGCTTCGTCGCACAGTTGCAATGCCGGACTCAGGTTGGTCGTATCCGTGCCGAAGAACGAAGCGTTTATCTTCAGTTGCTTGGCCGCTCTGCGAAAACTGTCAAGCAGCGAGACGCGTCTGCCGATACAGGTAAATAGAATGTTTAGTTTATTTTTGGTTTTCAATTTTCGTTTTTCAGTTTCCAGAGAATGATAAGATTTCTAATTTTTATTCGAAAGCAGGAAATAGTCAATATTTAATTCTCAATTTTCAATTGTTTTGACATTTTGGCAGTATGGCTCTAAACTGATTGCGCCAATTTGATGAAAGGTATAGCTTATGAGAGATTGGGCACAGAAAATCGAAGAAAAACAAATTAAAGTCGGCGTTTTGGGGCTTGGCTATGTAGGCCTTCCTTTGGCGGGAGAGTTTGCCTCGGCAGGGCTTAAGGTAGTCGGTTTCGACATCGATGAGAAAAAGGTCCGGACACTGAATTCCGGGCGGAGCATAATCAAGCACGTTCCTCATTCGAGGGTCAAACAAATCGTTAAAGCCGGCCGCTTTAAGGCGACGAGCAATATGGCCCGCCTTAAAAACGTCGATGCAATACTGGTTTGTGTACCTACGCCGCTGACCCAGAACCGCGAGCCGGACATGCAATTTATTATCAAAAGCACCGAAACAATCGCAAAATACCTTCAGCCGGGGCAGTTGATTATTCTGGAAAGCACGACTTATCCCGGTACTACAAGAGAAGTTATGATACCGATACTTCAGAGCAGCGGCCTGAAAGCGGGCAAAGATTTTCACTTAGCTTATTCACCGGAGCGGGAAGACCCGGGCAATAAGGACTTTTCTACTGGCACTATTCCCAAGGTGGTAGGGGGGCTAACGAAAAAATGCTGCGATATGGCCTGCAAACTTTACGATACCGCCATTGTCTGGACGGTTGACGTTTCAAGTCTCGAAACGGCTGAGGCCTCAAAAATCCTCGAAAACGTTTATCGATGTGTAAATATCGCCATGGTAAACGAGCTGAAGGTTGTTTTCGACAGGATGGACATCGATATATGGGAGGTTATCAACGCCGCAAGCACCAAGCCATTCGGTTTCAAAGCCTTTTACCCGGGGCCGGGGCTCGGAGGCCATTGCATTCCAATTGACCCGTTTTATCTTACCTGGAAGGCCCGGCAGTACGGTATGCCGACGCGTTTTATCGAATTGGCGGGTGAAATCAATACCAGTATGCCGCGCTATGTGATTGCAAAAACAACCGAAGCTCTTAATGAGCACAGAAAAAGCCTCAAGGGCTCTAAGATCCTCGTATTGGGCCTGGCATACAAAAAGGATATTGACGATTTACGTGAGTCCCCTTCGATAGAGTTGATTGAATTGCTGCGGGAAAAAGGCGCCAAAGTTGACTATAACGACCCATATATCCCCAGAACCCACAAGCAGCGGCAGCACGATTTGAAAATGACCAGCAAGAAATTGTCGGCAAAAATGTTATCAAGCTATGATGTTGTTTTAATATCAACCGACCATAGTGATTACGATTATAAATGGATTGTAAAGAACGCGAAGCTTGTCGTTGATACTCGCAATGCCACGGCGGCGGTCGCTTCAGCAGGAAAAAAAGTAGTAAAAGCATAAGGTTTACAGAGGAGTTTTTCATGCAGATTCCACTTCTGGATTTAAAGGCACAATATGCCAATATCAGGGACGAAGTAATCCAGGCAATAAGTGATGTGTGCGACAATCAGGCTTTTGCTCTTGGTCCTGCGGTAGCTGAATTCGAAGAAAAAGTCGCGGCATATTGCAACAGCAAATACGCAATCGGTGTTTCAAGCGGAACCGATGCTCTGCTTGTAAGCTTAATGGCTCTGGACATAAAACCGGGGGACGAAGTTATAACCTCTCCTTTTACCTTTTTTGCCACCGCCGGTTCTATAGTCAGACTCGGCGCTAAGCCGGTTTTTGTTGATGTTGATCCCAATTCATTCAATCTTGACCCATCCGCTATTGAACAAAAGATAACCGACAAAACTCGAGCAATTATTCCGGTCCATTTATTCGGACAAATAGCTCAGATGAAAGCAATTACCGAAATCGCCAGGCTCAATGATCTCGCAGTTATCGAAGATGCCGCACAGGCCATAGGTGCCAGCCAGGACGGCATCAAGGCCGGTAATTTTGGTGATTGCGGATGCTTTTCGTTTTACCCAACCAAGAACCTCGGCGGTTTCGGTGATGGCGGCCTGGTAACAACCAACAGAGAAGACCTCGCACAGAAAATAAAGGCCCTTCGCGACCACGGCCAAAATCCCAGATATTTTTACAAAGTAATCGGCGGCAACTTCCGTCTCGACGGCATCCAGGGGGCAGTTCTTAACGTCAAGCTCAGGTATCTCGACAGATGGAATGAAAAGCGAAGGCAAAACGCCGCTCTTTATGACAGTCTCTTAGGCGATTCACCTGTAAAAACACCTAAAATTAATGTAAATAACGTCAGTATTTATCATCAATACACTATTACAACACCAAAAAGAGACAAGTTGCAGCAATTCCTGGCCGAAAACAATATAGGTTCGGCGATATTTTATCCAAAACCGCTGCATCTGCAGGACTGCTTCAGCGACCTCGGATACAGGCCGGGTGATTTACCGATTGCCGAACAACTTTGTAAAGAGGTTTTGTCGCTGCCGATTTATTCTGAACTCGCAACAGACCAGATTGAATATGTGGCAAAAACCGTACGTAAATATTACAAAATGAGTTAGGACAAGAGAAATGCTGAAAGTGAGCGAAAATCCACCAATCTTATGGCCTCAGGAAGAATCGATACGTGATTTTGAGGGTCAATGGTGGGTTGTACATACCAGAAGCAGGAATGAAAAGGCCCTGGCTCAGGATTTAAGAAGCAAAGACATCAGTTACTTTCTTCCGATGAACTGGAAAGTTAGCCGTAAAAGCCGCAGAACTACACGCTCATTACTGCCTCTATTCAATGGTTATTTGTTCTTCTGCGGCAAGGAGAACGATCGGGTCGAACTATTGAAAACAAATCGTGTAGCCCACCTAATAGAAGTCGATAACCAGCAGAAATTGCTCGACGAACTCGTTCAAGTTAATCAGGCCCTTCAATCCGGTGCTCCATTGACTCCGCACAACTACATCAAGGCGGGGCAACGATGCCGTGTTATAGCAGGACCGTTAATGGGCCTGGAGGGTATTGTAGTCCGAAGCAACAATGCTTTACGCCTGGTCTTGCAGATAGACATACTCGGCCAGGCAGCAAGTGTTGAAATAGACGTCGATATGATAGAGGTACTTGATTAAATGACCTTGTAATTTCATTGATGCGATGCTTTTTCAACAAAAATGATTCTTATAAAGTGAAGTTATAACTCGAACAATCGGAGTTGAAAATATGCAGATTTGCGTGGTTGGGATTGGATATGTCGGATTAGTAACGGCCGCTTGCCTTGCAGAGGCCGGCAACACTGTTGTGTGTGTGGACAATGACAGTGAGAAAATTGCCCGTTTGAAAGATGGTGTAATACCCATTTACGAAGCGGGGCTGGCTGAAATAGTGAAACGCAACGAAAAGCTGGGCCGGCTTGAGTTTACCACAAATTTGAAATACGGTATTGACAATTCCCTTATCATCTTTCTTGCTGTCGGCACTCCGTCAGCAGAGGATGGTTCAGCCAACATTTCGGCAATCCTTTCGGTCTCTGCCGATATTGCCGAGAATATGAGCGACTACCGCATTATTGCAACAAAAAGCACCGTTCCGGTAGGCACACATCAAAAAGTAATGGATATTATAAAATCTAAAACCAATACTCCATTTGACTATGTCAGTAATCCTGAATTCTTAAAAGAAGGCGCCGCGGTTGAAGATTTTATGAGTCCGGACAGGATTATCATAGGGACAACCAATCCGGAAGTTCATAAAACAATGAAACAATTGTACAGCCCTTTCATGCGAAAGAGCAGCCGAATACTTTTTATGGATCCCGTTTCCGCCGAAATGGCAAAGTACGCCGCAAATACAATGCTGGCAACGAGAATCTCTTTTATGAATGAAATCTCGGTGTTATGCGAGAAACTCGGCGCAGATATCGAACATGTCCGACGGGGTCTTGGCAGCGATTCAAGGATTGGCTCGGCATTTCTATTTCCGGGTGTCGGCTTTGGTGGCAGTTGCTTTCCAAAAGATATTCGGGCACTGATTCATACCGGCGATGCCAACGGCGTTGAAATGACAATAGCCAAATCGGTCCAGCAGGTAAACCTTAATCAGCAGGAGCGATTTGCAAAACGCATCACTGATTATTTCGCCGGCCGATACGACCAAACAACATTAGCCGTTTGGGGGCTGGCATTTAAGGCAAAAACCAATGACGTAAGAGAATCACCTGCAATCCACTGCATAAAGAAATTCCTTGACTGTAAAATTATGATAAGAGCTTACGACCCGGAAGCAGCTTCAGCAGCTAAAACCGCCTTAGATGGTAAAATCGAAACATTGGAGAACGGATACGATGCACTCGAAAATGCAGATGCACTCGTTATCTTCACCGACTGGCAGGAATTCCGAAATCCCGACTTTGAGCTTATCGCAACAAAACTTAAAAAAGCCGTCATCTTTGACGGCAGAAATCTCTACGACCCAAAGGTAGTTAAAACCGCCGGGTTCGAATATTACAGTATAGGAAGGGCTCCCATTTTATCATAAGCCATAAAAAGTAAGCCCAGGTTAAAGGTGAAAAATTATGAATATGAAAATTATTGTTCAAATCACAGGCATACTTATCGTGCTTATCGGTATTGTATTTTTGCTCAAGCCGGGTGTTATGAAATGGCTGATGGAATTCATTAAAAAGGGCAAAAGGGTATATTTTGCAGGAGTAATAAGATTCACCTTAGCTATTATATTTCTGCTCGGAGCCAGTGAATGTTCCCAAAAATGGATAATAGCCGCCTTTGGAATTCTTTTTTTGATATCAGGTCTTGTAATATTTATACTCGGGCCAGAAAAGATTAGAAAAATTTTCGAATGGTACCAAAAGCAGCCGGTATTAATTTTTCGAGTAATCGCCGTAATCGCCCTGGCCTGTGGAGCCATCATTGTCTATTCCACATAAGTCCGGCGAACCAACACTACAGAAAACAAAATGAAAGGGGCCTGTTAAGTGCAGGAAGGCGCAGTATTAATAACAGGAGCCGCAGGCTTCATAGGCTCACACTTATGCGAACGCCTTCTTGACGAAGGCCTGTCTGTAGTCGGGATTGATAACTTCGATGATTTTTACGACCCTCAGATTAAACACCATAACATCAGCAATTGTCTTAAGAACAATAATTTCCAGCTCATCGAAGCCGACATCCGCGACAGGACTGCCATGGATAAAACGGTCGGAGGTGTCGAAATAATTGTCCATTTGGCCGCCAAAGCCGGCGTTCGGCCATCGATTGCTGAGCCGCTGCTGTACTCCGACGTCAATATTAACGGAACAATGGTCTTACTCGAAGCAGCAAATAAACATAAAGTCGGCAAATTCGTCTTCGCCTCAAGCTCCAGCATCTATGGAAACAATAAAAAAGTGCCGTTTTCCGAGGATGATAACGTCGATTTCCCCATCTCACCTTATGCGGCGACCAAAAAGGCCTGCGAGCTTATTTGTCACACCTATCATCATCTTTACGGAATAGATCTAACCTGCCTGCGATTTTTCACCGTTTATGGCCCTCGTCAGAGGCCGGATTTGGCCATCTACAAATTTTCAAAGCTGATTGAGCAGGAAAAACCAATACCTGTTTATGGCGATGGTTCGATGATGCGCGATTTTACATATATCGACGACATAATTGACGGTATTATCGCAGCAATGAATAAGTGCGAAGGCTTTAACATCTACAATCTCGGTGAATCACAGCCCATAACAGTTAACGATTTAATCAGTGCAATTGAAAAGGCGCTCGGCAAAACAGCAATCAGGGAATATCTTCCCCTCCAGCCGGGCGATGTCAATCGTACCTTTGCAGATATAACCAAAGCCGCCAGGGAACTCGGCTATAAACCTTCAACTCCAATTCCGGACGGTCTGGCAAAATTTACGGCTTGGTTGAGACAAGAAAAATAACGAGTTATACAGAAATCTCATTTGATACAACAAAACCAGACAACAAGTTCAGGCACCAAATTTAAGAGTATTATATGTTTTGCGCTGGCCGGCCGTTTTTCCCCATATATCATTGCAATATTAGCTATAATTCTTACCCTCTCATCTCTCCAGGGGGGGATTGGCCATGGACGATTATCACCATAAGCTCTTAATGATAGACAGTCCAATCAAACTTTTAGACTCACTCATTGATATGTTTAAATTCTTTAGCGGTGATCCAGCCTGTACGACCGAAATCATGGATTACGGCTTCTTCCCATGGTGGACTTACAAGGGTATAAAAGGGGCGTTCTGGAGGCCATTAGCATCAATCACTCACTGGCTCGATTACATCCTTTGGCCGGACAGCCCACTCCTTATGCATGTCCAAAGTGTTTTATGGTATGGTGCTCTTGTAGTAGCAACCGTCTTTCTATACCGAAGATTTATTTCTATTGCCTGGGTCGCAGGTTTGGCCGCATTGCTTTACGCTATCGACGATGCTCACGGCACTCCGGTTGGCTTCCTTGCAAATCGTAATGCCGTAATGGCTACATTGTTCGGGGTATTAACAATACTTATCCACGATAAATGGCGGAGGGAAAATCTGCGTATTGGGCTGTTTTTCGGGCCGGCACTTCTGGTGGTAAGTTTGCTCTCAGCAGAAGCTGGAATAGCCACGTGCGCATATCTCTTTGCCCACGCGGTCTTTATTGATCGAGGAACCATTCGACAACGATTTGCGGCCATGATTCCTTACGTTGCTGTGGTTGTAATCTGGCGGATAATATGGACTTATATGGGTTACGGAGTTGAAAATATGGGTGCCTATATTGATCCACTGGGCGAACCGCTGAAGTATATCGCCGCAGTGAAAGACAGGGCACCGTTTTTACTGCTTGGAGATCGGAAGAGC
>VRUK01000082.1 GCA_019456195.1 Planctomycetota bacterium | reverse complement strand
CGATCTATGTAGAATTTTGTTTTCTCCGCATTCTTAATCCCCGTATCCCAACTCTCTGAGCACCTGCTCAGTCGAAACGCCCAATTCTTTTTTAATCTGGGCCTCTTTTAATTTCTCCATCAAGTTCTCCGGCAGCGGGCTTGGAAAAATAATATCTACCTCTCTGTCCGCATCGCACGTCTTATAGATGTTGGCCGTATCCAGTATCGCCAGGGCCATCCTGCATATTTTCTTAAACCCTTCGCTGTAAGTGAATTTCTTGCGGTCGTTCTTCATCAGCATCCCCATAAGCGTCAGCCGAAGAGCTACTCCGCTTGTAAGTTTGCCGAGTTTATTTTTGATAACTCCCGCAACCACCGGTGTAACACCGCTGGTCTTGTCCAGGGCCTCTCTGATTTCAGCGATGTGCATACCCTCGCTGGGCGTTGGCTTATCTCCGCCGAACTCTTCGATACTCGCCTCCGGATTGTCCGTGTACCACATCCTGCCAGGCGAGATGGGCTTGTCCTCAAAGCCCTCTATCCCCTTGCCCAGATACATCTTGAACGACTGAAACGTAATCCTGCTCGCCCTGTCACTCAACCTGGTATTCAGCTCGTCCTGCAAAGGTATCAACGGCTCGACATCGCTTAGTCCCTCATAGTAGTATGGCTGAGCGATGTTCTGGATATGCACCACCGGCA
This sequence comes from Planctomycetota bacterium, assembly GCA_019456195.1. Classification (GTDB taxonomy): domain Bacteria; phylum Planctomycetota; class Phycisphaerae; order Sedimentisphaerales; family Anaerobacaceae; genus NIOZ-UU13. Next base: position 24,752 of record VRUK01000082.1, on the reverse strand, counting down.
GAAAGCCCCACGGCATTTGTGCCTCTGCGACAAGCTGTTTATCTTCATACCTCTGCCAGGCTTCGGCAGAGGCAATCTCCGTTACCGCTACTATTTCCCGGCTTTTGCTGCTTTGCTTGCCGCCGGATAATATTCTTGATAGAAACGAGTTTTTCCTGCTCAGTGAGTTTTTCTTCTGATAAAAGTGCTGCACATAATATCTTGTCTTCTTGTAGTCATTTTCATCCAGGACGGGCAGTGCTCTTGGTGCTTCAATCAATTCGAGGTCGATTGTCTGTGCCAATCTCAGCACATCTTCGATTGCCCCCGTTTTACCGGAAGTCGGTGAGAGGGTTTGGGAGGAAGAGGAAATGCGTTCGATAATTTCTTCGCCAGGCCTGACGAAACAATCGACAAAACCATAAACACTTCCGAGCACCGCCATATCCTGGAAAAATCCGATAGCACCGTTGGCCGCAAATAGTGCCTTTAATATCATTTCAATTTCTGCACTTTTTTGGCCGTCCGGCGATTTCGAAACAAAACTAATCGGCTTGCCGAATAAAAAATCCACTGCCGCGTTTACCCGCCACGCGACATCATTTTCAATTACTACTTCTTTTCGCTGCACATCGCGGGCACTCCGTGCGCCGAAGACGCCAACCTGCCCGCTGTGTATAAGACCTGTTATTCTTACAGGAAGCCCATACTCCTGTGCCTGCACGTAACACCGCCCTGATTCGTTTATCTTTTGCCCACGGGCGCCTGTCCCGCCCATCTCCATCCGTGGGTTCGCGTAATATTCCCACAGCTTCTCAAAGTGCCCTCGAACATCGACAGACTGTTCATCAACGAGCCACTCAATGTAGTCGGCTTCGAGTTGTTCATCCTGAAAGATATCAAGTTCAAATCCCATTTTTTACAACTCCTCATTATCGATTCTCTTTTGAGCATCCGGTTTCATACGTCAAACATCAACGCTCCTATAATTAGAGCAGTGTGCACATTTGAACCGAAAATTGCATGATTTTTAAAGGGAGTTTTTTACGTAAGTGCTTTCAGAGAAATGAATAAAAAAATATTTTAAAATTTTTATTTTTATTTTTAACAGTGAGCGTTTTTGACCGAAAATCACCCCGAAAATCGACACTTGCTGCGGATATAGAATTGAGAAAATGGAATGTGCAGTCAGGAATTTATTTAGAAGAATCGGGTATCAGGTTATTCAGTTACTCGCTTTGTTCGTCTTCTTCTTTTTGCAGCAGCTCAATTATATCGGCTTTTGTAGGCAGTGATTCTATCGAACCGAATTTTTTACAGGCCAGAGCTCCTGCCGCAGATGCGAATTTGACAGCTCCTCTTACATCGTTCTCTACCGCGTAATAGGCGGCCAGTGCCCCAGCAAACGCATCTCCGCTGCCGGCCTGGTCAACAAGCTCCACATCATAACCGGCGATCTGGTCGGCGCCGCTTCTATCGACAACCATAGAGCCGCGCCTGCCCATTGTTATTACGGCAGAGCCTACCCCGCGGGCAACAAGGTCCGAGCCGATCAGCTTGGCGGTACGAACATTGGCCGCAGATTGGTCAACAATCTCCGCGGCTTCATAAAGATTGGAAAGCAGAATATCAACTGTAAAGTAATCGGCCGGCAGGTCCCCGCTTTCCTGGCCTTGCTGCTCTAACGGTGCTGCGGGATTAAGGATGACCTTTGTCCCGTGCACCATGGCGCAGCGAACGGCGGTTATGATTGCTTCCTGCTGCATTTTGCCGTGAATCAGGCAAACATCGGCTTCCGAGATAATCTGCTCTGCCGCCTCAATGTCCTCCGAAGTTAAAGCGCTGTTGGCGCCGCTGCAGAAACACACGGCGTTTTCACCTTCGGAATTTACGAGCGTTACTACCACGCCCGTGTTTTTGGCCTTGGCGGTATAGATAAATTCCGTATTGACATTGGACTCAATCAGAACCGTCTTGACCATCTGCGCAAACGGATCACCGCCGACTTTGCTTACAAGATGTACATTACACCCGCACAAAGCGGCTTCAACAGCCTGGTTTGGTCCCGGTCCGGTGAGTGTGTATGAAAGTTCAGAACCGATGACGCTCTGTCCGGACGATGGCATTTGGCCGCACCTTATATCCATATCAATATAAGTGCCGCCGATTACTACTACCTCAGGATTCCTTCCCGACATAATCTTCGTTACCCCCTACCTTTGGCAAAAATCCTTTTGAATCTCATTTTGCTCCTTTGTGCAAAACGCAGCTCATTTTGGATGGTTAGTATAACTGCCGGAAAAGCAAATGCAAAACTTTTTTTTCAGATAATGTTGGAAGAGTCTTTCACAAAGCAAAACCGGTTCTTAAATGTCCTGACCGGAAAACCAGCGTTTCAAAACTTCGATTACATAATTTATCTGCTCTTTTGTCAGTGGTTTGCCCCTTAAAATGTTATGCCACTTTTGAAGACATTTGCGGCAGCAGGTGCCGGTTGCGTGCTGTGCGATAAAGACCGGGTGGTTCCTCATCGGTGTTTGCTTACCGTCGTTTACCGGATTTGCCTCCGCAAGGCGCCTCATAACAAAATCCCGGGCGTGTTCAAGAATTGTCGCCATGCCCTTTTGCCTGAAATATTCCGCCTCTTTGCCGGATAGCCGAAACCTGCTGCGAAATCTCGACCGCCCCAGCGCCGTAAACAGCTCATCAATATCACGCATAAATCAATTTCCGATATTTAATATCGAGCTTGCTGTGAACTCAGACTGGAATCCCCACCACGGCCATACAAAGCACACTTTCTTCCGTCCCGTCAATACCGATAATCGCGTTTACATGGTCGTCATATAAAGCCCCGATCTCGCAACTGCCGAGATTGATACTCACAGCCGCCAATGCCAGATTCTCAGCGATGTGCCCGGCGTCAAGGTACATATATCTGTAGGCCCGCTGACCATACTTCCATTTGCACCGCTCGAAAACTGCCGACCATACGAAAACTGCCGCCGCCGATGCACACATCTCCTGCCCCAAAGCCGCTGCTGAAATTGCCTGCTGAAACTTGCCCAGCTTTATTTCCTCAAGATGATGATTTCTCACAGAGTAATGATAAACACCGGCCTGAAGCTTTCTTACGTTATTGACAACCACGTAGGTCTCTATCGGGTAAAGTGCTCCCGCCGATGGAACCGTGCGAAATGCATATCCTTGTTCGATTCGCTGGATACCTGTCGATGCCCAGAGCAAATATGAAAGCCGGCCCTGGCTAATAGCCTTGGCCTGAAAATCACGGATACTCTTTCTCTGCCTCAAGACTCGGTCCAGGTTCATCAACGGGCTCGGCTCAAAAGTCGCAAGCTCAATCTTTTGTGCCTCCGGATATTCCTTATACACATCCGGCTTAGACTCCCAGACCAAACGATGTCCTGTCATCCTGTCCGGCTCATACTTCGTTTCCTGCTGATATTTATCACCTATACCGTTCATGTCTGCACCCTTGACCATAACATTAGTCCAATATTATCACTCAGAACACACATATAATCTCAGGAAATTCCAGTAATTCAAGCCTTAACACAAATTTAAGAAGGGGGCTTTATCTTAAAAAGTTTGATATATACTTAAATTTTGTAAATTTTAGTAAAAATATACAAAATACTTGACAATGTTAAGTGGCATGTTAAAATCGGCGTCATGTTAAGCGTTTATATAATAATTTTGTTGTCATAGAGAGATTCAAACAATGCCTTTAATACTAATAACTGGGTATAGAGGAGGCTAAGCGATGAAAACAATTCACTCAAATGTTTCACAAAAAAGTCTTGATGACAAAAATAAGAATCGGGCACAAATCGACTTACTGCGCAGCAGGCTCAGTCTGCTCGATGGAGAAGACAAGCTCCTGATGACAATGTATCTGGAGAACGGCAACAACTCTTTTCAGATATCTCGAATGAACGGGCTGTGCCGGACAAGTATCGCCCGAAGAATAAACAGACTGACAATACGGATGTTGGACGGGAGATATATAACCTGCATTCGCAACCGTCGAAAATTTAACAAACACCAGATGGCCATTGCAAAGGACTACTTCCTGACGGGGCTGTCGATAAAAAAAATTGCCTTAAAGCGACATAGCAGTCGTTATTGCGTTACTGAAACCATAAAAAAAATAAAAAGTATCTTAGAAGAATGTGGATATACCAACACCAAATAGGAGGTAAGAGTTATGCCGACATACAATGTTTCGAAAAGTTTCAACTGGCAGGGAACAATTACTGATAAAGTCGCTTTAGTTTGTAGAATGTTCGGGTTGACAATCGACAGATTGACTGAAAGGAAAGTCGGTTATAGCTGTCAGCTTCAAATCAGCACTGGTGATATAGTTTATATCTCGGGTCCGTCGGGGGCCGGCAAAAGCGTACTGCTGAGAGAACTGGAAAAATCCGTTCCTCCCTCGGACAGGGTGGACCTTGACCGAATAAAGCTGCCGAAAGACAAAACGCTTATCGACTGTATCGATGGCGATTTGCTGGACAGTCTTAAAATGCTCAGCACCGCCGGCCTGAACGATTGTTTTTGTATTCTGAATCAGCCATGGAATCTCAGCGACGGCCAAAAGTACCGCTTCCGTCTGGCAATGGCATTAGCAGCGAATAAAAAATTCATCTTCGCAGACGAATTCTGCTCCGAGCTGGACCGAATTACCGCTGCTGTGATTTCATACAATATTTACAAATTTGCCAAACGTACCGGAACGACATTCATCCTGGCCTCCAGTCACAATGACATACTGATCGATTTGTCGCCAGACGTTTTGATAGCCACCGAACCGTCCGGCACGACGGAAGTTATCTATAAGAGGGCACGAAAATGAAAATAAAGTACGTTCAACTGGAATCTGAGGCGTTTTTGACAGACCTGGACTTTATCGCAATGACATTGGAGGAAAGAGGGGCATATTTTACTTTGATTCTATATCTTAATTGCAACAAAGGTAAATGCCAGCTTGATATTCCCGCATTGAGTAAGCTCTGCAATAAAACCCCTAAAGCATTTGAAAAAATCTGGCAGAACATTTCAAAAAAGTTTCAGACACGCAGCGGCGTGATTAAACATAAACGTGTAACAAAAGAATTAACAAAGGCAAAGAAATTCAGACAAGCCAAGAGCAGAGCAGGACTTAAGGGTGCCGATAAGAGATGGCACAGCCATAGCACAGCAATAACTAAGGAAACGAAAGGAAACGTAATCGAAAAGGAAAGTAAAGATTCTTCGTATTCGAATACGACAGAGCAATCTTCTTCGGTTTCGAATTCGGTTCGACCACGTCATGATAAAGATTCGCATATTAGGGCTTTTAATTTCAACGAGTCACTAATGGGCATTATCAAACCGAGAAATCAATCAGACCGTACCTGCTTTCGCAATATTACAAACTGGCTTAGGGCCGGCTGTGCGACGGGCAAATTAGATGAGCAAATCTTCGGCAGGGCCCTGGGCTACGCCAAAGAGGCAAGCCTCGGAAGAAACCCCGCCGCCGTCTTTATCTCCCTGCTAAAAAAAGAGCTGAACTATAATCCAAAAGCGATTAAGGCAGGACAATTATGATATGGCGTTGCAAAACACGCAAAAGCGAGCGATGAATCTGTTTGTGGAAATTGATACCGTCTGAGATTATATTTTAATGCCGGATACTAGCGGCATTAAAATATTCATCTTTAGCTGTCAGCTTTTGGTTTGTAGTTGTTTGAATCTTAATTTATTCATCCAAGGTCCCAGCTACACCGTGCATATACCACTTGGGTGGATCTTTGCGTTTAACTCTTAATGGCAGATCGTTCTCGGTAACAGATATGTAACCTTTTTCCGTCATACACTCTTCAATGAATCTGGCATCGTACCCGCCAATTTTTATTGTTTTTAAATCTGCGTATTTGAGCATTTCTTCTCGACATACCCTCAGTTCGTCTGCACACTTGCTATAGGTTTTGCCTTCCTGGTACCAATACTGAGTGCAGCCCGTAAGGCAGTATAGTAAAGCGGCTAAAACTACAAATGACAGAAATCCTTTCATTCTTGAGCCCTTTCTAAGTCATCTTAAGAACACATTTTCATACAGACAAAAATTAAAACCTGTTACTTGCTCAGTTAGCCCCGATACACCAGGGCCGAGCCTTATGGCCGATAAAATATCAAATCTACTCTGAAGATTCAAGCTTTTGATTATTCAAAAGTCGAACCAAAAATTATACCCGGTTATTTCGGATTCGGCCATAATAATACTGATAATTAACTTTGGCGGTGGTCAATGCCGCATTAACAGGCATATTTATCTGTTTATGAGTTAATACGAGAACGCTTATCAACTTTCAATATAGGGTGCCTAACCACGTAATACTATCACGGCATACAGGTCTGTATCTTTTCTGAATATTTACCGTTTTGTCGTATGTAACTCACAAGCAGCTTATACGATACCGCGAAATTGCCGAATATTTGCTTAGTACATAAAACAATTATAAATGAGGCTCGTATTTTTTTGACCAAAAACATTAATAAAAGGGCAAAATTATGAATATTGCACTGGCACCGGAAGTAATTTTAGAAGCCATGAAAGAGCATGAACAAGCACTTGCTCGCTTATATGAACTATATGCCGCGAAATTCCTGGAATATAAAGGCTTTTGGACCGAATTATCCCATGAGGAGGTTCAGCATGCCGACTGGATAGATAAACTACAGGCCGATATTGAAGACAGTTCCAAAGATTTTATCGTTGAAAGGTTTCCGTTAGGAGCCATTCAGCATTCGACCGAATTTGTGAAAAACCAGACGATTGCGGCAGATCAGCCTGACTTTGTATTGATAAATGCCTTGTCAACGGCTCTGCGCCTCGAAGAAGCAATGATGGAAAACAAATACTTTGAAGTCATTGAAACCGACAGCATAAAAACAAAACACACTTTAGCCATGCTGGCTCAGAGTACTCAGGAACATTACCAGAGAATCCGAAAACTATGGCTGGAGCATAAATAAAACTGCTCGCATCATATTTATAATTTGGTGCAATAATGCAGTTTCATTCAATCAGAACACCCTCTGTATATGTATTTTCTTGGGAATTTTCAGTCAAAAACGCTCACTCTTAAAAACAAAAATAAAAATTTTCAAATATTTTTTTATTCATTTTAACATAAGAACTTAGAGCAATCATCCAGTTGAAAAATTCATCAATTTTCGTGTCAAATGTGCACACTGCTCTAATTATAGGGGGGGATATAAAATATATCGTTTGTCTTAAGTATTAATTAAGAGTTTTGCCCGGCTGGCTTAAGGAAAATTAAAAAAAGGCAAATATGAAACAGTGTTCGGTATGCAAAAAAGTTCAAATTGTTCCCGGCTGTCTTGATGATTACAGGCTGCTTGCGCATTATCACTATCGCGACTCCCGCCCCGGGCCATTCGAGAAAATATTTGTTTTGCGAAATGAAGCAGCAGGACCTGCCCGGAACAAAACTATCGGAGTCATCGTTTACTCGATGCCGAGTCCGAGGCTGGAGCTTCGCGGCACAGCTACAGATAATTTCTTTTCCGGCTTCGATAGGAACACACAGCTTGAGCTTATTAACAGGAACATTCGCTGCATCAGCAGAGTCATTGTCGCCCCAAGGTTTCGTGGGCTGTCTCTGGCGAGCCGTTTAGTGCAGCAGACTATGCCGAAAATGAACGTGCCGATCATAGAAGCGATGGCGGTTATGGGACAGGTCAATCCGTTCCTCGAAAAAGCGGGAATGATGCCTTATGCGTCGAAGCTGCCAAAACGTTTTGCACAGCTCATCGAAGCCCTCGGTATGATTGGGATAGAAGATAAAGACCTTATCGCCCCTGAAAATGTGCAGGAAAAACTCGCTCAGCTTACCCGTGCCGAAACAGAATTTATAGACGTTGAAATCAAGCGTTTTCTCAAAGGTTACGGCAGCCGCAGGAATATGCACCCCGGCCCGGAGCGAACAAAGTATGTATTGAGCAGGCTCACAGCAAGGCCCGCCTATTATATCTGGTTCAATGAATCAATTTCAAATTTCAAATTTTAGAGTTAGTTATTATGCTTAACCAGGTTCAATCGATAGCACTTGATAAACTCGTTACTCATCCGGACAATCCTAATCGAATGAGTAAAGCTAAGTTTGCAAAGCTGATTCGCAATATAGAAAGGACCGGCCGATACGAGCCGTTGGTGGTTCGGCCATCTCCACAGAAAATGGATTGTTACCAGATAATTAACGGCCACCATCGCTGCATGGCCTTGAGAGAGCTTGGTTATAAAACCGCTGAGGCTCTTGTCTGGGACGTCAATGATCAGGACACAGACATACTCCTTGCCACGCTTAACCGCCTTGGCGGCTCGGACGTTCTTGATAAGAAGCTGGCACTGCTCAAAAGGCTGAATAAATCCGCCTTTGACGGACGAACAGCCAAATTGGCAAAACTTCTGCCCCAAACCTCAAATCAAATTAAACGTCTCACCGAATTGGCGATTTCCGATTGCAGAAAGGCGGTTGAAAATCGCAAATCACAAATATTAAATCCGCTGGTGTTCTTCTTAAACGACAAGCAGCAGGAGGTTATCGCAGAAGCACTGTCGGCCGCAATGAGCGAACAAAAGCCCGAAGCCGAATGGGTCAAAGAAAACCGGACAAAGGCTGTGAAGAATGCGGCCGCTCTTACATACATAGCTCAGGACTTTATAAATTCTCGACAAGTCAGCCTGTAAAAAATAATCGGGACATTTTGTAAAGGAAAACAACGAAAAAACTATTGACAAATATGACTCTATTCTTGAAAATTGACTTTTAGCAGAGGAGTTAACCTTCGCAATTAAATTGAAAAAGTAAATATCACGAGGTTGTACAATGGCAAAGAAAAAAGAACTCATCAAGGGGCCATGGTCGTGGACAAAGAAAGATATCAAGCTGCTCAAAAAACTATACCCCAAAGGAAACATAAAGAAGATAGCTGAGCGGCTCAATCGGCCTTTAACGGCCGTGCGGCAAAAAGCATACGACATCGGGATGAAAAGTGACGTGTACAATTATTGGACGAAGGAAGATCTGCAACTGCTCAAAAAGCTTTACGCCAACACTTTAACAACCGAACTCGCCGAGCGGCTTAAACGTTCCGCCGGCTCGATAAAAACCAAAGCCCGTCAATTGGGAGTTAGGAAATCAGAGAGCTATTTCAAAGCTATCAAATCCCGCCCCCGAAAGCGACGCAAAAAAAGTTAAAAAGTATCAAAGTGTAAAAAGCAGGTTTATACCTCAATGCGAGTGGACATTAATATGTCCGCCTACCTGATCATCCAAAATATAATGGGGAGGTTCTGACAATGCCAGGAGCAAAGCAATTGACAAAAAAACAGCTTGCCGTAATAGAGGACCTGTTCGCCGGCGAGCTTGACGAGCAGGCAATACTGGACAAATACAGGCTCAGCAGGAAGCTTTATAACCAGTGGCGAAATGACGATAGTTTCGCCGAGCAGTTCGAGAAGCGCATCACCGATGCATATAGACAAAGTGATGCTTTGATTGCGCGTTACGCCCCCGTAGCGGCGGCAAAGCTGATTCAGCTCACAGAATCCGACAAGCCCGAAACCGCCCGCAAAGCCTGCCTGGATATCATCTCTATGCCGATACTAACAGCCAGCAGAAAAGCTCAGCCATCCGACGAACCTCAACCCGCCGATACCCAGCTCCCGGCTTCGCTTAACACCGAAACCGCAGGCAAACTCTTAGCGGTCCTCGCCGAGGAAAAAACAATTAATAAGCTCTAATTGCCAACGATGTGCAGGCATCATACTTTTCCGCCAAAACTATAATAAGAATTCGCAAATTGAAGCAAAATATAATAAGATGTGACCGCAAGATACCTTGTTATTATTGAGGAGCGAACAAATATGACTATTCCCAATTACACACGACGCAATTTTCTGAGTGCTGTCGGCACAACAGCGGCGTCACTTGCAATCTCCGGTTGTGCACTGGCGAGAGAGCGTGCAGCTAACAGGCCTAATATAATTATGATTCTTGTCGATGACCTCGGCTACGGAGACCTCTCCAGCTACGGCGCGAAAGATATGCAAACACCCAATATCGACAAGCTCATCGCCTCCGGTATGCGGCTTGATAACTTTTATGCCAACTGCCCCGTCTGCTCGCCCACGCGGGCATCCCTGCTGACCGGCAGATACCCCGACCTTGTCGGCGTCCCAGGTGTTATCCGCACGCACATGACAAACAACTTCGGCTATCTGCCTCCGCAGGCAGTGCTGCTTCCGAAGCTCCTAAACCGCACCGGATATCACACCGCGATGGTCGGCAAGTGGCACCTCGGCCTGGAATCTCCGAACACTCCGAACGAGCGGGGCTTCGACCACTTCCACGGTTTCCTCGGCGATATGATGGACGATTACTACAACCATCGTCGCCACGGCAACAACTATATGCGGCTCAACAATAAAGAAATCGACCCCAAGGGACACGCCACCGATTTGTTCACACAGTGGTCTGTCGATTATATTAACTCCCGCTCAAAGGCAGAACAGCCGTTCTTTTTGTATCTTGCGTACAACGCGCCGCATACGCCGATCCAGCCGCCCGCTGATTGGATTAAGCGCATCAAAAATCGCGAAAATAATATCAGCGATAAACGTGCAAAACTCGTCGCCCTGATCGAGCATCTCGATGATGGCATCGGCAGGGTGATAGCCGCTCTGAAAAACTCCGGCCAAAACAGCAATACGCTAATCATATTCACTTCCGACAACGGCGGCCAGCTTAACGTCGGAGCAAACAACGGAAATCTCAGAGCTGGCAAACAGGATATGTACGAGGGCGGTATCCGCGAACCTATGTGTGCCGTCTGGCCGGGCAGAATAGAATCCGGCTCACGAAATAATCGCGTCGCTCTAACTATGGATTTGTTCCCGACTATCTGCGACGCGGCGGGCGCTTCTATAGCGCACAAGATAGACGGCAGAAGCATCTTGCCGACTCTGCTCGGAAAAGACCAGCCCGAAGAGGACCGTTTCCTCTTTTGGGTACGCCGTGAAGGAGGCCGGTACGGAGGACGTGCTTATTATGCCGCACGCTATGGCGATTATAAACTCGTCCAGAACAGCCCCTTTGAGCCGCTGGAACTTTACAACTTAAAGGAAGACCCCAAGGAACAGAATCCGCTCGACAAAAAACACAGAATGTATCAGAAACTCTTTACCGCTCTGCGCAATCACATTATCGAAGCGGGCGCCGTACCATGGGAGAAGTATCCGGTAGAAATAAAAAGCTCTTAACAATCCTGAAAAGTGAATATGCGGATGTAATCTGTTATAATGAGCACTTCACTCAAAGATAAACTGTGACAGGCATCCGGCTGATAAAAAATGTTCTATGTCAAATGGTTTCGTTAATCAAAGAGGTAAAAATGAAAAATAGAAAGCCCATCCGAAGCATACTGATATGTGTAGCTTTACTACTGTCCTTTGCTTCTATTACCGCCGCCCAAACTATCCTTATTGAGGCTGAGGCCTTTACTAACCATGGCGGCTGGGTTGTTGACCAGCAGTTTATGGACCAGATGGGCTCGCCGTTCCTTTTGGCTCACGGTTTAGGCAAGCCGGTCGGCGACGCTGTAACAACGGTTACCTTCCCGGCGGCAGGAACATATCGCGTGTGGGTTCGCACACGAGACTGGGTAGCGCCCTGGAAGGCGCCGGGCGCTCCGGGCAGGTTCCAGGTGCTCGTCAATGGTGCGCCGCTAAATGCAACCTTCGGCACCGAAGGTGCAGCCTGGCACTGGCAGCAGGGTGGGATGGTTCAGATAACTAATCTGCAGATCGCCGTTTCACTGCACGACTTGACCGGTTTCGAGGGCCGTTGCGATGCGATTATTTTTACGACCGATACTAATTTTGTTCCGCCGAATACCGGTGAGCAAATGGCCGCTTTCCGCAGCCAGGCCCTGGGCCTGAGTTCTAAGCCGAAAGACGCTGGCAATTTTGATTTGGTTGTGGTTGGCGGAGGAATGTCTGGATCCTGCGCAGCCGTCTCGGCCGCAAGGCTGGGCCTGCAGGTGGCCCTTATACAAAACCGGCCCGTACTCGGCGGCAACAACAGCTCCGAAGTCCGCGTCCATCTCGGGGGCGAAATCAACCTCCCGCCTTACCCGGCCATTGGCAACGTCGTCAGAGAGCTCGACTCCGGACATCAGGGAAATGCAAGACCCGCCCGGTTCTACGATGACAACCGAAAAATGAGCGTCGTACAGGCGGAGGAAAATATCCACCTCTTTGTCAATATGCATGCGTTCAAAGTTAAAAAGCAGGGCGAGCGTATCATCGCGGTCGTTGCCAAACATATTATCAACGCCGGCGAATGGCGCTTCCGCGCACCATTGTTTGTCGATTGCACCGGTGACGGCACTCTCGGCTATCTGGCCGGCGCCGACTATCGTATGGGACGCGAAAGCAAAGAACAGACCGGCGAATCTATGGCGCCCGAAAAGCCCGACAAGATGACTATGGGCGCTTCTGTAATGTGGTATTCGGCGCAGTCCAATCAGCCTACAAGATTTCCCGATTGTCCCTGGGCCTTGCAGTTCACCGAGCAAAGCTGTCAGCACGCAACCAGAGGCGACTGGAACTGGGAAGCCGGACTAAACCGCGACCAGATTACCGAGTTCGAGTATATTCGCGATCATTCCTTTAGAGCAATTTACGGAAACTGGGCCTTTCAGAAAAACCACAGTCGCAATAAAGACAAATATTACAAACTTAAGCTCGACTGGGTGGCCTACATCGGCGGCAAACGCGAATCCCGCCGCCTGCTCGGTGACATAATACTCCAGCAGCAGGACATCCAGAAGCGAAAAAGATATTCCGATTCTTTTGTAACCAGCACCTGGTCGATAGACCTGCACTATCCGGACCCGGAAAATACCAAATATTTCCCGGGAGAAGAATTCCGTACCATCTGTACGCAGCCTAAAATCAAGCCGTACCCAATTCCATACCGCTGCCTGTATTCACGCAACGTACAAAATCTGATGATGGCTGGCCGATGTATCAGCGTTACACACGTGGCCCTGGGAACGGTCCGTGTGATGCGCACATGCGGTATGATGGGCGAGCTTGTCGGTATGGCTGCCTCGCTTTGTAAAAAATACAACACCGACCCTCGCGGAGTTTATCATGACCACTTAAGCAGGCTCAAACAAATAGCAAAACGTGGCGTCGGAAAGCTCAACGAAACGGATGGTTGAGACTTCAGCCGGGCAATAACCGAAGTATTAACACTTACACAACAAAATAAGGAGGGGATATTTTGGTAAGTATGTCCTGCGCTCTTTTTCTAAACTAACACATCAAATCAGGGGGTATAATAATGACACAAATGACTTTATCTCAAACTTCCACCGACCTCGAGAAAGCTTCCCGTATTTACACCGAGCTTCGGCGGACTCGGCCGGCCACGAAATGGGACCTGAGAAACTACGTTAAGGTCTTTCTCGGCATTGATGTGCCCGACAAAAGAATTTGTCCCGACCACAGCAGCCCGATGGATTATCTCTGGCACAGCTTTTCTGCCGATGCCGCTAATACTCCTCATTCCCGATACAAGCGCCCGGCAAACGCCGATGCTGTCATCTGGGCCAACCGTGCCGGCGGCAAAACCGAATTGGCCGCCATCGCAACGCTGCTGGACTGCATCTTTAAGCCGAACTGCCAGGTCAGAATACTCGGCGGCTCCGGTGAGCAGGCAACCAGAATGTATGAATACCTGACCGGTTTTCTAAACAACGGCCTCGAGCATTTATTAGACGGGCCTATACTCAAATCAAAATGCCGATTCGCCAACGGCTCAGCAGTCGAGGTCCTCATGCAGTCGCCAACCAGCATCCGAGGCCAGCACATTCAAAAACTTCGCTGTGATGAGCTTGAGCTTTTCCATGAAGATGTCTTCGCCGCCGCAAAGTTCACCACACAAAGCACTGAAAATGTCATCGCGGCTATGGAGCTTATCAGCACTATGCATCGGCCTTACGGCTTAATGCAAAAAGTGGTTTCCTCCGCATCGCAGTTTGGCACGCCTGTCTTCAAATGGTGCTTATGGGAAGTGATTGAAAAGTGCACCGACAGAAACTGCTCGCAGTGTCCTTTGTGGGAAGATTGTCAGGGCAGGGCCAAAGCTGCCAGCGGCTATCTGAAAATCGACGATTGCATTACACAGATGCGCCGGGCCAGCCGGGCTGGATGGGAGGCCGAAATGCTCTGCAAAAGACCTTCGCGGGAAAATGTGGTCTTCGCTCAGTTCGACCCGGACATACATGTTCGCTCTGTCGATTACGACCCGAATCTTCCGCTTTACCGTGCACTTGATTTTGGATTTGTAAATCCGTTTGTGTGTTTGTGGATTCAGGTTGATGGCGACGGCCTTGTGCGCGTAATAGATGAGTATGTCCGCAGCAGGGCGACTATTGATGTGCACGCCAATGAGATTAAGACCCGGACTCCGGTACCCGAAGAGCAGGTGGCCGCTACGTTTTGCGACCCGGCGGGCAAAGGTGTAAATGATGTCACCGGCACAAGTGCCGTTCGGGAACTGCGCAGCTTAGGCATAGCCCTGCGCTCCAGACGAAGCGGCATCCTTGAGGGCATAGAGCTTATCCGCCGGGCCATTCGCTCCGGCTCCGGCCAAAGCACACTTCTAATCTCGCCGAGATGCACACGCATCATTGAAGCGATGCAGTGTTATCACTATCCGCACTCCGCCGCCACCGGCGAACTGCCCCTGAAAGACGGCCTCTACGACCACCCAATCGATGCTCTGAGATACTTCTTCGTAAACTACAACCACTCCGCAAAAACCACCACAAGAAGATATTAAATAGACAGAATTGAAGAAAAAATCTGGAAAATCATAGAAATATCACGGAAAATCAAAAAAATTTCTATTTTACAGAACAAATCCGGCACTTTTTGCCGAGTTATATGGTATAATATTCTGGGAGACAGAAAATGGAGGTGTTATAATGGATATCGGTGAAAGATTAAAAATCGCAAGAAATGCCATTGGCTACACACTGGAAAAAGCCTCACAGGAAAGCGGAATAGGCCAATCCTCTCTCAGTGAATTTGAAAATGATAAAAGAGAGCCAAAGTTTTCGCAACTCAGTAAATTAGCAGAGGTTTACTGCAGAACAGTGGAGTTTTTCTTGACTGATGAACCATTTATTGAAGAAGTAATGCTTTGGCGGAGTAAACCGAACAGCGAAGAAGAAAAGAAAAAAACTGAGGCGAAATTTGTTCAACTTTGCGAACAATACCGTAATCTTGAGATGCTTACAGGGGAGGTAAGGAAGGCTAAGCTCCCGGAGCCGGATGTTGATAAACCGGAAGAATTCACATTTGAGCAAGCTGAGTCTTTCGCAAGAAAGGTCCATAAACAATTTTGTCTTGGCGATATACCAAGTGCTTCAATTAAACAAGTTTTGGAAGAGCGATACTATGTGAAAATATTTCATTTAGCTTTTTCCGGAAGCGCAATTTCGACGTTTTCCCCGGAATTTGGATACGCGGTCCTTTTAAATATAGATAAAACAACCAAACAGTGGCGCATAAATTTCGACTTGGCTCACGAACTCTTTCATCTTTTGACGTGGAATATTTTTGCTACCTGCCGTTCACAAAATACACAACCTACTGAGAATGAAGAAAAACTTGCGAACGCATTTGCAAGCCAACTCTTAATGCCTGACGATACCTTAAGGGATAGGATTGATTTGCGAAAAAATGAGCAAGGGCAAATTGAACTTGACCACTTGGATGATATTGCCAGAGAATTCGGAGTATCTTTAGACGCTTTGGTTTACCGAATGGCTAATCTGTTCAGAATTCAAAAACAAGATACTGAAAAATGTCTCGATGCCGCCAAAAAGTTGATCAAATTCCATAAAAATAGAGAATCTGAAAACCAAGAGATATTACCTGAGAGATATTGTGATTTGGCAATGCGAGTGTTAAGAGAAGGAAAACTGTCTATAATGCAGTTTGCAAAATATATGAGTATAAGTTACAAAAAAGCTCAAGAATACCTCATGGAGGACGAGGATTTCACGGATGAAAAAGTTTCAATTTCTATTGCTTGATGCTGGGCCTATAATCAAACTTTTCGAGTTGGGAATATGGGAAGAGTTCATCAAGAAATGTGATGTTACTATCTCTCGTACTGTCGCAGAAGAAGCTCAATATGCAAGCTTGGAATTTGAAGATATTTGCATAGATCTTGGTGTTTACGAAGAAAAAGATTTGATCAAGATTATTGATGTAAAATTGTCTAATGTTAAAGCCTTCCATGAAAAGTTCGACCAACAATATAAAGTTAGCATCCATGCTGGAGAAAAAGAAACACTAGCTTTTTTATACAATTCTTCAGAAGATTGGCGTGTTTGCTCTGCCGACCATGTAGTTTTTAGAGTGCTTGGCTGATTTGGAAGAGCTGAACAGGGAATTTCCTTAGAGGAAATTTTGAAACAAATCGGTCTTTCACGAGAACTGGAACTTATATATACCAAAAAGTTCTGTGAGGAGAATACTCGTATAGGCCAGATACACTCAATTCAAAACAAAGGTCTTCTTTAGCCTTCCAAACATATATTAAAAGATGACTGTCATAAATAAAACCATAACAAGACTATACTGAAAACATAATCCCCATCAAATAAATCACACTTGAATTCAGGTGGCAATTAATCGAAAACAACTTTACGCGGTCAGGCGTTTGCCCGATATTGCAAACAGTTGCTTGTAGAAAACCAAGACAAAAAAAACTCAGCTAGGGCTGAGTTTTTTTAAGGAGGAAACAGGGCTGAGGTGCGGAGGGAGAGGAAAAAGCGAGATATCCTCAGCCCTGTGAATGTGTTCGAAACAATATATCAAAAAGCTCTATATAAATCTATACTTATTTCAACAAAAAATGTTTATAATTGAAAAAAAGTTTTATTCCGCTTGTTAAAAGACTCCATACAACTCATCTTCATCATACGCTTAAAAACATAATAATCCTTTCCCTTTATTTTGTCAACTATAATTTTTCTAAATTTTTTAAAAAAAGTATATTTCAGCATAAAATGAAAAAAATGACCTTTCCGCCCCTCAAAGGCGGCATTATCTGTTTTAAATTAAAAATGCGGGCTGAGGCAAGGAGGAAAGGAGAGAAAGTAAAAAACACCTCAGCCCGTGGCTTTGAGTAATTTCATACGCCTGCCGCTCATAAAGGTTCACTTAGGAAAAACTTTTTTATTCTCAATTTTGACAAAAATTACCGTTCGCCGAGATTTTGTTTCAAATTTCCCCTGAAACCGGCCATAATTAAAACACATAAAATCCATTATTGTCAGAATTCATATACTCTATTAAAAGAAGGAGTTTACTATGTTTTCTCATAAATATAGAGGTATTCATCGTTTGTCCTTTATTATTGTGCTGATTGGCCTGTTTGGCCCATTGGCCTTTGCCGATATCCCGAAGTTCGAATATCACCAAATCGCTAAAATCGGCAGCAAAATGGGCCAGACCTCTCTCGTGGACGTCGATAAAGATGGCGATCTGGACTGGATTACCGGTTGCATGGGCGGACAGATTTGGTGGTTCGAATACAAAGCCCCCGACAACTGGCTCAGACATTCCCTCGCCCCCAAGGCCCCGACCGACGTCGGCGGAACCGCCTTCGATATAGATGGCGACGGCTGGGTTGACCAGGTCTCAGGTCAGGCATGGTTCCGTAATACCGGAAAACCCCGAGAGGAAGAATTTATAATGTACCCTAACGCCGTTACCGCAGGCTGTCACGACAACGTGGCCGCGGACATCGATGGCGATGGCAAACTCGACGTCGTCGCAATGAGCGACAGAAGCGCACTCTACTGGTATAAAATCCCCGCCGACCCGACACAAAAGTGGAAAGAGCACAAAATCGGCAAGCCCGTTCACGGCGCGATTGACCCCGCCGGTGTGGCCGATATCGACGGCGACGGCGATAACGACGTTGTTCGCACAAACATCTGGTTCGAGAACGCCGATGGAAAAGGCACAAAATGGACCGCTCATGAAAACATAGATTTCGGACAACCCAAAGCCAAATATCCTCTTATGACAAAAACCTGGATATCGGATATCGATAAGGATGGCGATAATGACATTGTCCAGGCAGAAGGAGATTGTATAAGCGGCCGGGTGGCCTGGCACGAAAACCGCGATGGCAAAGGCCGAATTTGGATTAAACACATAATCGCTGACAAAGCCGGCCAGGACTACCACTCACTCGCTCTGGCCGATTTCGACAACGACGGCGACCTCGACGTCTTCGCAGGCGGCGGGCCGCTAACCGAAAAGCCTCCCCATAAATGGTTCATCTGGGAAAATCTGGACGGCAGGGGAGGGAACTTCAAACAGCACGAAATCCTCAGCGGCAAACGATGCCACGAAGCAAAGGCCGCCGATGTTGACGGCGATGGCGATATTGACATCTGCTCAAAACCCTGGAACGGAAACGAGCACGTCTATCTTCGCAACATGTTAATGGAACATGGAAATAATTAGCTCATTATTTGATAATAACCACAAAACATAAGGAGCTGTTTCAATGAGAGATAAATTTATCATCGCAACTATTGTGCTGTTATCAATCTTTCTCGCTTACTCTTGCAGTATATCTCCTATTGTCGCAGGTCCTAAGCCTCTGCTCAATGCTCATGCCCACAACGACTATGCACATGACCGCCCCCTGTTTGATGCCCTGGACCACGGCTTTGCCAGCGTCGAGGCCGACATACATCTCGTCGATGGCGATTTATTCGTCGCTCACGATTCCGATGAAATAAAACCCGACAGAACACTCCGCTCACTCTATCTTGAACCGCTGAAAAAACGCATAGCCCAAAACTCCGGCCGGGTCTATCCCAACGGCCCGCAGTTCACCCTGTTCATCGACATAAAAACCCAGTCCGTCGCTACCTACAAAGTGCTCGGCAAAATGCTCGCCGAGTACAGGAACATTATTACCTCCTTCTCATCGACCGGCCGAACCGATAAAGCTGTGGTTGTATATGTATCAGGCAATCGCCCCCGCGCATTGATGAAATTTGAATCTCTCCGATATGCCGGCTATGACGGCAGGCTTGCAGATTTGCAGTCCGACGCACCTTCAACGCTAATCCCCATTATCAGCGATCGCTGGCCGAGCCATTTCTCATACAAAGGCTCCGGCCCTATGCCCGAAAAAGAGCGCCAAAAATTAAAAACAATCATCCAAACCGCACACAAAAAAGGCAGAATCGTAAGGTTCTGGGCCACTC
Source organism: Planctomycetota bacterium (assembly GCA_019456195.1). Classification (GTDB taxonomy): domain Bacteria; phylum Planctomycetota; class Phycisphaerae; order Sedimentisphaerales; family Anaerobacaceae; genus NIOZ-UU13. The sequence goes on along the minus strand of VRUK01000082.1, from coordinate 5,363 downwards.
CCGACAGACCCTCACCGCAGCGCCAAAACCTCTGGCGCATACTTCTGGAAAGCGGCGTTGACCTCCTAAATACCGACGACCTCCCCGCTCTACAGAAATTCCTACTCGAATATACGCCAAAATAGGCTGCCGTTAGCAAACCTTGCTATCAAATCTCAAAAGCCATCATTGACTAAATCTTATAATTTAGCTATCCTGTTGTGCTGGTTTCTCTGTGCGCGCAGAGATTCGGACGGACGTTTTATTAAAGAAAGAATTTGCAATGCTCAAAAGAACACACAATTGCGGCCAGCTTCGCATTGAAGACGCCGGAAAGAAGATTGTTTTAGCCGGCTGGGTACATTCCTACCGCGACCACGGAAATCTTGTATTCATCGACCTGCGGGACAGGGAAGGCCTGACCCAGTTGGTTTTCAATCCCGACACTCAGCCCAAGGCCCACGAGTTGGCAAGAACGGCACGCTGTGAATGGGTCATAGCGATTGAAGGCCTCGTCCAGCCCAGAAGCGAGGGTATGGCAAATCCAAAACTATCGACAGGCCAGATTGAAGTCGCTGTCCAGCAGCTTGACATCCTCAATATCTCGAAGACCCCGCCGTTCGAAATAGACAGCGCCGAAAAGACAAACGAGGAGGTTCGCCTGGTCAGTAGATACATCGACCTGCGCCGCCCGCAAATGCGGCAGAAACTGCAGACCCGCCATCGCGTTACAATGGCCGTGCGCAAATATTACGACAAGATGGGTTTCTGGGAAATTGAAACACCTATGCTCGCAAAGAGCACCCCCGAAGGCGCAAGAGATTTCCTCGTGCCCAGCAGGCTTAATCCGAATTGCTTCTACGCACTGCCCCAGTCACCCCAGCTCTTTAAGCAGATTCTGATGGTCAGCAGCATTGACAAATATTTCCAGATAGTCCGCTGCTTCCGCGATGAAGACCCCCGCGCCGACAGGCAGGCCGAATTCACACAAATCGATGTCGAGATGAGCTTCGTCGATAGCGACGATGTAATCGATATCAACTCGAACCTCGTCGCCCATATATGGAAGCAGATATTGGATGTCGATGTACCTCTGCCGATTCGCCGAATGACTTATAAAGAAGCGATGGCCGACTACGGCTCAGACAGGCCCGACCTGCGTTTCGATATGAAGCTTAAAGACATTTCCGACTTCGCAAAACAAAGCTCCTTCAAGATATTCACCTCGGTAGTTGAAAAAGGCGGCATTGTAAAAGGCCTTTGCGCCCCCGGCGGAGAAAAATATTCCAGAAGCGATATCGAAAAAACCCTCACCGCCTTCGCCGCCGACTACGGCGCAAAAGGACTGGCCTGGTCGAAAGTAAAAACAGAAGACGGCAAGCTTTTGCTGATTGGCGGCTGTGCGAAGTTCTTCAGCCCCGAAGCTCAGCAGCAGATAATGGAGCTGTTCGGCGCGAAAGAAGGCGATTTACTTTTGTTTGTCGCCGACACCGAAGCCGCCGCAAACAAGGCCCTCGGCCCTCTGCGATGCAAGCTTGCCCGCGACCTGGAACTTTACGACCCGGCGAGCTTCGAGTTTGTATGGGTAGTGGACTTTCCGCTGTTCGAGTGGAACGAAGAACAGAAACGCTACGACTCACTGCACCATCCGTTCACTTCTCCCATCGAAGAAGACCTGCACAAGCTTGAGACCGACCCCGCCAACATCTGTTCGCAGGCTTATGACATCGTTGTCAACGGCTCCGAAATTGGCGGCGGAAGTGTTCGTATCCACAACCCGAAGATTCAGCAGAAGGTTTTCGATCTGCTCAATATATCGAGGCAGCAGTCGCAGCAGCAGTTCGGGTTCTTTTTGAAGGCCCTGGATTACGGCGCACCTCCGCACGGCGGCATAGCCTTCGGACTCGACAGGCTCGTTATGCTCCTTACCGGTACGGAAAATATCAGAGACGTCATTGCCTTTCCGAAGACCCAGCGGGGCCAGTGCCTTTTAACCGATGCCCCCAGCGAAGTGGACCAAAAACAGCTTGACGAGCTGAACCTGCGCACGCAAAGGCATTCGCACATAACCGGGCAAAAACCCGACCAGTAGCTCTGTTGGCTGCGTTGGAATCTGAGATTCGAGTCACTAAAAAGTGAAAAAATATCTTGACCATTGCAATGGTTTTGTTGAAAAAATACAATTGGAGAGGAATGTATCTTCAGAATATAAGTTTCGTTAAGGAATATATTATTCAACTTATAGCGGGACAGTAGTTGGTTTAACAGATGAAAACAACAAATGCTTTCCGGAAGCGAATTTTAATTGTCCGGATTTATATAAAACACATCTGGCAGAAGCTTTTGAAGCTTTTGCGACTATCACCGGTCTCACTGGCGAAAAAGTGCAGAATCACCTTCGGCGCCGCTGTGATATTTATTCTCACAATTGCTCTTCTTCTTCCCTATATCTGGATGGGCCAGCTCATTAAAAAAGACCTGCTCGATACGGGCAGGGCAAGATCGCAGACACTCCTCGACCGGCACTTCCAGCTCAAAAACACCGGTCAAACCACGCTCCCCCTCAACAGCCTCGGGCTTCTCGCCGATGTGAACGACCCCGACATACGCTGGATTCGTTTCACTCCCGCACCTGCGCAGCCCGATAGCGATGAAAATAAAACTGCTTCTATCGAGTTGACCGAGAAAATCAGCCAGACGATTGAAGCTCTGAAAAAAAATCCAACACAGAACGATAAAATCCTCTTAAACAGAGAGACCGGTATGCTTCGAGCCAATTATGTGCGGATTTTCAGAGCGACCGACAATTGCATAACCTGCCACAATCCCCAGGGCTCCGCCAGCGCATTTGTGTTGAATGAACATATAGGGACGGTAATTATTTCTCTAAGAGGTATCGGTAGTGAAATCAGCAAGACAATCCTTATGAACAAAATATGGGTCATTGTTGCAGGCCTCATCGGCGGCATCGGTGCAATTGTTGTTTTCTACTGGATAACGCAGCGTGTCATCCTTAGACCAATCCGCCAGCTAAGAGCAATCGCGAACAATGTCACCGAGGGAAATCTCGATATCAGAAGTTCTATTAAGACCGGCGACGAATACGAGAAGCTGGCAAATGCCTTCAACAACATGCTCGACGGCCTGCAGGCCGCTCAGGAAAAACTCCGACAGGCAAACAAACAGCTCGATGCGAAAATTGCTGAGCTTTCGGAAAGAAATATTGAGCTGTTCAAAGCCAACAAGGTAAAGGGTGAATTCCTGGCAAATATATCACATGAGTTCAGAACGCCGTTGAATGCTATACTTGGCTTTGCTCAGGTTCTTAGGGAAAAACCGTCAACGGCAGGCGGATTAAAAAAAGATAAGGCGCAAAAGTATGCGGAAAATATTATCTCCAGCGGCAACAGCCTACTGAATATGATTAACGACCTCCTCGACCTGGCGAAAACACAGGCCGGAAAAATGGAGCTGCACATAGAAAAAACCTCCGTCCAGCAGTTAACCCTGGAGCTGATTTCGTCTTTCTCGCTGATGACTGAGAAAAAGAAAATAAAAATCAAGCTGAAAGTTGATTCCGATATTCCGCTTATTTTGACGGACACCGGAAAAGTCCGCCAAATACTCTATAACTTCTTAAGTAACGCCGTGAAGTTTACAGCACAGCGGGGCAGAATTGAAATCCGCGCCGGAGCCCCGTTAAGCGCTCCGCCCTACGTCGCAAAATGGGAATCCGAAAAAATGGCCGTTGAAAAAACGGTTCGCATTGCCGTCAGCGATACCGGCTGCGGAATCGCTGAATCTGACAGAGAAAAGATTTTTGAGAAATTTAGACAGGTTGACGGCTCTATAACACGCGAATCAACCGGTACCGGTCTGGGTCTTACTATCAGTACCGAATTGGCCGCTATGCTCGCAGGCAGCGTTGGTCTTCAGAGCGAGCTTGAAAAAGGTTCGACCTTCTGGCTCGATATTCCAATTACACTTACAAAAGAAACAAATGTGTAATGGTAAAATAAGAAAGGGAAAATTATGCGTCTGAAATCTTCGTTCTTGTTTTTTCTTGTATTTGTAAATACCTGCTCTTTTGTCGGGATTCCGCTCAGTGACAGCCATGCCTCATCTTCCGATACTCATCCGTTTTCCATTCACGATATGCTCGCGATGGACCGCCTCTCCGACCCGCAGGTTTCACCGGACGGCAAATTGATTGTCTTCACATTAAGAAAGACCGACCTCGAAGCCGACAAGGGGCGAACCGACCTCTGGCTGATTGGCTCAAGCGGTACTAACCTTCGACGTTTAACGTCTCATCCCGATGGCGACTTTAATCCACGCTGGGCGCCCGACGGCAAATCCGTCTGGTTTATTTCCACTCGCTCGGACTCCGCACAGGTTTGGCGTATTCGCGTTGACGGCGGAGAAGCCCAACAGGTAACGGACCTGCCCCTTGACGTCGGAAATCTGCTCGTCTCGCCCGATGGAAAGCACCTCGCCTTTACTCTGGAAGTCTTCCCGGACTGCAAAACGATAGCCGATACAAAAGACAGGCTCGATGAAATCAGCAGCAGAAAAACGACCGGTCTAATTTATGAGCAGATTTTTGTTCGCCACTGGGACACATGGAAAGACGGCCGCCGCTCACACCTGTTTGTAATGCCCATTACCGGCGGCGATCCCGTTGACCTGATGTGGGGTATGGATGCCGATACTCCTTCAAAACCATTCGGCGGCCCGGAAGAAATCACTTTCACTCCCGACGGCGGGGGACTTGTCTTTTCCGCTCGCGATGCCGGAAGCGCCGAACCCTGGTCAACCGACTTCAATCTTTACTCGATACCCATCGATGGTTCCAAACCACTGGAATGTATAACTGAAGACAACAAAGCATGGGACACAAATCCGGTTTTCTCGCCCGACGGCAGAAACCTTGCCTACCTTGCCATGACCAAGCCGGGCTATGAGTCTGACCGTTTTCGAATTGTCCTTTATTCCTTGCTCGATGGCCGAAAACGTGTCCTCACCGAAAACTGGGACCGCAGCCCCTCGTCGTTCTGTTTCTCCGCCGACGGCAAAACAATCTACGCAATCGCAACCAACGTTGGCCAAAACTCTCTGTTCGCCGTCAATGTAAAAACCGGCGCCGTTAGAACTATTGTCAAGGAAGGCCGCATCGGTTCACCCGCCATAGCTGCCGGTAGAATTATCTACGGCATGAGTAACCTGCGAAGTCCTGTTGAATTGTATTCGGTCGAACCTGACGGCCGTAATATCCGCAAAATCACCAACATCAACGACGAAAAAATAGCCGCCGCCCGCATGGGCGCCTGCGAGCAGTTTATCTTCGCCGGATGGAAAGGCCAGACGGTCTATTGCTACGTAGA
>VRUK01000081.1 GCA_019456195.1 Planctomycetota bacterium | reverse complement strand
GTTGATCATCTTCAAATATTTGGCCCCTGGCAATCCTTCCCTGGGTGAAAACCGAAACAAGCAAAAACATGACCAGTGCACTCGAATATATCTTTTTCATAACTCACTCCTCACTAAAGCAATTGTTAGAAAAATCCACTACTTCCTTCCACGGGAAAACCGGTACTTGGTTATTATTTGAAATGCATAAATAACCATCTGCGAAGCACGAAGCTCTGAAAGCTCCCAGCCTTGTATAATTACTTCTCCTCTATCAAAAAACTACTGAAATATCGCCCGCTCGATGATTTCAGAACAACAGGTGCTCGACTGCGCGGACACAAGCTTCCCTATTTATACCAAACTACCCATCTTTGCGTCAAGGGGAATCTTTTGATTACTTATTAGCATACCTCGTTGATATAACTGCGGAGAAGTGCAACGAAAAGGCAGTTAAGTCTATTTGTAGAATCTCACAAAACGCCCCCTCATCTTCAAGGCGCCCAGCAGGCTGTTGTAGCAATTATATCTTCTGAAATGCTAATTCCTTTGAATAAATCCACACACAGAGCGTATAGTAATGTAGTGAGTGCTTAGCCATTAAAATAAATCATAGGAGATTAAAATGCAGGAATTGAATTACACTTGCCCCAAATGCAGGAACACTGAGTGCAATGTTGGTGAATTTCGTGCTACAGGTGGTTTTCTGAGCAAAATATTCGACATACAATCAAAACGCTTTACAACTGTTACATGTACAAACTGTCATTACACTGAAATATATAAGGCTCCATCCAGTATGCTGGGAAATATTTTCGATTTATTTACTAATTAAAGGTTGTTGGCACCACAAACTCAATGATGGGTTACATCGGCCAGCCAATAAGATAACAGCGTGTTGCAGTAATATTAAGAAAAAAACGCTGAAAGTTTGGGAGAAACAGGAATGCGTATATTACTAAGGATTTTACCATTTGCTTTTTTCATTTGGTTCATCTGCTATTTCTTTTACTCCCTTGGCAGGAAGAGGACACTTGGCGACCAAAAGCGAAATGGCGAATCGCCATCTACAAAAAGAAAACGGGTCGATTCCACAGTGGTTGAAAATGATAGTAATTGAACTTCTACGACCGCTAATTTTTCTTTATCAATGCCTTGTATAACTGTCCTTCTATTGCCCCTTCATACTTTAAGAATTCCCTTTTCCAACATCTTCAATTTGGAAAAGAAGAATCTTGACAGTTCAAGTTCAATTTCCTAAAATTGTACTTATCGTACGGAGAAACTTATGGTCTCTAACCGTTTATCTGGGAAATGTCAGATTACATTAGTATGGTGCTTAAAGAAGATGATTAGAAATATTCCGAAGGATACAATATGAAGCTTACGTTAACAGCAATATCGATTTTGACAGCTCTCTTGTTGTTCTCTTGTCGAGTAAAAGAGGAAGAACCTCAAGAACAGTCTGTCCAGCCACCACAGCAGGTCCAGCCGCCACAGCAGACCAGTATGGGTTCCAATGTGCACACGGTCGTGGTTCAGGAGGTCATTCAGGCCACAGGCTACACGTATTTAAACGTGAAAGAAAATGACAGAGTTTTCTGGATTGCCATTACTAAAAGAGAAATGGAAGTAGGAGACACGTTTTCTTTTACAGGTGGCCTTACGATGACAAACTTTGAAAGCAAGGATTTGCAGAGAACATTTGAGACGATCTATTTTGTTAGTAATATTTCTGGCGATAAACCGTCGCCCTCTGCCGTTAAACAGTCTGGAGAAAATCCTCATCGAACGAAACCTGCCATAGACGAAAAGGAGATTTCGATTGAACCGGTTGAGGGTGGGATATCAATTGGAGAGCTGTTTTCCAACAGAGATTCTTATGCCAATAAAACTGTTCTGATAAAGGGGAAAGTCACAAAAGTCAATCGAGCAATCATGGGAAGCAATTGGATTCACCTTCAAGACGGGACAAGCGGCTCAGGGAAGTTCGATTTAACGATCACAACCCAAGATGAAGTCAGCGTTGGTGACATTGTCACATTTGAAGGACTGATTGTCTTGAATAAAGATTTTGGGGCCGGATATGCTTATGAAGTCCTCATGGAAAAAGCTAAGCGAAAAGCTGAATAGAGCTGGTTTCCAGACTCTGATTCACTTTGGATTTGTCTCATGGTGATTTTACAGAAAGGCAACAAGTTGGATTGACGTCTCACCTCTGATTTTTGATTTTGGTGATGTAGAATATGGATCATCCCGTCCGAGAAAACACAGTGGTTAAAGTATATGGCCAGGATTCCGGACAATTAATATACTGCCATAGCTGATGATTTGACCGATAAAGAAGCTGAAGCAAAAATCAAAGAATTAAGAAAGCTCGGTAATTAAAACATCCCAACACTACCTCAGATACCCTCAAACTGCAATTTACTGCTCGCATGGGCCATTTAAGAATTGTTAGAACTTATTGTGGTTCCTTGGCGTAGAAAAACTATAGCGCCGAAGCTTAAAATCGGAATTAATTGAGCTTCCATTCGAGCTAAAAAATCGGTGCCGCAGAAGTCGGTTTGCTGAAGAGGAAAAAGGTCGATGAGTTTAACTAAGCACCAAAAAATCAATGTGCTCTTTGTATTATTTCTGGCTCTTTCAATGGGAGCTATAGATACCTTCTTACGATGGCGAAGGAACTACCAAAGCCCATCATCGGTCATGGCACGTTGCTTGTGTCTATGGCAACCGGACCAAATGGCTGAAACCGATAACCAGCTTACATTAATCCATCAATTAGATTCCCCATCTCCTGCTGATCGCTGGACCGCGGCCAGAATCCTTTCTCGGACCGGCTGCCTGCAAGCTGTTCCGTTTTTGATTCGGGCAATGGCTGACGATCGCGGTACTGGACGAACATGTATAATGGCACAGAGTCTCGGTATCCTCTCGGATAGCCGGGCTGTACATGCCCTGATCAAAGCTATGGATCATCCATCAAATGAAGACCTTCGTGTCTGTGCTGCAGCAGCATTGGGACGTATCGGCGACACGCGGGCAATTGAACCTTTGATCGAAGGCTTCCGAGCCAATCGCGTTAACTTTTCAGCCCTGAAAGCTCTTGGTCAAATTGGCAGTCCACATGCCGAAGTGTTTCTGAAAAGCATTGTGCACAACTCACCTCGTTCAATGGACGTGGTTATTGCAAGGGATGCTCTTAAAGACATCAACATCAGAAGAAAACACAATGACAGTCATTATTTACAAAGTTTGCTCAACACAAATCGAGGTCAGAAACGTCGTTGGATTGTTGAACTGCTTGCCCGGAACGGTCAAATAGAAGCAATCGAGATACTGTCAAAGTTACTCGGCGATGATAGCGAAGATACCGAAATACGAGGTATTGCTGCTGCTGGACTCGTGTTAAGAGGAACCAACTCATTTACCTTACTGCATAAACTCACCGCAAGCCAAAGCCGTCAGACTCATGATCTCGCTCAAGCAGCTATTGTTCGGATCGAAATGAATACAACTACAACCGAAACATACCCGCTCACAGGCCGTTTAAACGACGAACTCACCTTGAGAGATAGTGCCCGCCGCTGTGTCCAATTCCAACTGGGGAACTTATAAATCATGTTACAACATACCCTGTCGGGTTTGTTCATAGCTCCTTTTCACATTGATTATAATAGAGTTTATGTTATAATCCTTGTAAAAAGGAATCATACAATTATAAGATTGGAGTGACATGATAAAAAAGATCGCTTTAGTTTTTGCCTTTTCACTTTGCATATACCACCATGCTTTTGCCCAAAATTGGACCCGATTCCGTGGCCCTAATGGCCAGGGCCATAGTGATGCAAAGAATATTCCCATCAAATGGTCCGAGAAGGATTATCTCTGGACGGCACATTTGCCCGGCACAGGCCACTCTTCACCGGTTATCTGGGACGACAAGCTCTTCATCACCTGCTGTGACCAGAAACAGGCCAGGGTTTCCATTCTTGCCCTAAGTACAGCTGATGGAAAAACACTCTGGGAAAAAACCTATCAGCTAATTAAATCACCCATGAACAGACTTAATAGTTATGCCGCTTCAACTCCTGCAGTGGATGAAGATAGTATTTTTGTCATATGGCCGACATCAAACGAGTTGACTGTCATTGCCTTCGAACACGATGGAAATGAAAAATGGCTGAAAACATTCGGTCCAATCTATAGTAAACATGGGCCTTGTGTGTCGCCTGTGTTGTATGAAGACTTAGTGATTTTTACGCAGGAACAGCGTACGAACGACAAGGGGCTGAAAAGCCGTTGGTTGGCGATTGACCGCAGCAATGGGCAAATACGCTGGGAAATACCGAGAAACAATGGAGGCCTTATTTCACATGCAGTGCCCTGTGTATATACAGATGATTCGGGGAATGATTGCCTTGTTTTTTCCAGCCTGGCTCACGGTATTTCATCAGTCAATCCAAAGAAGGGATTGATTATATGGGAAAAATCTGGTTTTGATGCTCGAGCACTCAATTCACCGGTAGTGACCGAGAACCTGGTTCTCGCATCTTGTGGATCAGGGGGCAGTGGAAAGACATTGATGGCTGTCACGCCGGCATCAAAAGATAAACCGGCGGCCATTGCTTATAAAATCAAAGACCGAACCGTACCGTTTGTTCCTTCCATGATTATAGTGAAGGATCTACTTTTTACATTCCATGATCAGGGGCTGGTTGTCTGTCGAGACGTGCAGACAGGTACTCAGAAATGGGCTCAGAAACCAGGGGGAAAATTCTTTGGCTCACCCATCTGCGTCGAGGATAAGCTTTACTGCATGAATACTGAAGGCCAGGTAGTTATCATCAAAGCGGCTGAAACATATGAGTTATTGTCTGTAAATCCCTTGGGAGAGAAAACGCAGGCTACGCCGGCAGTAGCAGATGGAATTATGTACTTGCGAACTCTGACAAAAGTATTCGCACTCGGGCCGGTGAAATAGTAAACTCTTCTCACAACCTTCCTACAGAAAATCCTGAGCCGGTCTAACTTCTTATAAACTTATGCGTTTCGATTACTTCAAACTCATCGATGCTCCAGCCACAGGGTAAAAAACAAAAATCAAATTTTTCATAATTTCTTATCTCCTTCCATTGAAAAGAGTTACGAACAACGAGTCGCGAAATCCGACTGAATTTTCGACTCATTTGTGCACATCGCTCTAATTATAGAGGGACTTTACTTTTTTCCCCTCACTGAATTTACCCCCGATGTAAGCTCACTCGCTTTCCTGCCGGGGGCAATAGAGAGGTTTATTGAGATAGGCTCTATTTATGCAAAACAAACCCAATTTCCCGGATGGCAAAAATGATACATAGTCTGTATTTACAAAGGCTTATAAAGAATAATGCGGATTGGAGTTATGAAAAAACAAACCCAATCAAAGCCAATATCCGCTCACCAACAGGTAAATCGACGTTGAGCAGGAACATTTACTGCAGGACTGGTGCGAATTTAGAAAGGTGTCATTGGAACAGAACGTTTCACTATGTTATTATAGGTAAAATGCTTGAGCTGGCCGACTATACTTTAGGAGTATTAATATGACTAACTTATACTGGAAAATCAGTATTTGTACACTGTTGACTCTTGCAAGCTCTGCGTTCGCCTCAGGTCCAGGCTCTACGACTGAACATGGTCCCGAGGAAGGAAAGACTACGCAGGCAGCAAAGCCGTATCCACATATCGAGGAAGTGATAGTTGTTTACAAGACCCACTTTGACATCGGCTATTCGGCTCTGGCCCGTGATGTTATTCATGAATACCGCACCGAAATGGTGGATCGTGTGCTGGACGCAATTGAACAGAACAGGCATCAGGCCAAAGAACAACAGTTCGTGTGGACCGTTTCCGGCTGGCCGATGAAACAGATTCTCTGGGAGGGACAGGCTCCGGATCGCAGACAGAAGATCGAGAATGCCATCCGTAGCGGGAACCTGGTTGTCCATGCGTACCCATTCACGACCCACACTGAAACAGCAGAAATGGAGGATCTCGTCCGGGGCCTTGGCCACTCATCGTCCATCGCCCGCACTTACGGATTACCGCTTCCACGCGATGCCAAAACGAGCGATGTTCCCGGGCAATCATGGATCCTCCCTACTCTGCTAAAGCACGCCGGAATAAACTTCTTTCACCTCGGCGGCCCACTGGTCAATAGGACTCTGGGCCTTCCGCCGATGTTCTGGTGGGAAGGTCCCGATGGATCGCGTCTGCTAACCCTATACAACAACGGTTATGGCACCTCACCTCTACCGCATAAAGATTGGCCGTACAAGACATGGATTTACATCAGCATGACCGGTGACAATGCCGGGCCACCCAGCCCTGATACTGTTAAGAAAGACATTGAATTCTATCATAAGAACGCGCCGGGACTAAAGGTGATAATGGGAAAGCTCGATGATTTCGGCCAGCGTATATTGAAAGAGGACCTGAGCGAGCTTCCCATTGTCCGTAGCGACCTTCCCGATCCATGGGCTCACGGGAACATGGCTATGCCGGATGGTTGGAAACTGGCAAATGCCGTCCGCCCCTCCATCCCTGCAGCCGAGGCCCTGGTGACTCTCGAAAAATGCTGGGGATTATATAGGCCGGAAATCAAAGATACGATTGCCAGGGCCTATGAACAAAGTCTGCTGTTCAGCGAACACACATGGGGCCTGGCGACTCAGCACTATATCTCGCAACCCTACGGCAAAGCGTGGGAAGCAACCATTGCCCGGGGTTTGCCCGTCAACGCGAAAGTCATAGAGGAATCATGGCAGGAGCATTTCGACTACATCGATAATGTGCGTAAACTTATTGTCGGCACCTATGCCGAGGCAGTGGCCACCCTTGCCGACAGTGTCAATGTCTCCGGCAAGCGTGTTGTGGTATATAATCCCCTCCCGTGGAAACGGGACGGATTAGTTGAACTCAACGCATGCTACTGGCCCGGGTTTAGTGCATTAGAGGCAGTTGACAACGGTCAACGCGTCATCCTCGATCGATTAGGCAGCGGCCCAACGAGCCCGGGAGGAAAGATCGTCCGCTTTATCGCTAAAGACATTCCCCCGATGGGATACCGCACTTTTATCCCCGCCGAGATCAGGCCCGCAAATAACGGGCTTGTCGCAGACAAAGCCGCCGCTGTGATAGAAAGTCCATATTTCAAAGTAGTGTTTGATCCGGCAAAAGGACGCATCAGAAGTCTGCTCGACAAGCGGACTGGGCGCGAGTTAGTGGACTCCACCGCACGCCGGGGTTTCGGGCAGTATTTCTACGAACGGTTTGGCAGGAAAGATATTGAGAACTACCTCAACGCGGCTCTGTACCCTCAATACAAAGCTCATCGATATTCTCTTACTAAATATGACGTACCCGCCAACAGCGTATATGCTTCTGCGCTTCCGAAAAACATGGAACTGTATATGCATAAATCCAACATCGATGTCTCCGCCGTCATGACCGGCAGGATTTCAGGTCCGGGGATGCCGCAGAACGTTTCTATCCGTATGACACTCTATGCTGACATGCCGGTAGCCGATCTCGAAGTCGGCTATGAAAAGCAGCCTGATGGATGGCCGGAAGCCGGCTGGATATGTCTGCCATTTAAGTTCGACAAGCCCAGATTTCGCCTCGGCAGACTCGGTGCTGATTTAGATCCAATCACCGACATTACTGTCGATAACGTCAACTACCACCAAATTTGGGTTAACACAGGTATAGCCATCTACGATGACAAGGGATACGGTGTCGGCATCTGTCCGATGGATACCCCGCTTGTCAGCCTTGGCCGACCGGGAAGCCACAAATTCAGCCGACGTTACGAACCGACCGATGCTGCCGTATATCTCAATCTGTACAACAATCACTGGCAGACCAACTTCCCTAACTGGGTCGGAGGCAAACGGTCTTCCCGCGTCCGCCTCTGGACTTTTGAAAAGTTCCAGTCCGAACCGGCGTTATATTCACCCTCAATGGAGACACGCGTCCCGCTCCGCGTCGCCAGATCAACCTGCAAACCGGGCGTTTTGCCAGCCGCACAGGCGGGCATAATCCTCTCCCGCAAGGGTGTGGCCGTTACTGCCTTTGGAGAAAATCCCGACGGAGACGGCCTGATCTTTCGTCTCTGGGAACAAGGTGGAGTCTCCGGCAAACTCACCGTCAAACTTCCCAAAGGAATCGAGGCAACCAAGGCAACACCGGTCAACCTGCGGGGTGAAAAAACCGGCAAACCGTTCATAATCAAGAACGGTATCCTTGAGATGCACCTCCGAGCCTATGCTCCAGCCAGCTTTGTATTGGAAGATGTCCGGTAACTATCCGAATATATCCCCTTGATTAGAATTAACAATAAGAGTTATACTTTGCGTTGCTAAGTAAATCGTCACGGACCTCAGGAGACAGCAGATATGAAAAGAATCACACGCCGTTCGTTCTTGCGATATGGAGCTGCCAGCGCGGCAGCAACAGTAAGTTTGCCAACTATTGTTCCGTCCGGTGTCCTGGGCGCCAACGGAGCTACAGCGCCAAGCAATCAGATAACAATCGGGCAGATAGGTTTCGGCTGGATCGGCGGTAGTCATCTGAAAATCCTATTGGGCAGGAAGGATGTTCGGTATGTGGCGGCTTGTGACGTTAACGGCCAGAAGCTTAAAGAGGTCCGCCGGCGGATCGAATCGAAATATGAAGAACGCTACGGCAAAATCAGCTACCACGGTTGTTCAGTCTATCGCGATTTTCGAGAAATGCTGAGCCGCGAGGACATGGATGCGGTGGTGATTGCAACCCCCGATCATTGGCATGCACCTATATCAATCCAGGCGGCCAAATCCGGCAAGGACATATACTGTGAGAAGCCAATGACTTTGACTGTCCGCCAGGCAAGAGCGGTAGTAAAAACAGTGAGGCGTTATAATCGTGTGTTTCAAACGGGCAGCCAGCAGCGATCAAATGTGTTTGGACAATTTCGACAGGCGTGTGAGTTGGTGCGCAACGGCCGGATTGGTAAAGTACTCACTGTTGACGTATCAACAGGAGGACCACCTAAACCTTGTGACCTACCCGCAGAGTCACAGCCGGATTATTTTGACTGGGATATGTGGTTGGGACCGGCTCTCCGGCGACCGTACCATTCAAAGCTGGCAGCCGTCAACTGGCGGCCTTATCGTGAATATTGCGGGGGTGGTTTTGCAGACATGGGCGCCCATCACTTTGACATTGCGCAATGGGCTTTGGGTATGGATAAATCGGGGCCTACTGTAATATATCCGCCCGATGGGAAAGAACGAGAACGGGTAAGCTTTAAGTACGCCAATGGAATTATTATGAATCACGTGGGAGGAAATTCGCTGGGACTGACATTTACCGGCAGAGACGGAGTGCTCTATGTAGGACGGGATGGGCTCTGGACCAAACCGGAATCTATCGCAAAGGAGCCGATTGGCCCCGCCGATGTCCGCCTCTACAAGAGTGACAATCACCACGGCAATTGGTTGGATTGTATCCGAAATCGCAGAAGATGTGTGGCGGATGTTGAGATCGGAGCACGGTCGGCAACCGTATGTCATCTGGGTAACATAGCTTACGAACTCAGACAAAAATTAAAATGGGATCCGGTTGAAGAAAGCTTTATTGGAAATGAAGAGGCAAACAGGCTATTGTCTCGGCCCATGCGAAGCCCATGGCACTTATAGAATTTATGAAATGTGCATTGAAGCTATTCGTTCAGCCATTTCTTGAAATCCGGCTCCAGTAGATTCTTAATCTTAGGTTCATCCATATTTTCCGGAGTCGCCACCATCGAGCCGGTGTCGATTTGTTTGTCCACCTTCTGTCCCTGAAGGTGTGCCAGAATTGTTTTAACTCCAAGGTAACCCATATTGATTGGATCCTGCAGCACCAGCCCCTTGATATATCCTTTTCGCATCGCCTGCACGAGCCGGTTGGAGCTGTCAAAACCCACATAGTCAACTTTGCCCGCCAGGCCGCTGTCCTCCAGCGCCCGCAGCATTCCAAACGTCGTTGATTCGTTCGGGCAGAAGATTCCGTCAATGGAAAGTCCTCCATCAGGCTTACGCAGCGGTGCCAGCAGATTTTCGCTTGCTATATATGCGCTTTCTGTGGTTGCTCCGCCATACTGGTTCGAGCTGACCACTTCGATTTCCGGATATTCCTCTTTCAACACGTCCAGAAATCCCTGCTCCCGTTTCGTCGAGCTGGCTGCGCCTTCATGGCAACGCAGCATAATCACCTTGCCTTTTCCATCTAAAATTTCAGCCAGTCGCTGGCCGCCCTTTCGGCCGCCAATATAGTTGTCCGTCGCCACGAAACTGGTGTAATCCTGGCTTTTAAGTCCGCTATCAATTATCACTACTGGAATACCGTAGTCCACAGCGTTTTTTACCGGCATTCGCAGAGCCGCATCGTCCAGTGGTGCCAGCACGATTCCTGAGACGCCGCGTGTTATGAAATCTTCCACCACTCTGATTTGCGACTCCCTGTCATCTTCCTTAAGCGGCCCTTTCCATATAACCTCCACTTCCAGGCCGGACTCTTTTAATTCCTGTTCGGCCTTGACCGCCCCGGCGTGGATTGACTTCCAAAAAACGTGTGTCATCCCTTTGGGAATCACTGCTATACGGTACTTGCTCTTGCTTTCTTCTTTCCGTTTACAACCGATTGCAATAAAAACAACAGCTATAGCGACAAATAAAACTACTGCTAATGCTTTTTTCATAATTACACTTCCTGAATATTCGATTAAAGAAAACACCCAACATTATTTCTTTTCAACTTCTATTTGGAAATCCTCAAATTCTACCGTATAAGGAATTTGATCACAGGAGCCGGCTGCTAAACCAAGATGGATCGAAATATTTAAACCGGGTACTTCTTTTGTATATTTGGAATTAATCCAGGTTTCTCCATCATAACTAATTGCTCCTGAAAAGCTGTTTCCATGTCTTTCCAGTTTTAACCATAACGGAAAAGAAATATCTTCCGGTAAATTTTGGCTATCTGCTTTATGCATACAACCATTAGCAAACTCATCCCATTGAATACCGGCACGGCCGGGTGTAGTGAACATCAAAACCGAACCTTTACTGCCAGGCGCCGTATCAAAACTTTTTGTCATATCGTTTCGGACAAACAGTCCCGACCTGAACCATTCGTGAGTTCTGTTACCAAATCCTTTTACCTTTACCGTTGCCACAAAATTCCCTTTTATTTTTTCCGCCAAATAGATGGCGGCATACGAATCTTCCGCATGATAAAAATCAGATCCCGCCGCCCTGATTTTAAAGCGGTTTCTTCCCCTATTTATTTCAACTTTGCTCGGAGAAGCCGTGACAGAGGTATAATTTTTCATTTTAGCCCGAAGTAAATCTACTGGACGATGAGAATAGATTTTTATTTTCTTTGAAGTGCTGTTTCCAACTTTTACCCTATATTCTCCCGCATTTGGCTGAATCGCAAACTGAACTTTTTCGGATTTCATCTTAGAGATATGAATAGACTTTGAAGCATGAACTATGTCGTTTAAATACAATTCGGCGGTAACATCCTGATCCGAATTTTCGAGATTATTAACAGCAGCAGTCACAAAAACAGCTTTTCCCTCGGGAGCTATCAAATCAGAGATATGTAATCCGCCAAATATCAGAGTGCTTTTTTCACCAACAACAGAAATAGTTTGAAATGGTACAGTTCCTACAGCAATTTGATACTCACCCGGCTCATATAAACATAGCTCAAATTCTATTTGCCGGATATTGTTATGCACTACCGGAAACAGTTTTGTTTGGGCAATTCGGCGATCAAGATATAAGTGTACCGGTAATATTCCTGTCGAACCGGCATTCTTCACATCCGCCTTAACTTCGAAGACTTCTCCAGCTTTGATCTCGTTTGCAAATGCCTTATTAGACAATTCAATCTGCATGTTTGTATAGTCAAACTCAGGCTCACCAAGGACAAAATCTTCAGGTTTATTCTCAGGAGGATCAATCACATAATTATTTCGATAGATATTGTCCACAAGGTTGGCGGCGCAGAGTTTCATCTCGCCCTGTTCCAGGTTGTAGTAGATATTTTCTTCAGCTATCCACCCGGAAGACATATTATCGAACCAGAATCCTACATTATCATTAAAATAACCGGCTTTCACATCATGGATCAAGTTACGACGAATTACAGAATCGTCTGTTAGACCGGCGGTTTTAATCACACCGGAATCATCCGCATCTTTTTGCACATGATGTAAATGATTATACTCAACCCGATATCCGCCATCTATCGCCTCCTCATAATTTCTCCAACCTCCGACTGATATGGCGTATCTGCCTCGAGTATTGGTAATCAGATTATGAGCGATTATTGTACCAAGGGTATTGTTTGCGATAATATTAGTTCCGCCGCAATTATCGATAGAATTGTAAGAAACAATGTTTTGTCGGATAATATCCATCCAGTTAGCTGGATGAGCATCTCCGGAGATAACAATTGCACTTTGTTCTATGCCGTCGAATTTATTATTAAGAATCCGATTTTGATAACATCCTTTTGCCAAAAATACTCCCGTACCACCCATGCTCCTGACTTGACCATCTACCAATTCGCAATTATGAGCATATTCACAATGGACAGCCCTTGCCCCCGGAATTGTACCTTCGAACTGTAGTCCATATAATCTAAGATTTCGTACCGGCTTTTCTGTTGTCCCTTCAATAAAAACCAGTCGATCTAAAGTTGGAGCAATAACATCAGCATAATTTGGATTTGAAATAGTATCCGGAACAATCAAGCTCAACTGTCTTGATTCCTTATCAAAAAACCATTCTCCCGGTGCATCCAGCAGCGCTTTTACATTCTCAACATAATATCTTGGCGGCACGATAACAACACCGGGCTGTGGCTTATTGAAATAGGCTGTCTGTTTTCTTTCATCAATCCTTGAAAAAGAATTAATACCGGTATGCCATCGCAACAGCATAATTACGCGATTATTTTCCATTTCAGGCCACTGATGAAGCTCATTTTTCCTGAAAAATAATTCCTGCGCATTTTGAGAAAATTTGGGTGGGACAAAATATCCAACATTCGGCGAGCGTGCAAGAGTCAAAGTTTTACCGTTCGCAACGAGTTTTTGGACTTTAGTCTCTGTAATTTGTGCGGTCCAGACTTTGTTGTTTTGAATCCAATGCTCGATTTTTTTACCACCGGAAATTATCGGCATTTCACCTGGATATGCCGCATAGGTTACATAATAATCTTTCAATTTGTGATATTCGAATGCTCCGCTGGGCAAATTGGTCTCGACTCTTTCTCCACCATCAGATGCGGTAAAATGAATCGGTTTTTCCAGCGAATAGTACCCGCCGCGAATTAATACCAATATATCTCTGCCTGAACCATATTTATGAGGTGAACCAATCCACCGCGTTTCTACAGGTTTATCTTTAGGGAAGTAAATGTTGCTCTTTAGTTCCTGAACAGCTTGCTGAGCCTGTTCAATTGTTGCAAATGGACCATCAGACCGGTCAGCATGTGGGGCCGCCGATCTCCCAGACCAGGAATCGTTTCCATTTGGAGCGATATAAAAATCAACTTTTTTCCCTTCGAGAGAAAACCGCTGCCATTTCTCGCCGCGTAAAAGTTTGCCATCGCCGGCAATTGTTGTTGTGGCAAAAAATCCCAACAGTATAAAAACAAGAAAAAAAGCTGACATTGATTTCAAATTCATAGTTTTGTCCCTACTCATCAAACGTGTAAACACTATCTGTATAATTATATATGATAATTCAGGTACCTATTATAATTGAGTTTATTTTATAAGAAATTTAATCTCCTGGCTTAGTTCGGTGGCTTGGGGGGCTTGAGGAACCCCTGATGCTGCAGCCAGGCGGCACACGCCTGCGTCCATGTGGAGCATGGATGTTCGCTCGGGCGGACGCCGAAGTCATGGGCGGCTGTCGCATAGATGTGCAGTTCCGCCGGGACGCTGGCTTTCTTCAGCGCAAGGTACATCAATACACTATGTTCTGGCGGACTGATGATATCGTCACCGCCGTGACCGAGGAAGATCGGAGGCGTTCCGACCGGGATACGCAGGCCGGGAGCAATATCGTCTTTGTCCTTCGCCTTCAGGTAGCCCGAATAGACTCCGATGGCGAAATCAGGCCGGCAACTGATTTTGTCCACTTCATCGATTGGCTCGTACTTTCGCCGGTCGAAGCTCGTTGCTGTCGCAATAGCCAGATGGCCACCAGCCGAGAAACCCACCATGCCGATTTGCTGCGGATGGATGCCCCACTTCATGGCGTTGCTCCGTACCAGGCTGACGGCTCGTTGCGCATCCTGGAGCGGGCGTCGGGCCGGCTGGCCCTTGGGCTCATCGGGGCGGCGCGGTACACGGTACTTTAGGATGATGCCGGTGATGCCAATAGAGTTCAACCAGGCGGCAACTTCCTCACCTTCGAGTTGCCAGTAGAGATCCCAGTAGCCGCCCCCGGGGCAGATCAGCATCGCAGTCCCGGTGTCCTTGTCCTTTGCCGGCCGATAGATCGTGAGGGTTGGTTTGGTAACGTTGGTCACTAGTCTCGTCGGCTCAGTGACCTCGACCTGCTTGCGGTCCAGCTTCGGCGACATGCGGAACTTTTCCTCGCCGATATTGCCGCTCTCCTCCGGAGCCCTGCCCGGCCAAACCTCGACGATCAGCGGCTTTTCAGCCCCAACCGCCGGCCAAGCCGCGCACATCGATATGACCAGAAACATCTTTAATGCAAATCGCACGACTAAACAATCCTCCTTTCCTTGCATTTCGCGATCCCTTTGGTGTTAGCCCTGTGCTACAACCGCAACCAGGTCATCGCATTCTGTGAGCAGATCTTTTCCTTGTCGGCCTCGCTCGCGTCCAATACTTCCAGTTTCACCAATGCGGGATCCGGATATTTGAAGGGCATACCGGTCCCGAACATTACACGCTCGGCCCCCAAGTTTGCAATGAGCTGCCCAAGCTCGTTCGCCAGCACGGCACTCAAGCGGGATAGTCCGATGGCATAATTGGACGGCAGACCATTGTCCTTGCGCCCGAGCGGGCACCTTGTGTAGCCGATGCCGTTCAGCAAGATAAAGCGTGCTTTTGGGTGAGCTTTCACCAACTCGACAATCTCATCCAACGGTACGTCGGGGACGTTAAGCAGCCAGCTCCGCTGCCGGTTGTCCTCCGCGCGGATGGGAATGGAGATGACCATGCCTCGCTCGGTCGCGGCGTTCACCAACTCTCGGCAGCACGCGCTGGAGAGCTTATAGTTGTGCCACTTGGGATAGAGGCGCAGACCCGCCATGCCGAACTCCTCATGGCAGATTTTGAGATCGTCCTGCCAGCCGGCGTAGAACGGATTGATGACGGCATAAGGAATCAGCCGGTCACTATGACCACGGACCTCCTCCGCCACCTCCTCATTGCCGGCTTGCGAGTTGCGGTATGTGATAGCGCTGGCACTGGAGACGACTGCCTTGTCGATCCGTTTAGAGTCCATCAGTGCGAGCAGCGACACGGCCGTGTTGTGCCGCAGACGGCGAAACGCAAAATGGCCAAGATAAGCATTCATGTCAACGATCATGATTTCCGCCTCCGCAATAGTCTCATCATATTCCCGCCCAGGATCTTCTGCTTTTCCTGTGCGCTAAGGTTTGCCCCACGAATCTTGCCCACCCCTGCTGTCATGGAGGAGTCACAGCCAAAGATGACCCGATCCACTCCTACCACTGCTACAGCCATCTCCACCGTGCCCTCATCCGTTACACTGCCGCTGGTGTCGAGCAAGACGTTCTGCACGTGACGCAGGGCCTTGATCGTCCACTCCCAATCCCCCCCGCCGGAGATGTGGGCACAAATGAGCATGGACTCCGGGTAGCGGTGAGCCAGTTCAGCGAGGTGTCCGCCATCGGACATACGCGGCTGGTCCTCCACGAAGTAGTGAGAGTGAGATGCGTGTTGGAGGATCGGCACGCCCAACTCGATCGCCAGCTCCACGATGGGAAAGACCACTGGCTCCGTGCAGGTGTACTCGTTGTAGAGTTTGATACCGATAAACCCACGCTCTTCTACGCAGCGGCGGACTTCATCTAACGCCTCTCGGCCATAGCCGGGATTAACGTAGCAGTAGCCGAGCACCCGGCCGGGGAACCGGCGCATCCCATCGGCCGTCCACCGGTTGCATTCCCGAAAACCGTCGGCAGTAGCCGGCCGGCGCGGTGTGAGGATCGAGCAGCACAATTGGTCAATTCCCAGCTTGTCCGCCGCCTCAATGAGCTTGCGGTCGTCCGCCTTCCATGTAGCGCGGCTGTGATGAGATAAGTGCGCATGACAATCTATTACCCTGCCTTTTCGGAACGAATCGCCTGGTCTGCCGGCAGCGCTGCTTGCCGATGGCAGTGCCGGCGCCCCTATAGCCACAGCCGCGGCGGCTGAACTCTTCAGGAACATTCGTCGAGAGACACGCCGCTGAGGTGCGGGTGAACCCGATGTTGTATGGAGAATGGTCATCTATTTCTGTCTCCTTCTATCTTATCACTCGTATCGTCTTGTAGAGAACAAATAAATATCGCATCGGATCAGGAAGTAAGTTGCTCAGAAATCTCGGTCGATAGTCACCACTGCCGCTAACGTTGCCTGTACGGTCATGGCCGCGTTCTCAATGTCACACGTTTCCGGAATATCTCCTTCGGCGTGGTAGTTTGGGTCACCATAGGGAAAAGAACCAATATTGACGACCGCGGCGGGGTAACCAGCCAAAACAAACGAGCCATCATCGTCGCCGGGTCGTGGCCTCTCTGCAATCCGCTGTTCCAAGCCAATGGAATATCGAGCGTTAACCTCGGCCATCAGTTCAGCAAGACGCTTGCCCTCGGGCTTTGTATACCCGGTCACATTGGTCTTCTTTCCTGCAGCAGTTTTCTCTGCCGTCTTGACTCCAATACCATCCATGTTGAAGATGGCCACAATATTATCTCCACGCGATTTTGCTTTTTGCGCTGCGGTCTTGCTGGTCCACGGTGTGTGTTCCTCATTGCAGAAGAGAAACCGGATGGTGCTTTCGGAACTGTACTTCGCGAGGACACGTGCCATCTCTAATACACCGACGGTTCCAATTGCGTTGTCGTTTGCTCCCGGGGAATCGATCTAGCTTTGCGAGTCCTTGTGAGCAATCACTACGATGATCCTATCAGGATGTGACCGGCCTTTTCTTTCGGCGTAGAGATTGTACCCTGTGTACCAGGGATCTTCGGGCTGAGGCGAAGAGTACTGAGCGTGCTTTGGTTTGCTCGTATCCCTACGAAATGCCTGCACTTGGACGCCCTCTCGTTTGACTTGATATCCCCACGCCTTCAACTTGCCTGCAAGGTAGTCGTTGGCCTCATAAAGTGTATTTTTCTTATGGCCCGGCAACGTCAGATTCAACTTGCGATAGGGCAATGGATCCTTTGCGAGATAGAAAAGGTGTTTTGAAATCCGCATGGAGTCAACATCCCTGATAAGGCGGCGGATGTTCGCATCTAACTTTTTACTGTCGTCGCTCTCTTTATGGCGTGCCTGAACCGCATCTGGAAGGCCCATCGAGAAAAGGAAGAGCAATCCAATCGTATAAAGTCCCGTCTGTCTCATGTATCCTCCTGTGTTTTGAACCTTCTTTTCACAGCAACACTACAATCAAGTACGACTTGCCACCATAAATCATACCATAAAGCTCAAGCTTCAGCAATTAGAATGAGGCAGCTCTGGGCTCCGTGTTTGGTTGAGGGGAAAAATTTAGGATTGGCTTTGGTGGCCATGTTTGCGTACAATCAGCATTGAATCCGGACTCAAACTACTGTATGGCAAGAGCCTTGAGATAGTAAAGCGACAATCATGCTATGAACCTAAACTAAAGAGGTGCAAACAATGAAAGACAGAACGAACAGACCGAAATCATTAGCAGCTCGACGAACTATGAGACCAGGATTTCTCTCCATCCATCTCACCTGCTGGCTTCTCGTGCTCGCCTGCTTCACTCCGTCCCTGGCGGCAGCCCCACTCCGCATCTACATCGTCACCGATCTGGAGGGAGCGAGCGGCGTGTACAAGTTTGCCCAGACACGCGAGCCGGGCAATCCGCTGGGTGAGAAAGCGAAGGAGTACTTGATGGGCGACATTGCGGCCGTAGTCCGAGGGTTGCGGGCCGCCAATGTGGCCGAGATTGTGGTGCTTGACGGACACGGTTCGCAAGCGTTTGTCCCACATTTGATGGAGCCGGGTGCTAAGTACATCACCGGCAAACCACGTCCGGGTCCGCTCACGGGCCTTGATGATTCGTTCGACGGTATGATCCAACTGGGTGCACACACCATGATGGGAACGCCAGACGGCGTGCTGGCCCATACACAGTCATCACGATCGGAAAACCGATACTGGTACAACGGGATCGAGTCTGGTGAGTTGGCCCAGTGTGCGGCCATCGCCGGGCACTATGGCGTCCCGACCATCTTGGTGACGGGTGATGAGGCGACCTGTCGGGAGGCCACAAAATTCTTCGGAACCAATTGCGTTACGGTGGCTGTAAAACGGGGCATCACGCGCGAAGCAGCAATGCTTTATCCGTTCGACGAGACTCGCCAGGCCCTCTACGAGGGCGCCCGTCGTGCAGTGGCTGCCATAAAGCAATGCAAGCCCTACAAACTTATCGCTTCCTATCCGGGCAAAGAAGGAGTATCTGGTCTTTGACAGTTCCTCCGGGCCGGGTCGCCGGATCAGCAAGGAAGGCATCATCAAAGATGTCTTGAAGTTGACGGATTTTTGAGGCAATGCGGAGAGAAAGGTTGTTCAGTGAGCCAAAGTCAATCACTGTAAATTAAGAGCAGATACCCTGAACGCAACTGCTATTTATTTGGTGATTTCTGGAGTAGTTCATAAAGCTGACGATAATAGCCGCCGCGCAGCATTAGCTCATCATGTGTGCCTGCATCCACCAGCTCGCCGTGGCGCATTACCAGGATGCGATCTGCGTGCCGGATGGTGGAAAGGCGGTGCGCAATCACAATACTGGTGCGGTTGTGCATCAGTTTGCTCAGCGCGTCCTGAATGAGCACTTCCGTGGCCGTATCGACGCTGGCTGTGGCCTCATCCAGCACGAATAATAGTTTTGGATTCTGGGCGAGTGTGCGGGCCATCGACAGCAATTGTTTTTGTCCGAGTGAAAGTCCTTCGCCGCGTTCATTCAGCACCGTGTCATAGCCATCAGGTATATCACTGATAAATCCATGGGCGTTGACTGTTTTGGCTGCGCTGATCAGGTCATCTCTGCTCAGGTCCGGGTTGAGCAGGGAGATATTGTCCGCCACGGTTCCGGCAAATACGAATGGGTCCTGGAATACATAGCCGAGGTGTTGACGCAGATCAGTTTTGCCGAAGGCCCGCACATCGTGACCGTTTATCCTCACGGAGCCGCGTTGCACATCATAGAAGCGGCCTATCAAGTTGACGATGGTGCTCTTGCCTGCGCCGGTGGCCCCGACTATGGCAATCACCTGGCCGGGCTGGACAACAAAGCTGAGATCTTTCAATACCCAATTCTCATCCTGATAGGCAAACCAAACGTTTCTAAATTCAATGGTTCCATTGATTTCTTCAGACGGCAGCGGTTTGTCTGGTTCGGTGATTTCGTTAGGCATGTCGATCAGAGCAAAAACGCGTTCGGCAGAGGCCATCGCCATCTGGAACATGCCGGCTTTGTCGGAAAGAGAGCCGAGTGGGCGGAAGAAGTTGCGGATATAGGTCAGAAAAGCAATCAGCACACCGAGTGAAATCAGACCACTGTTATTAAGCAGCAGGAATCCACCGGTGCCAAGGATCAGCAAAAAGGCGACAGACTGGCCGCCTTCAATAACGGGAAAGTATAAGCTGAACCAGCGAACCTCTTCGAAGTATGCGGAGCGAAGGTCGGTGTTACGTGCCATAAATTCGTCCTGGGCAACCAGCTCACGATTGAACAGCTGTATCGTGGTCATTCCCACCAGGTCTTCCTGAAGCAGGGCATTAAGTGAGGCTTGCCGCTTGCGAATCTGACGGTTGGCGTTGCGGAGTCTGCCGTTAATGAAGAACAGGGCCCCAAAAATCAGCGGCAGTGCCGTAAAGAGAGCAAGAGCCACTTGCACGTTGATAAACAGCATATAGACCATGATGCTTGCCAACATGAATACATCAGCAACTGTGCCCACCACACCGTCGGTTACAAAACGCTGGAGGCGGTCAGTGTCGGAGGTGACCCGTGTAAGCAGCGCTCCGACCGGGGTCCGATCAAAGTAGGCCTGATTCAAATGCATGACCTTTTTGAATAGATCGACACGAATGTCATAGATAATACGCTGCCCAAGCCATGCCGTCAGCAGTCCCTGGAAGTAGCGAGTAAAGTGTCCGCCGATCGCAAGTATCAAGTAAAGCCCACTTAGCTGCGTCAGTTGTTTCAGACGAACATCCACAGCAATCTCATAATTCAGCAAGCAGGAATCTGTAATCCGTTTGATAAGAACAGGCAGATAGTTGATCATAGCTGACAGGGTTAGAATCAGGATTAGGGAAAGCAGCATCCCACGCCAGTAAGGCAGCGAATAATGGAGCAGGCGTCGGGCCAGCCCGGATTTTGGAGACGGTTTCATGTTTTGCATCATGAATCGGCCTCCAGCTCTTTTTCAATCTGCTGCATGGTGTTCAGCTCGGAGTAGTAGCCGGGCTGTGCAATAAGCTCATCATGTGAACCTCGCTGAGTTATTCGACCATCCTCAATCACTACAATTTCATCGGCATAGCGCAGCGTAGAGACTCGGTGGCTGATGAAAAGGGTAGTACGTTTTTTCATGACCGGCTGTAGCTTGGCCATTATCGCCGCTTCGGTCTGTGTATCTACGGCCGAAAGCACATCATCCAGAATAAGAATCTCCGGGTGGCGTGCCACGGCTCGGCTGATGGAGGTGCGCTGGCGCTGGCCGCCGGAAAGAGTCACGCCGCGTTCGCCTATCACAGTCTCGAACCGGTCCGGAAATGTTTCTACATCCTTTTTCAAATGCGCAATGTCGGCCGCCCAATCAATGAGACGTTCGTCGGGATCCACTACGCCGAAGCCGATATTGTGTTCCAGTGTTCGTGAAAAGAGTATAGGTTCCTGCGCCGCAAATCCGATATGATTGCGCAGCACATCAAGCGGGATGACCTTGATGTCATGGCCGTCGATGCATATTCTTCCTTCCGTTGGATCCATCAGGCGAGCAACTAATGAGGCCAGCAGAGTTTTGCCGCTGCCTGTCGGGCCGGTAATGCCCATGGTCTTGCCGGAAGCGATACGCAGATTAATCTGATGCAGAAAACGCCGCTCCCCGATGTCCAGCGAGAGATTCTCAAGCACAATTTCACCATGCAGACCGCTGAGGCTGTGGTCGGTTTGGTCCGAATCTCTGATGGCAGGTTCCTGCTCAAGTATTTCTTTGATACGATGCCAGCTCACCTTGCCGCGCTGCAACAAGCTGGTGACCCAACTGAAAGCAAGCAGCGGCCACTGCATATAAAGCAGATACTGGGTAAATTGCACCAGCGTTCCGATGGAGCGCTCGCCATTGATAACCTCACGTCCGCCAAGATTGAGGATCATGGCAAAGCTCAGACAGAACCAGAATGCCATGAACGGCCACAAACTTTGTCTGGCAACCTGTACCCGCATGTTGAGCCGAATGAGATTTTTGTTTATTGACTCAAACATACCGATGCGCCGCTGTTCAATCGCAAACCCCTTTATGCATCGTATGCCGGCAAAGCTTTCCTGACAGAAGCTGGAGACCTCCGAGACTTGTTCCTGCACGAGCTTTTGCCGGTGGCGAAGAACTTTGAGCACCAGGAAGAAGACAAACGTCATCGGCAGGTATAGCAACATCACCAGGAGTGCCAGTGAAGTATCGGTGACCAGCATGACGATAGACGCAAACAGAATCACAACGGTCGTGCGAATACCCTGGAGAAAACCCTGGCCAATGGAATCGCGCACAAGGGTCATATCCGACGACATACGCGTAATCAGATCGCCCGTGCGCTCTTTGCGGAAAAACTCTTGATCCATCCGGGTAAAATGATCGAACAGGTCTTTACGCAGTGCATATTCCACCTTGTGTGATAGCTTGAGCGGTATCTTGCGAAGGTGACGTGAAAAATAGAGGGTTACGACAGAGAGCCCGGCATAAAGAAGGAGTTGAAGAGTCAAGTCGGACTGCGTAATGGTTCCTTCTGTCAAACCGTCAATTACCTGACGTATGACAAACGGCAGGTAAAGGCTGATTCCAACCGTGAATATGGTGCACAGCACGGTTAGCGCAATTTCAGCCCTATGCCGAACAATATAACATCCTAATCTGACTTCTTCCTTCTTAATATCCCAGGCTCCAGATAAATAGTCTTGCGATTACCAAAAGCAATAGAATAGCAGATGTGCAATGGATTACAAGCTCAGCGTTCTTTAGCTTTCACCATATAATCATAATGGACATCGTAAATCTGCTTACATCATGGTCAATCGTAGAAAAGCAGTACGTGCTTTTGCAGAATAGAACTTGTATAATGGGCTATGAATATTATTGTCGCAGCATTTGCCGAATATAACGTGGTTTACAATTAAGGAGCCATCATGAAGATGATTATAACTTTACTTATCGGCATTTATCTGCCGATCCAATTACAGGCACAACCGGAAATTCAATATAATCCTATCTTTCCGCTACAGGGAAAGCATGTACACTCAAGCAGCATTGTCGAATGCCCTAACGGTGATTTGTTGGCGTGCTGGTTTCATGGCTCCGGGGAGCGAACGGCGGATGATGTCGTGGTCCAGGGTGCCCGGCTAAAAAAAGGCAGCAAAAAGTGGAGTCCTGTTTTTTTGATGGCCGACACGCCCCACTTCCCGGATTGTAATCCTGTCCTCTTCGTAGATCAGAAAGAGCGTTTGTGGATGTTTTGGATTGCTGTTCGTGCGCAGGCATGGGAGCAATCGATCTTAAAATATCGCACCTCCACGAACTATCAGCGGCCAGGGGCGCCGAAATGGGATTGGCAGGATATTATTCTGTTGAAACCCGGAGACACCTTTGCCGAGACAATTGAGGCTGCATTTAAAAAATTAATCACAGAAGAACCTATGTGGGCGGAATATGCACCGTTGTATTCAACCATGATCATAGACGCCGCCAAAGATAAGGCGAAACGTCAGACCGGCTGGATGACACGTACACACCCCACCGTCCTGCCGGGCGGGCGGATTTTGCTGCCGCTATATTCGGATGGTTATAATGTCTGCCTGATAGCAATCAGCGATGATAACGGTAAGCATTGGAGAGCCAGCAAGCCGATTGTGGGATTAGGGCCGATTCAGCCAAGCATCGTTCGCAAAAAAGACGGGGCTTTGGTGGCCTATATGAGAGACAGCGGCAATGCTCCTCACCGGGTATTGACAAGTACCTCGCCCGACAGCGGCGAATCGTGGTCACCTGCTATCGACACGAATATTCCGAATCCCGGCTCCAGCCTTGAGGCAATCGCGTTAAAAGATGGCCGTTGGGTAATGGTCTTCAACGATACCGAAGACGGCCGCCACAGACTGGCAGTGGCTCTATCTGACGATGAAGGCAAAACGTGGAAATCGAAACGGTATATTGGCAAATCAGACAATCGAAAGAAATCGTTTGGTTATCCATCGCTGATTCAGGCCGCCGATGGGATGTTGCATCTGACTTATTCTTACAAAGAGCATGGGCAGGCCACCATTTGTCATTGTATGTTTAGAGCAGATTGGATTAAGTTATAGCCTATGATCTATCTATACCGGATACTTGTCCGTAAAGTTGAGCGTATGTACAGGGTCTCAGCCCCAGACGCTGAACATGAGTAAAAGTCAGCTCAAGCATTTGCATATCCGGATCAAATTTATGCAAAGACCATGGATGCCATATCAAAGAAACGAATGAGTTACCCGTCTCCAGTGCTCTATTTAGAAAAACCTTATTAACTTCAAATTCATCTTCCGGAGTTTTGCAGAATCCGTCCGGAACTGCCTGCGGAAAAGGCGAAGGCCATAGAGTGAGTCTTCTTGGTCCCCACTGGTTATGGTCTTTCAGCAGATTTTCATGCCAACCATGGCCGGGCAATTCCCATATATCAGGAAAACCCTCGGCCTTATAGTTAAACGGATCCCGCAAAAGCGCTGGCAGCGAATAGTCCGGCCCCCAGAGAAGGCTGCTAACATACTGTATGCCAGCTTCACGTATCAATTCCAGTACTTTTGGTTCACCTCTGAAAGCATTATCGAAACCGCAACCCGGCCGCAAACCGATACATGGCCGTTCGAAGACACGCTCGACAGCCTCTTTTCCCTTGAAGATTTCCTTTCGTCGTTCGTCCATAGACACAGCCGAACCACAGAAATCATTGTCACGCAGCATCTGATGTGAGTATGTGTGTGTGGCAATCTCGAAAAGAGGATGATCCAGAAGTTGGCGATATTCGCCAGGATTGGCGTCAAGCGTTTTACCAACAATGAAAAATGTTGCCGGCATCTCGAATCTTTTGTGGACCTCTACGATTTTACGACATGCTGCCAGACACGCCGGCGACTCAGTATCATAGGCTGCGATATAACGAGTTCTCTTTTGTCCGGTGTTTTGAATTTTTGCCATGCAGGACATAACAGATGCCCCGATTCCGCATACAATACTCGACCTGACAAAGTCTCTTCTGGAGATTCTGCGCATTATATTCTCCTCTTATATACTTCTTTTTGTGATTCAATTCTTTCTATGATTCTATCTTCTAAGTATATCCTCGATTCTTCCTCGCAGCAAGAATAGCCGGGGCATAGGAAAGTGAAAGTCAAAAAGGGCTCAAAACTTAGCTTGAAATTGGCTTTGAATTGGGTTTGTTTTGGCTTAAATTGGGTTTGTTTTGGCTTAAATTGGGTTTGAATTGGGTTTGTTTTTGGCTTTATTGGGTTTGAATTGGGTTTGTTTTTTGGCCCCTGTAAGTGGGGCAAAATCATGTAATTGCTTGTCATATCTAAGTTTACGTTCATTTTGTCATTTCCAAAATTGGGTTTGTTTTGCATAAAAAGGGGTGATTTGTAGAGAGTTCTCTACAGTTGTAGAGAGAAAAACAGTTAAGAGTGAGCTAAAGTGCCTAAAGTGAGCTAAAGTTGGGTATCTCATATCTCGGATTTCGTATTTCATATTGTGGGCTTAGGCCCCCTGTTGCGTGTCAAGTTAGCAGCACTTCCCCTGTTGCACGCCAAGTTAGCAGCACCCGGGGATAAACTCGGGTAAACTAAGGGAGTAAAAAAACACTGCCTCTATAATTAGACGAGTGTGCAGTTTTGAACCGAAAAATCTGCTATTTTTCGCGGCATGATGTTCGTAAGTCGTTGTTATGGAAGGAGATATAAATTTTGGAAATATTTTATTTTTGTTTTTGAGAGTGAGCGTTTTTGACTGAAAAATGGGCCTGGTTCAAAAACGCCTGATTTTTAGTA
>VRUK01000080.1 GCA_019456195.1 Planctomycetota bacterium | reverse complement strand
TTCCAGTGACCCACAAGATCGGCGCGTATGCTGCCTGCTGCGCTAAGGACAAGAATAAAAGAAACCAGATAAATCAATTTCTTACACATAATAGTCCTCCTTAAAAAGAGTTAAATAATTTCAAATTATATTTTGGTCACACACCCAAAAACTCATTACCACAGAAGAATTTATCGTTGAAATGTTAACACATCCTATCGCGAAGCACACAGTCGCCTTTTCAACGAACTCTGTGCCTTGCATAATTACTCCTCCTCTATTCGAAAAAATACAGGAATTGCGCCCGTTAGAAGAACTCAAAGCTGTAGATGCCGAAATTTACGGGTCAAAAACAATACTATTTATACCAAAACAACCACTCTCCCGTCAAGGATTAATGGTGATTAATTGGGTGCATAACAAGCGAACCATTGGTGTTCTAATCTTCTCTTGTAATCGCCGGCTGAGTCACCTCTTTCATGAGCTGAAAAACACCCTGATTTTCAGGTTACATCTTGTCACCATTTTGTCTCCACAAATGCTAATTTTGCTTATATCAATTACTCAATCAATTGCACCCTATTGCTTACTGAGCAGGCGGATGCAGTTGAATATCGTCAAAGTACATCATACCTGTACCTCCAGTAACCGAGCTAAGGCCGAGAGTAATCGAATTGACATTAGTAAGGTTGACGCCCTGATCGGCAAATGCCTGCAAGGAGATATTCCATTGCGTCCAGGAACCTGCCAGCGCTGCATCAGGGTTATCATTATCGACTCTTGTGTTGCCATTGAGAGCAACGTACAAAGTCTCAGCGGTGTTACCAAAATCACCTCTAAACCAAATCGTCAGTGTGTTAACACCGTTCACCATCCAGTCACGATTGGAAGTCAAGACATTAGTCGCTTCAGATTTACCAACCGCGTTGTCATAGGACATCGGCATCGACTGCAAACCGCTGTTAACGATAGTCTGCTCGGCAAATGGAGGATTAGCATAGCCAACTACAGAACCGTTCGTTGCCGGGTTATCAAATCCATCCACCCAGGCCAGATATATCCTGTTAGAAGTTGGGTCACTTTCGTCAAGATCGTTGTAGCTCTCCATATCATCAATGATAAGGAAGTTGGCCGTAGTGAAATTCCAGAGGGGACCTGTCCACGGGCTGTCGGCATTTGCATTATCAGCTTCATCTACTCGCCAGTAGTAGGTAGTATTCCATTCAAGTTGTCCGGGGTCATAGCTCTCGACGCCAAGGTTTCCGCTGCCTTTAAGTTCCAGAGAGGCTGCATCGGCGCCAAAATAGATTTCATGTGAAGCACCTAAGCCCGGTGCCCATGTGAGAACAGGTGTCTGCGTTACGTCCACAGCGCCATTAGCCGGGTCAAGTGCCGCAACAGCACCTTCGGTTGTAAAGCTCCAGACATCACCTTTATGTGTTTCTACAACATCGAACTCATCAACACGCCAGTAGTAAGTATTGGCCATTTTAAGTGTGCCGGGAGAAAAGGACGTAGCTCCCTGAGGAAAGCCACCGGCTGCATTGTCCACTTCTTCAAAAGTTTCACCGAAGTAAACGGTGTGCAATTTCGCACCGAAACCTGCTGTCCAGCTAATGTTGTCATCGACACCTACAGCCTCGGCACTATCAGCCGGGTCGGGAAAGTATGCTGTTTTGGGAGGAATACTAAAGCTCCAGATTTCGCCTTTCCACGGGCTGTTCGGTTCGGCCTCATTAACCTCGTCGATTCGCCAGTAGTAAGTTGTACCCGGAACAAGGCCATCCGGATAGGGAAATCCAGGAAATCCAATAACAAGATAAGTTTCGGCCTGATTGCTTTTGAAAGTGCCTTCGGCGCCCTCACTTACAGCATCAAAATTATCGCCGATGTACACATCATGTGAGGCGGCAAAATCACCCGCTCGCCAGCCGAGACTTATCCATGTATCGGCATGTAAGGCACCGTCGGCGGGAACGGGGCCTGCGGCTTGTGGATAATCACCGAAACTACCTGGCCAGGCATTACCCAGGGTCAATATTTCATCGGAACTGAGGGGGATATCCCAGATGGCGACGGTCGATACATTGATAGTAGCGTCATCGCCGTCCTGGTTATTGCCGGCGGCAAACAGCAGAAGCGTATCGGCAAGACTGAAACGACCGTCGATTCCCTGCTGGTTTCCCTTGAATATTTCAGCACCATCGACATAAATATCATGCCGAACGCCGTTATCGACCACTACGACCATGCGATACCAGGTGTTTGCCTGGGTGGTAAAACCAGATGCTCCGGAATAACCAACGGCACCGATTCCGATCGCGCCGGACGAATTAATGGTCCAGTCGGCATCACTGGCGTTGGTCGGGTCGGTCTGAAAGAGATCGTTGTAACCGTTGGGAGGATCGGACAGACTGCTGGGCGGGTAGCTGAAATCAATGAGCAGGGTCCATTCGTTTACTTTGGCCCCGTCGCCATTGGGGGCGATACCATGCGTGCATATGAAGTAACTGCCTTCGCCGATAGTCATGGCACCATCTTCGGCGCTGACACCCGTGATATTCAGAGCCGAGCCGACTATTTCCAGGGGGGTGCCGACCGTAGCACTATTTTGATTCGGTGCATTGAATTCCCACACACCTTTCGGTTCGGGAACAGCCGCCTGTACCTGTAGCGTCAACGTCACAATCAAGAACCAAAAACTAAGCCTTTTCATAACTCTCTCCTCATATAGTTAAGTTAACGATATTAGGCACTGATTTCCGATGGATCAGTCTGCTTTTACTTAGCTCTGCAAGAGCTAAATCGTTGTATATTGATCTGACATTTCCGATTTGCACGGTTAACAAACATAATTTTCTTCGTACACCACTAATAATCTTACCATATACCACTTAAAATAACAAGAGATTCCATTTCAAAGCCACTTTGCTGAAAATTTGCACGAGAACATGATTTTATGTACCTCGCTTGTTGTCAATTCGGCGATTTTACTGGCCGGGTGGTGAAATAATTGGGAATGGGACGCCCGATGATGTATACTATTGTCGGTGGGAGAAAATCTTAGCGGAGGAGATCGAGTTGAAAAGAAGGACTGTTCTTGAAAGAAAACAATACAATATTACAATGACAAGCTGAGCCGAAATCGTCTCCTGACCGAAAATTCTTTTTCTCAGTCTTGCTGACGACTTACAGGTATTTACTCGGTCGAAAATTGGGCCCGTGTCCCATTGAACGTGATGAATATACCGATATCCAAACGTTGCTTCGAACAGTGATAGAGAATATTTGAAGGGAGTACTATTATGAACAAACAAACGAGTCGACGGGATTTTCTGGCCCGAGCCACTCTTGTCACCACAAGCAGTTGCATGGCAGTATTGGGCGAGCAGAAGGCCTCAGCCACTGAACCAATCAATCGCCGGCACGGATCGAAATACAAGTTCACGCTGGCCGCCTACAGCTACCGCGGGTTGCTGACAGGGAACCAGCCGGAGTATACACTCAAAGATTTCATGGATGACTGCGCCAAGTTTGGGCTTGAAGGCACCGAACCCACTTCTTACTACTTCCCCCAACCGGTAACAAACGAGTATCTCTGCGATTTAAAGGCTCACGCGTTTAGACTCGGGCTTGCCATTTCAAGCACAGCGGTGGGCAACAATTTTTCGCGGCCGATGGGCGCCGAAAGAGAAAGGGAAATCGCCCAAGTAAAGAAATGGATTGACCACGCACATACACTTGGTGCCCCTATCGTACGGATTTTCTCCGGCAACGTAAACAAACGGCAGACTCGAGAAGAGGCCCATCGCCTGGTGGTAGAGGCGATTGAGGAATGTTGTCGGCATGCGGCACAGAAAGGTGTTTTCCTCGGGTTGGAGAATCACGGTGGATTGACCAGTACGGCTGATGGCATGTTGGCGATCATCCGTGATGTCAAAAGTCCGTGGTTTGGGGCATGGATGGACACCGGCAACTTTCATGGTGAAGATATCTATGGCGAACTTGAAAAGATCGCCCCTTACACGCTTCATGTTCAGGTTAAAGTAGTCACCTCTTCGAGCGGGCGAGGACGAGAGCCGACTGACTTTCAGCGACTTGCAAGAATTCTCGGCGGCGTAGGTTACCGCGGATGGATCTGCCTCGAGTACGAGGAAAAGGAAGATCCTCGAATTGCATGTCCACGATATATTGAACAACTACGTAAGGCCTTCGCTGCATAGCCGAAAACCTGTAGATGTTAAGAAATGCTGTGAAGTTTCAAGTATTTATGTGTGATAAATAGCTTCAAATTAGGGCTGTGAAAAATACCCGAATTACTTAAAAAGTCACCTCTTCCAGAAGCTAAAAAACACCCTGATTTTGGAGTGACTTTATGACACCAAAATGTCACCACAAATGCCAAATTTGACGAATTATGAAAGGGCCAAACCTCAAATATTTGCCAAAAAGTGAATATTTTTTCGGAATTTTAAGTGTAACATCGGATTAAGTATCCGGATGAAAATCAATGTATCAAACAGAATAATGTTTTAGGCTTCACGTCCCCGTTGGAATTATGGTATTCATCCCGCCAGAATGGTATAATAAATTGCCTGGTGCAAGTTCACATAAATCATTCATTGATGGACATGATAGAGGCTTTTAAACGAGGCGAGCTCAGAGTCGTGGTTTGTCGGTTATGCCGAAGCGGACTATGAAATCAAGCAAATAGTCATAAGAGCGATAAACGCCGTTAAATAGGAGGTTATAGACAGGATGAAACATCTCCTGACAGGACTGTTAATGTTTTGTATCGCAGGGCCTTGTTTAGCTGCCGAGCAGGCGACATGGGTGGAAATCGACAACACTATATATGGAGCCAGGCCTGACAAGAGGGGGGCGATTGGTGGTGGAAACGGCTACGCGAACATCATTGTTAAGGGGGACTACAGCGTGAAAGACCTGGACGGCTTGCTGGATGCGCTGTCGAAAGCAAAAGCTGGGCAGGTTGTCTTTATCCCTGTAGATACAGTAATTGACCTGACGGCTCGCATCTATATAGAAGAGATTGTGCTCGATGTTCCCGAAGGTGTCACCCTGGCTGGGGATCGCGGACATGATGGTTCCAAAGGTGCGCTGCTCACAAGTAATTCGCTGAAGACGCCGGTTATGATTTGTGCAAATGGGCCGGACGTACGCATCACGGGTTTACGTATTCAAGGACCTAATCCTAAGCGATACTTACAACATCATCGGCGTTCATTCGGCGAAAGTGGTGAGGGACATAAATACTACTACAAACTCCCCACCTCAAATGGCATAACAACCAAATACTCACGTCTTGAAGTGGATAACTGTGAGATATCCGGTTTTTCCCACGCGGGCGTTTATTTAATGACAGCCGAAGGGCATCACATCCATCACAACTATATCCACCATTGCCAATATCAGGGTCTGGGGTATGGTATATGTCATAACACGGCGTCGTCGTTGATTGAGTATAATCTGTTCAATTGGAATCGGCACTCAATTGCAGGTACGGGCCGGCCGGGAAATAGCTACGTGGCTCGGCATAACGTCGAACTTGGGGTTTCGCTGAGTCATTGTTTTGACATGCACGGAGGACGTGATCGAAAAGACGGCACGGACATCGCGGGAACATCGATCGAGATATATAACAATACGTTCCGGGCTCAGCAAACTCCTGTAGTGATTCGTGGCGTCCCGGAAGATAAGTGCGATGTGTATCACAACTGGTTTTTAAGACACAGCGCATTTGGACAGGCTGTGCGCTCATCTGGTAAAACTAAAGTATTCAGTAACGCCTATACCGATAAGCCGAAGGTGGCGAAGTGATTACCGCTTATGCAGAAAACATGTAATACTATGATTTTCGGGGCTAAATATTAGGGCAAACACGTGAGGTTGCCCCTACTAAGGAGGTTACTTTGCTGCTCGGAATCCCATGATGCTGCTTTCTTTTAGGGGGAGTTGGGTGGCTCCAGTGATGGCGTCACAGGCGACAGGTACGGCCATCCACGAGCCGCCTCGTACCATTCGGAATCCATCCAGGCCGGTATGGAATGAGGTTGAATACCAGTCCAGAGTCCACTCGGCAACATTACCGGCCAAATCGCAGATTCCGTAGGGACTGCTGAATATATCGTAGCTTCCTACCGGGGCGGTGTAGTCGAAGCCGTCTTCGGTGCCATCGTAATTGCAGCGGAAAACTCCATTTGCATTAGGCGCCTCGTCGCCCCAGGGGTAGCGTCTTTCTGGCATTAAGTTGGAATCTTTTTTAGCTTCGTCGCCATCCAAAAAGAGTCCTCCACGAAGTGCTTTTTCGAATTCGGCTTCGGCGGGTAGTCTTAGGCCGCACCACTGTAAGAAGTTCTTCGCATCGTACCAGGATATATAAGTGATCGGATAGTTTTCACGTGACGGAGCTACACTATAGGTATTATCACTTTTTCGGTTGATGCCGCAGCGGTCGGTATTAATCATACGCTTATTCCAGCCCGCTCCTTCACCGCCGATTTCGTTGAGGTAATCGGCGTACATCGTGATTGTGGTTTCGTACTTCGCCATATAGAACAAGGGAAGATCGGAGTTGGGTTTTATTTCTTTCGATTCGTCACGACCGCCACCGGGGAGGCTTTTCATTATGAATTTTCCGGCGGGGACTTTTACCATCTGAATGCCGCGGAGGCGAATGTCGATTTTATCTAATTCAGTGAAGGTGGTTTGTTCGGTTCCCCACCAGATGACCTTTTTGTGTCCCGGTTTTTCAACAATATCAAATCCATTGCCTCGAAGAGAATCTTTTGCAATCAGCCGCCAGTTTGATTTGTCTTTACTGTAGCGGACAAAAATATAAGCGGGGGATTCCGGGGAGATATTGGGGTCGTCAATATCGTACTCGATGATTGTTTTTGGGCCGCCTAATTCCGTAGGTTCCTGCCTTGCCGTGACATTGGAAATTTCAAGCCATTTGGAAAAGGCACAATTGCAGCATACTGCAACAATGGCTGCAGACAATAGAACTCTTTGTAACATAGCTTATACTTTCTCCGGGACGACCCATGGTTCGCGATATTTGCGTTTTAGGTATTTATTTGCCTGATCGGAGTTGGTAAATGATTCGGTTTTGGGGTCAAATTCCAATTGTTTATTGCCTACCCGGTACGATATGTTGGCCATGTGGCAAAGTAACGCAGACTGGTGTCCCATTTCCACGTCGGCGTTGGGTTTTTTACGTGTGCGAATACAATCAATGAAGTTGTCCTTGTGTTCTTTATCACCCTGACGTCCAAATTCAGAGCGTACCACTTCGCAGTCGGAGTCAAATGCCTGCCAGCCGCCACCGTGCCGGCTAAAGTGCATGAAACCTTTTGTCCCTAAGATTTCGACTTTTGTACTGCTGAAAGGCCAATTCGGGAACCTGTCCGAATCGCGGATGTTGACGGGTGTCTTTTTCATATATGGTGTCCACAGAGCTGATTCCATTAATAAAGTAAGACGGCCATAATCGAATGTGGCGAACTGGGTATCAGGCGTTTGCCGGCCATCTCTAAGGCCGTTGACACCGCCGGCGTGAGAGACTGATTTCGGATATGGCATGTCGCCCAGCAGATACCGGGCAATGTCAAGTTGATGAATCGCATCGCCGGGAATGGGCCCGCAACTGTATTCCCACTGGTTGAGCCAGCGACGAGACGGATTATAAGGGAGTTTCGGGGCGGGGCCGCACCACATATCATAATCAAATCCATCAGGAATCGGCTGATTGGGAGCCTCTCTCTGCATGCCATGTTTCATCATATTAAAGACGCGGGCAAGGTAGATGTCGCCCATTTTGCCAGATTCAATGTATTGCTTTGCCTTCTTGCTGTAAGCTGCGCTACGCGTTTGCATACCTACCTGGACAACCCTTTTATATCTGCGGGCTGCCTCGATCATTTTTCTACCTTCCCAGATATTGTGGGACATAGGTTTTTCCACATAGACATCCTTTTGGGCCTGACAGGCCATGATAGTTCCAAGTCCGTGCCAGTGGTCGGGGGTGGCGTTGACGAGACAATCGACGTTGCGGTCATCGAGGATTTTCCGGAAGTCCTGCACGAGTTTTGTTCTTTTGCCCTGAGCTTCTTCTACCGCCTCTCGTGCGCGGGCGAAGCGTCTTGTGTTTGTGTCGGAGAGATAGGCGATTTCGACGTCGGGCCGCATAGCGAATGTCTCGGCCAGATATGTTCCCCGGCCGCCCAGTCCCATTACGCCCATAATCACCTTCTCGTTCGCTCCGCGAGCTTTGCTTTGAGGGAATACTGTAAAGGCGGCGGCGGAGGCAATGGAACCTTTCATAAATTGTCGACGATTTAGTGACTTCATATTTTTCTCCTCATTCGGTGTTTCCCGGAGTGTGGCGGTGAGCTAATGCCCTTGCCATATAATCATCCAGTAACTCAATTTCGAATTCTTTGATCATCTCATCTGCGCTGATAGTTTTATGTTGGCTGGCAACTAATACGCAGCCGAGGCGGCCGGGGTCGGTAATGTTGACCTTTGGGCCATATTTTGTCTTAAGAGCTTTGAGACGAGACCAGTTATAATCCAAATGGACAAGGCGGCAGTCGAGGTTGACCTCGGCAACTGCATAGTCAAAGTAGTTGGTATTAGAGGCGATAACCTGGCCTAAAGGATTGTAAATTTCAGAGGGTGTTGCTCTTCCGGCAATGGCACCGACAAAATGAGAACGACAGGAATAGGCCCAGTATGCCTGCATTAATCCTCCATGGTACATCGAGGAGAAAATCAGCAAATCCGGTTTGGCTTTGGCGTATTTAAGTCGCAGCTCATCAAAGTTCAAATCAAAGCATATTGCAAACGCAACCCTGCCAAAATCGCAATTGATGACAAGTGCATCTCTGCCGCAAAGGATACCTGCTTTGGTGGTCTCTTCGATGACGACGTGATTTTTATTATAGACGCCGGCGACTTTGCCCGTTCGGTCGAGCATTACGCTGGAGTTGCGCCAGGTGCCGTCTTGGATTTCTCTTGCTGCGGAATAGACGATATAGCATTTATTTTCTTTGGCAACTTTGGCGAAGTAATTTTGTATCTGGTCCTTACGCACTCGATAGTATTCGAGGCGCTTTTTGAGGCTGAATCCCGCCGGTCGGTCACAGGCTTCAGGAACGACGATTAAATCAGGTCGGTCAGGCAGTACCTGGGCAAATCGAGATTTCCAGTGGGCAATCATTTTGTTTACAATTTTTTGCGGTTCGGTATTGATATCTACATTCAATGGTCGGGGGCCAATGGCAGCTATTTTGACAAGACCTTTTACTTTCGTTTCTGATGAGGCTTTTTGGGCAGGCGAAGTCTGTGAAATGCCACTGCTGCTATGGAATAAGAGTACACAGCAAAAAACAATTATCACTAACATCCAACCTGGTTGTCTTTGGTTTGCTATACATCTTTCCATTTTCATTCTCCGATTTTCTCAGAAGTAAAGAGGTTGCCCTCCTGTGAGTTCCGAGTTTTATATAAGCGATTATGGAACGAATTATATGGTAACATCACGGGTGACTAAAGTCAAATTATCCGGTATGTATCTATAAAAGTTATTCTGATTTTTTCTATACACTCTGAGGAATAACCCAGGGTTTTCTATAGTTGGCTTTTAAGTATTTGTTGGCCTCGGTGTCGTTTATAAACCTTTCAGTTTCGCTGTTAAATTTAAGTTTTCTGTTTCCGGTGCGATATGAGATATTGGCCAGATGGCATAATACCATTGAACGGTGTGCTTGTTCGACATCGGCTTTAGGTTTTTTTCGGGTACGGATGCAGCTTATGAAATCCTCAAAATGCTCATCGACTATACTGCCGAATTTTAATATAGCCGGCTCAGAAACAACCGCCTTGCTTTGGCGCACACTCGCGTCGCCTTCGAAAACCTGCCATCCGCCGCCGTGTCTGCCGAAGAACATAGAGCCTTTAGTTCCGCATATTTCCACTTTTGTTGCGCTGAAAGGCCAGTCGGGGAATTTGGTTTTGTCTCTCAGGTGGACAATTCGATGCATATAAGGCGACCAGAGGGATCCTTCTAAGAGCATAGTGAGTTTGCCGAACTCAAATGTCGCGAACTGTGTATCCGGCTGCTGCCGGCCGTCGTCGAAGTGGTAAACACCGCCAGCGTTGCAGACGGTATCGGGATATTCTTTGCCAATAAGGTATCGAGCCAAATCAATTTGATGAATCATGTCGGCCATAATATAACCGACATAGAAATCCCACAGTCTCCAGAACCATCTGCCCTGGCGGTATGGCATCATAGGTGAAGGGCCAGTCCACAAATCATAATCCAGGCCTTCGGGGACAGGTTGTACGGGGGCTACGTGGATTGGGGGGGATTGCTGCATGAGGAAAACGCGAGCCAGGTGAACGTCTCCTAATTTGCCGCTGCGGATGTACTGGGCGGCTTTGTCGGTATAAGGTGCACTGCGGCTTTGCATGCCGACCTGGACAATCCTTTTATATTTGCGTGCGGCTTCAACCATTTTTCTGCCGTCCCATATACTCAGCGATAACGGTTTTTCGACATAGACATCTTTTCCAGCCTGACATGCCATTATAGTAGCCAGGGCGTGCCAGCGGTCGGAGGTGGCGATAACGACTGCATCGACTTGGGGGTCGTCAAGCATTCTTCGGAAATCCTGTACGAATTTGGGCTTGTAGCCGTGGCCCTCAAATACAATCTCTGCCGCCGGGCCGTAGGATCGGGTATCTGCATCGCAGATATATTTAATCTTAATGTCTTTCCTTTTTACGAGACTATCCAAAAGAGCGCGTCCACGGCCGCCAACGCCCATTATTCCCAAAACAACTTTATTATTTGCCGCTTTACTTGTGGCCTGAGACAAAGCAGTGAAAGAAGCGGCTGCGCCTATTGAATCTTTCATGAACTGGCGACGATTTAATGATTTCATGTTCTTCTCCTCATTTTGTGTTTGCCGGTTGCATATATTTTGGCTGGTGCCCTTGCTATGTATTCATCAAATTCCTGCTAAAAGTGATTATAAATCATTTATGGTGTTTGGTTTCATAAAAAAGCCCGGAACGAGTGAATATAAGGATAGCAAAACAGATAAGATAAAACAAGGAAAGGATTTGATATCGGGTCTGAAATATCAAACAGTTAGAGAAATTCTTTTTCAGCGGTTATTATCGGAATCAGCAGCACTGCGGTTGAAGGTCTGGTTAAGGGGTCTTTTATTCTAAGTCTTTGTCCGGTAACAAAATATAGCAATATACAGGCTTTGATTTTTTGTAATTGTTACATATATGAATTGAATTTTTATTGAAAATTGTTTATAATAGAATCGGCTTTGATAATCACGGAAGAGGTGTATTTAAATTTTGTTCCAGGGCGGCCGGATGCGATTATTCGGCCTGACAAAACCAGATTGGATAGTTTTGTAACGAGGGCAAATGCGATGAAGGCGACAAGAACAGCCAATGTTTTTCGGCCATTTAGTTTCAAATCGTGGTTTCGGGGGCTTCTACTAATTGTTTGTATGTTTGCAGTATGTGTACCGGCGATGGGCAAAGAGAACGACTGGCTTACCTATTTAGGGAATAAAACAAAATCAAAGGCACCACCCAAACATTTGAGTGCGGCCGAAGCGCTGCCGCCCTTGCCTTTACCGGCTACACCTTTGCGGCGTACCGAACGCAAGAAACCGCCACAGCCGGATTATCTGGTAGGCAAGGTGATATGGGGAGAATCAGCTTCTTTTGTAGATTCCAGCGGTGATAAGATGGATATAGCCGACTGGAATTTGTGTCCTACGGATATGGAAAAGCTCGTGGGCAACGGCCGGTCGATGGATTTGAAATATCACTGGCAGAATGTCAATCTTAATGATTTTCACTTCGATGCCAAAAAGCTGCCGGCGTTATTATTCAGCGGTGTTCGGACACTGAGACTTAGCCAGACACATATTCAGGCACTGCGTGAATACGTATTGAGTGGTGGTATGGTTATCTGCGATTCGATAGCGGGGTCACCTTACTTTTATGATTCCGCCCGGAAGGTTTTTCTTGAGGCCTTTCCGGAAAGTCGGTTTCGTGAGATTCCTTCCGACCATCCACTCTATCATATGTTAACGGATGTGGAGAAAGTAAAGTATCCGAAACAACCCGGAACCACCAAACCATTTCTGGAAGGCATCTATATCGGCAGCCGGATTGGTGTGCTGGTTTCGAAATATGGATTAGGCTGTGGATGGAATCGTGATTTGACGAGACTTGGGAAGCTTCCGAAGGCGGTTTATTACGATGTAAAAAGCGCCAATCAAATCGGTTTGAACCTGGCGGCTTATGTTGTGGGCTATGCGGAGGTTGGCCTTTTGGAGGGCCAGCCGGAAGTTTTCGGACAGGCGGATGAGAAAAGGCCTACCGATGAATTTGTCTTTGCTCAGCTCAAGCACGAAGGGGCGTGGAATGTTCATCCCGGCGGGGCGACTGCATTGCTGATGAAGCTGCGGAAATACACTGCTATTCGTGTTAATCTGAAGCGCGTAGCAGTGGATGCGGCAGAAGATGACCTTTCGGCGTACCCGTTTCTATACATGACGGGTTTGGACGATTTCTCATTTTCTCCAGAGGCGATAAATGCTCTGCGGCGCTATCTTAATTTTGGAGGCGTGCTTTTGATAAACAATGGTATGGGCCTGGGTACGTTCGACAGGGCGGTACGGCGGGAGCTGGTTAGGATTTTACCTGATGCAAGAATGGAGCCTATTTCAGCGAATCATCATCTATACAACAGTCTTCTTCCAATCGAAAAGGTCAGGTATTCGCCTGTCGTGGCAAAGAATAAGCCTGAGTTGAAAAATCAACCCTAT
Source organism: Planctomycetota bacterium (assembly GCA_019456195.1). Lineage (GTDB taxonomy): Bacteria > Planctomycetota > Phycisphaerae > Sedimentisphaerales > Anaerobacaceae > NIOZ-UU13. The sequence continues at coordinate 13,507 of VRUK01000080.1, read as the reverse complement.
ATATTAGGCGTAACAATTGATGGTGACCTGAGGATTCTTTACAGTCCTTATGATCTTGAAGCTGGCTGGCTGGATGCCTACTATCCGCTGATAAGAGGCTATGAATCCATCCATGCTCAGAAATTAGGGCTGAATATTATTACATATGTAATGACTCATTAGAGTGGAGGGTATTTTATGTCAGATAAGACATCAACTATGAGCTGTCCTGAATGTGGAAGGAAGTATGATGTCAGTCGGGTATCAGCGGGGACAAAAGCCCGCTGCAAATGCGGGTGCAAATTTGATGTGTCAAGCGGGCAGATTGTCGAGCAAGGGATGCCGCAGGCGGGGCTGACTGATACTACTAATGTAGTGCCAAGGGATGCCCTCGAAGCGGTCGAGTCGCTGGCCCAGGCCAAAGATACGGTACTCGCTGAGGTCGGCAAAGTTATTATTGGTCAAAAGGAAGTATTAGATCAGATTCTCACCGCGTTTTTTGCACGGGGACATTGCCTGTTGATGGGGGTTCCGGGGTTAGCGAAGACTATGATGGTGCATAGTCTGGCCCAGACGATGCTGTTGAAATTCAACCGGATTCAATTTACGCCCGATTTGATGCCTACTGATATTACGGGTACAAATATTCTGCAGACGGACCCTGAAACGCGACAACGGCGGTTTATTTTTCAGCAGGGGCCGATATTTACCAATGTGCTGTTAGCTGATGAAATCAACCGTACCCCTCCAAAGACCCAGGCTGCACTGCTGGAGGCTATGCAGGAGCGCAAGGTGACTTCATCGGGTCATACCTATAGCCTTCCTGAGCCTTTTTTAGTTCTTGCGACTCAAAATCCTTTGGAGCTGGAAGGTACTTATCCACTGCCGGAAGCACAGTTGGACAGGTTTCTTTTGCTTGTTAAGGTTGACTATCCCAACCTGGAGGAAGAACAGCAAATACTATTGAGGACTACGGGTCGAGATGGAGAGTCGCTTGACGGTATTCTCGATGCAAAATCGGTTATGAGGTATCAGGATTTAGTCAGGCAGGTCCCGGTTAGCGAACACGTGGCGAAATATGCGGCACGTCTTTGCCGGGCAACACGGCCGCAGTCCGACGAGGCCCCTGAGTTTATCAGTAAGTTCGTACGTTATGGTTGCGGACCGCGTGCCGGTCAGTCTATGATCTTAGCCGCTAAGGCACACGTGGTTTTGAACGGGCGCTTCAATGTTTCATGCGACGATATCAGAAAGTATGTTTTGCCGGTCATGCGTCACAGAGTGATACTTAATTTTGCTGCAGCCAGCGAAGGGCTTGATACGGATGCGGTGATACAAAGATTGCTGGATACGGTGGGTGAGGAATCAGAGTAAATTCGAAATTCGATGTTCGAATTTTCCTGGAGGTGCATATGATTGAGTCCACAGGTTATCGATACCTTCGGCCACGAATGGCGGAGCGTTTGCGTGGAGTTGAAATAGGGGTACGCCGGCCAATGGACGGCAGCCATCAGGGTCTGCACAAGTCTCCTGCGTTTGGTTCTTCTGTTGAGTTTGCCGAGTACCGCGAATATGCTCCCGGCGACCCTGTATCCCAGATTGACTGGCCGGTTTATGCGCGAAGCGACCGGTATGTTATCAGGCGGTTCCATGAAGACGTAAGTATCCGATGCTATATTATGTTAGATATATCCGGCAGTATGAAATACAAGCAGGATGGGCCGTTGCAGAAGAGCGAATACGCCTGTTATCTGGCGGCGGGTATGATGTACGCGATGGTGCAGCAGGGTGATATAGCTTCGCTGATTACATTTGATGACCAGATACGAGACTACTACGAGCCTTCGGGGAGCTTCGTGGGGCTTAAACCGATGCTGCAGGGTCTTGAGAAAATCGAGCCTAAGAACAAAGGTAATATCGAAGCGGCGCTGCACAGTGCGGCTGAAATGATTAAAGGCAAGGCGTTAGTGGTTATCATATCCGACCTGCTGGAAGAACCGGAAAGTATTCTGCAGGGTATTAACCACCTATATTACGATGGCAAAGAGATTACGCTGTTTCATATTCTGGATCCGGCGGAGATGAATATGTCAGTAAAGGGGCTGGCGGATGTTACCTCGCTGGAATCGAAAGAAAAAGTAACAGTGGATTTCAGGCGAGTACGCGAGGCCTACCTTGAGCAGCTTCGCCTTTATCTTGACGAATTACGGAGTGGTTTTCAGAAAATCAGGGCTGAATACATACTGACCGAAACCAGGACCGAGGTGTATGACGCTATTCTGCAGAGGAGTAGAATGGTATGATATTTCCCGCTCCCATCTTTCTTTATCTTCTGCCATTGGCGGGTCTGCCGATAGTTTTTCATCTTATACTAAAGCAAAAAAAACGGACGGTGGTATTCTCGACTTTGATGTTTTTTCACCGGACGGACCCAAAACTGAATTCACATCGCAAGATACGCCAGTGGCTGCTGCTTCTGATGCGGATTTTGCTGATAGCATTTATACTGCTGGCTTTGTCACGGCCTGAATTTGCGAGTTCGTTGGGTCTGGGTGGTAAGATTTCATTGGTGGCAATAGTGGACAATTCCGCGTCAATGAGCGAAGGCAGCAAATATGATACTGATAAGAGCAAACTTGAATTTGCACGAGAAGGCGCGAGAAAACTTATTTTGGCATTGGAAAGCGAATCGAAAGCAGCGGTGGTACTGTCTGTTGACGAGACGGCTGTACCGGTTGGGGATTCGTTAACTTCCGATACGGAATTGCTTTTAGATTCGCTTGATAAAATCAGACCAACGGCGGCGACGGGAAATGCAGTCAATGCTCTGACGCGTGCTTTTGAGCTTCTTCGTGCAGGTACAACGGGCGGCGGGGCAGTGCATGTTTTCAGTGATATGCAACAGGGCGAGTGGGGAAGAGATTTGGCGCAGGTTAAAGCAGGGGAGTCGCCAATAACAATCTATTTTCACAAAGTCGAGGCCGCAAAGCGGGACGGGGCCAATGTGGCGATAGCGGCGGTTCAATTTTCCGAGGAAAAGGTCCTGCCCAAGCACCCTTATACAATCGGGCTGGTCGTGCAGAATAATTCGGATACTGTCGCCAATGTCCGGGTCAACTCTATAGATAACCAGGACCAAAAACATACGGAAAACGTGGTAGTGGAACAGGGAAGAGCCGTTACGGTTGAAGTGGAGACGACGCCGGACGAGGCCGGGTATCACTGGATTAAGGCGTGGATCGAAGGCGATGGTTTCTCGGCGGACAATGAAGCGGGGGTAGGAATATTTTGCGAAGAGACGGCGACGGTTTTATTTGGGGGTGTACCTGAAGAGTTCGGAGTACTGCCGGTGGCGCTATCTCCTACAGGGCAGGGGCAATTTACCGGTATGGTAGTGAAGTTCAGCACGGCGGAGCAGTTGAGCGGGGCCGCCGCCCGTGAAAAGCCGATTCTTATTGTTACAACGTGGGCCGGCATGCAATCCGCTTTGGCGGAGGCGGCATGGCTGAAGGAGTATGTAGAAAACGGTGGTAATCTTTTAGTTGTTCCATCGATTAGACCCGGACGAATGGCTATGTCCGGACAGTTTGCAAATTGGCTCGGTGCGAGCATAAAGGCACGCGAGGTGAATGCACGGGGGGTAGGCCTGGAGGTGTTGACTGAAAAAAACAATTTCTGGAATCGAATTCAAGAAGCGACAGGAAAATCAAAATTGGAATCTGTCAGCGCATACGTGTTTCATCCGCTGGCATTATCCGGTGAGTTTAATCCGCTTTTAGGAATTGATTTTCAAAAAGTAGTAATCGCACAGAGGAAAATGAGCAAAGGCAATATTTTCGTTAGCGGTACGGCCTTTACTTCACGCTGGAATACACTGCCTTCTTCGGGATTATTGGTGATGATTGCGCAACGCATGGCGGTTGCGGGATTTTCATCCGGGCAGGAAGGTGCAATATCATTAGTGGCGGGTGAGCGTCCACGGGGTATCAGGGCACAGGGTGGCGAGGTTGAGATTCTTTCTTTAGTTGGTGATTCGATGGACTGGAAAGGCAAAGAGCAGGAAATCCCGGCCTTTCCGAGGACAGGCGTGTACCTCGTTACAGCGGGTGATAAAAAGTATTGTATATCGGTTCGAGCATCAGACAAAGAGGGTTTGGAACAATTTGTCGAAGGTTCGGAAGTTCCGGCTTTGGGGCAAATAGAAAATAAGATTTTGCCTTTTGATGAGGCGGCGGATTTTGAGCAGTACCATCAAGGCCAGGCAAGGTCAGTAGAGCTGTTTTTGCCTTTGCTTTTATTGGCAACGCTGGCGTTGTTAGCGGAGGGCTGGCTGGGTGCGCCAAGGCTCTCCCGGGCAGGGCAGGATAAAATAAAGGGAGCAGAAACGGCCTCAGGGGCCTCCGAGAACTATAAAGGGCGATTGTGGTCTCTATTTAACAGGCTAAGCCGTCAAGTTCGGAATATTATTACTTCTGATACGGCTGCCGACCGGAGGGTAGGCTAATGGGAGTGCTTCGGTGGCAAACACATCTTAATCCGGTGCTCGGTGCGGGATTGATTCTGGGGCTGGGAATCTGGTTGATTATTCTGTATCGGCGGCAGCGGAGACAGTATTCGGCCAAAGAGACTATGGTATTGGTGATTCCCAAGATACTAATAGTGCTGCTGTTGATTCTGGCATATTTTGACCCGATGTGGAATGTGATGCAAAGACCCGACGAAAATAAGAAGATTCTCGCACTTGTGGATACGTCTTCTTCGATGGAAGTCGAGGATAGAGCCGAAGGCAGCCGGGGCAAACGAGCTGATGGTATGCTTGAAAATCTCAAGCAAAAGATGCGGTCTTCTTACATAGATTTTGACAGTATGGAATTTGATAGTGAGGTATATGAGCTATCGCAGCGCAGTCGCAAGCAGGATGAGCAGCTTGCTGAAGATGTCAGGGAAACCGATTTAGGCAAATGCCTGGTTACAATAGCAGATAAGCCGGATACGTCCAAATACATGAGCGTTCTTCTGCTTACCGATGGTGGTGACGAATTGGTGCAAAACATTAAGCTGCCTGAGGTGCCTGTTTATATAGCGGGTATGGGCAGTGAACCTGAGAGCTGGAATGATATAGCGGTAACAAGGGTTGAGTCGCCGGAGGTTGTGGAAGGGCAAAGTGATTTTGAAGTAACCGCTGATATAGTAGCCCGCTGCGCTTCCTATAGTTTTGCCACAGGAGCAGAACGGGTAAATGTGAGAGTGGAAGAAGAAGACGGACAGGATTGGGTGACTCGAGATTCGAAACTTGTTGACCTGGCAGGGGCCAAGGCACGTGTGAAGTTCACCGTAAAAAGTCCATCTGAAATGGGAATGAAAAAGTATCGTGTTCGAGTTGAGACGGTTGATGGGGAGCTTTCGGCGTTGAACAATACGAGAATTTTCCCCATAGAGGTACGTACAAATACTCTTTCGGTGCTTCTTTTTGCTCAGCAGTTGGGATGGGATTTCAGACAGATTTACAAGGAACTTTCGGATGATTCTTCGATGGCATTGACGTCGCTGTTTCGGGTAAGCAGTGACCGATTTGTTGTGCGGGGCAGTCGTCAGAAAGGTGATGAGAATCTTGAAGCGGGCTTTCCTTCGACTAAGGGACTGCTTGATCTGTATAAATGCGTTATAATAGGTTCTTTTCCTGCTTCACAGTGGCGGCAGGGACAGTTGCAGGCTTTGGTAGAGTATGTACGTGAAGGAGGGGCAGTGATATTTCTCGGAGGGGAGCATTCGTTTGGCCAGGGCGGGTATTCGAGGACGGTGATTGAGCCGTTGTTTCCGTGGAGTATAAGTTCAGGGGAGCCTAAACTGCAAATGGGCCAGTTTACTGTTAACGTGCCGTTGTCAGCGGCAAATCACAGTATTGTTTCCGAAATGTCACAGCTTATTTCCCAAGCTTCCGGAGCTTCTGTCGAGAGTATAAATCTATCCGGGTCTTTGAGGAGCGGGGCTGTTAATCTTCTGGATGCTTCATTAGGTAACAGGACGGTATCAGTGGTTGCACTTCAGCGTTTTGGAGAAGGACAGACAATGGGAGTGGCGACGAACACGATGTGGAAATGGACTCAGGCTTCCGATGTGCTTAAGCAGGCTTACAGTCATTTTTGGCGGCAGTCGGTGAGGAACCTGTCGCAATGGGAGGAAGGTGAGCGTTTTGTTGGCGTCAAGTGGGACAAAAAAAGCTATAAACCCGGTGAGCAGGCCAGTACGACGATTCGCGTGGCCGGTCGTTATAATCCCGGACAGTTGCATTTGAAGGCAACGTTGAAGGCCGGCGGGGAACCTCAGTCTGTCTATGTCGAACCTGTGATGGGTAGAGAGAATACATTCAGGGCGGAAATGGTTTTTTTCAAGAGGGCCGAATACGTGTTTGAGGTTAATGCACATGTTGGAGAAAAACTATTGGAGTCTTACGAAAAAACTTTAGTAGTGGGCCCGAGTGTGAATGAAGGTGCAAATCTTGAAGTTGACCATGCGTTTCTGGACAACCTGGCGATGCGAAGCGGCGGTTCATATTTTCGAGAGAACGAGTTTGATAATTTGGTTGAGTCACTCAGAAGCAGAGTCATAGATTATGCTGTCAGCGTGGAGATTCCGCTGGTTCAGGATAAGTACATATATATTGTGATATTTTTAGTAATTCTTATGCTGGAATGGACGATGCGGCGCAAGATGAATCTTTTTTGATTTAGATGGATTGGATAATTGTGCATAAAAAATGAGGCTATGTGTGAAAAGGTATAATTTTGAGTTTTGGTTCTGTTTTTTTGGCCTGTTAGTCTGGCCCGGCAGTTTGGTGTTGGGTGCTTCGAGTGAAACTCTTTTTGGTGAAACAGTAGAGGGCAAAAGTGCGACCAGGACTGCGGCGGTATATTTTTCTGATGGGAAGGTTCTGACCGGCAAGATTTCGCTGACTCCGGGGCGAAGTTTCAAGTTGAATATACCGAAAGGAGGAACGCTTAAGACTAAAGATATGGTAACCGGCGAAGATGTTCAATACGGCAAGGTCAGGAATTTTACTTTTGAGCCGGTGCGGGAGATTCGTTTTTACCCTGAAAAGGAGGAGGTGCGCCGCAGTTGGAAATTTATTGAAACGACTAAATATAATAAAAAAACAGGTGAAGCGGATTACTCACCTGCCGCAAAGGAATATTCGGGCAAGCCTTATCCTTTGCGATATCTTGCTGCTACGGTGATTTTCAACAGTGATGAATCTTTACAGGGGCATCTATATACCGCGACAGTATATCTTAAGACCAAAGATAAAAAGCACAGATTGGTTTTGCGGAGCAAACAGCGAGGTAAAGAGGATACCTCACTGGATGAGCTGGTTTATGTGAGTAGAATAAAACTATTAGATGAAGGTAAAAACATTGCTGCTAAAGTTAACGTAAAGTTTAGTGACATGCGTTTTGGTCCGGAGGATGCAGTGCAGGCAGTAACTAAGGAATCTCTGACGCCGATACCAACTAAGATGGCTGAAAGCGATGGTGCCTGTGTAGTCGAATCGGCGTTTGGTGAGGAGTTTTATCTGGCCGCGAGAAAGGACGGAAAATATATCGTTGGCTGGCCAAAGGAACAGGACAAAAAGTTATTTGCAATTGCACAGGACCATATAAAAAGACAAAGAGATTTTTATAATGAGAAGAAACTTTTAGGGGTGCTGGAGATTAAAGGCAGCAACGAGGTTTTAACTTTAGTGAATTTGCGACGCAAGGTTGCGCCGACTCATTTTGGCGATATAGGCGGGGAGTGGGACAGAGAATTGGGGACAGTGGTAGAGCCCTGGCGGTTGAGTATATGGCGATGGAAATATGACAGAAGAAATAAGGAACTTATACTGTCTTCACGCGGAACATTTTTCCGCGTTATCCTGCTGCCTGAGAATCCTACGCCGGAAGTTGTTATTTCAGAAAAGCTTTGGGAATTGAAGCAGAAGGACGATACTATTATTGTCGGTCAAAGTCCCAAAGCCAAACCATAGAGGAAGAAAGTCATGGATTTTGAAGATGATCAACAGACCGACTTGGTTCGAGAGACCATAGCCAGGGGGCGCCGGATAATGATGGCAAACCGGTTTGTTTTAGGAGGATTGGTGTGGGGGACGGTCTGCTTTGGTGTATGGCTTGTGCTTTGTTTTATGGACAACCTTTTGCATTTTCCGCCGGGATTACGCCTGGCGATTGTTTTGGGCTGGGTGGGTTTGATTATATATGAATTCTGGAAGAATATACTGACACCAATTTTACAGATTGAGGGGCTTGAGGGAACGGCGTTACTTCTGGAGCGTGAACATAATGTGCCGGAAAATATGCTGATTAATGCTCTTTGTTTCGAGTCTCGCGAATTTAACTCTGAAGAGAAACCATTTGCCGAGCGAACAATAGGGACTGCCATTTCCTTAATGTCAACAGCAGACCTGAAAAAACTTTGGGACAAGCGGAGAATAAGAAAATGGCTGATAGCGTTTTTGATTATTATGCTTTTGTGGATGATATATGGAATCGGTCAAAGCCGTTATGTGGTTAACGCTTTTGCGAGGTTCATGCGGCCTTTGTCTGATGTACCGCCGGCAGGTTCGGTGGTGCTGAAGGTCACGCCGGACAGCGACGTAACAATTGCAGAGGCTGATGATTTGATTGTGTCGGTTGAAGTTAAAGGCAGGAGAGGTGACGGAGAGCTGCGGAGTTATCCAGAGATTGTCTGGATGGATGGAGCGGACAATATAAGTACTGAAAAGGACAAAGGTAAAAGTGCAACCATGCAGGCTGAGGGCAGCAAAAAAGGAGTGTTTAACTATACTTTTTCAGCAGTGGAGAGGCCTTTTGCGTTTCGGGTTTTCGCGGCGGATACTTACAGTTCCTGTATAAAGGTAAAGGTCAATACCGTACCGAGAATAAAAGAATCTCAGTTTCATGTTTCACCTCCTGCTTATACCGGTCTGGGACAGGTCAGCACTATCGGCCCGCCGGAGACACTCTCGGGACTGGCCGATTCGCAGGTCGTTGTGGATGTGAAGCTGGACAAGCAGGCTGAAGGTCTGTGGTGGAAGACGCCGGATAAGACGATTGAGTTTAAAAATGTGGACAGCGTCTGGCGTATGGAAACACAGTTGCAAAAGACCGGCTCCTACCAAATCGAGGTCAAGGGGCCGGAAAGTGACAGGCGTATTACAATCGCTTCGGGGGCTATTCTGCTGCAACAAGACAGTGTGCCGGAAGTTGAATTTGTAGATACCGAGCAAAGTCTTACCGTAACTCCGGGAGAAAGGCTGAAGTTTGACGTACAATCCAGCGACGATTTTGGAATCGGCCAGATATACGTAACACTTGGACAGATGCGGGCGAACAGCCAGGTGGAAAAAATAAAACAGTGGGAATACGAAGGACCGCCGGGAAGAAAAGAGCAGGTGGCTGAAACTCTTCGTCTGTCGGTTGATGCCGGTGTGTTCAAACCGGGTTCAGCTTATATTCTGCAGGCGTTCAGTAAGGATTTCAGCCCAATGAAACACCTGGGTCAATCGCAGCCGGTAACAATTCAGGTCAAATCATTAGATGAACTAACGATTTCGGTTGATGACCCACAGGGTTCTGCTTTTGCGGCGCTGAACAAAGCCATTGAGGCCCAGCAGACGGCCTTAGGTGTAACGGAAAATGTGCTTACAAATCTGGATGATGTAATTGATAAAAGCAGGAAAGAAGCGGAAAACATCGAGAGCCTGCAGAGGCATCAAGGTGAATTGAACAAAAAGCAGAAACTTGTGGGTGATTTTATGACTGAGGCCTGGAAGGTATCGTCGCTTCCTCGGCCGAGGTTTGTGAATAAACTTGTTGAATTCAGAGATGGTGAGCATTCCCGGATAATGGAGAAAATAGGAGCGATTGTTGAATCCGAATCAAAGAGTAAAGCCGTTCGGCTGGCTGGTAAATCCGATGTTTCTCGTTCACTTGGGTCAGTGGAAAAACTTCAAGCCTATCTGCTCGAACAGCTCATATCGCTCAAAGGTGCAGTTGCCAAGCAGAGTCAAACCGAAGCAGAAAAGGAAGCGGCGGAAATTTTAGGAGAAAGTATCGAGTCGCTTGATACTGGCGTAGAAGAATCGCTTACAGAAATGACTAAAGAGCTGGATGATTTTATCAAGAAACAAAAAAAGATCATGCAGGAAAGAGAAATGATTATGGATAAGCCGCCGGAAGATTTCAGTTCGGAGGACGAGGACAGGCTGGAAGAGCTTGCGATGGACCAATCCAAGCTGGCGGAGATTTTGTCGGATGTAGTGAACGATTTTACAAATCTGGACCTGCTGGATTTCGGAGACGACGCGATGGTTGAGGCGATGAAAAGTCTCTACGAGGAGGCCGAGGAGCTTGCCGAACAAGCAATGGAAGCGGCGGATATGCGACAAGCACGAGTGGACGCACATCGACTGGAAACTGAGGAGGTGGAGATGGCCGAGGAGCTGATGATAAACTGTGAGGCGACACTTGGTTTCCATGACAACATACAATTTATCGCGGAAATTCCGGAGGATGAGCAGTTGTTTGCGCCGTTAGCAGAGTTGCCATCGGAACTCGAAGATCTTTTGTCTGATTTGATTACGACGGAAGAAGAGATGCGGCCGGAGGTGGAAGATATCGGCAGCTATCTTAATTCACTGGACCATACGGCCGGGCCGGTTTCCGATGGTACGATAAGCAGTACCAGTGCGAAAGGCAAAACCGGCGACCAGAAGCCGGAAGATAATGTCATTCAGGGTCGCAGTGGAGCCGGACGTACAGGTATGTCCGATGGCCAGTTGGTAGAGCCGGTAGCCAAGGCACTTTCTGATAATGAGTACGGTTTGCGAGAACGAGCATCAAACACGCCTCTGGAAAGCGGACAGGTCAAGGACGAGGACACGAAGGCACAGACGGGAGGGACAGGGCTTGGCAAGGGCAGCGACAGCACCTCTATGTTCGGGGTAGGGGGTAAACTGCCTCCGAATGTATTGGATAAGATGAAAGCTACAGAGGAAAAGCAGCTCAATATCCGTCAGTCGGCTCAGGAGCTTGTGCTCAAGCTCGAAAGCCACAATCTGCCAGCAATGGGACTTAAACAATCCATTCAGGCGATGAAAGGAGTGGAAGAGTCTATAAATACTCGCAGCGGAGTGGGCATCCGAGGAGCTTACGATGAAGTTGTCAGCTCGTTAAAGAAATCACACCGGGCGTTAGGCAGACAAATTTCGCTGCAATATAGCGGCGAAAAAGCAACGGACAAGAAGCTGAACGATATGCTTTCGAAGACGCAACCGAATCGTTTTAAGGGCTATGAGCATATGATAAGTGCCTATTTCGAGGCGCTGGCACAGGGCAAAGATAAAGGGCAGAATTCTGAAAAATAATAAAGAGACATTTTTGGACGTAGTTATAGTATGTTGAAAGTGGTGTTTTCAAAAGGATGGAATATATATTTGCTGTGTGCCGCGACGATGGTTTTGCTTGTATGCGATATCGGTTTGGCCTCCCAAAATGGAAGGTCAGTTCCGTGGCATCTTGATGACGCGGCATTTCGAATTCGCATAGAAAAAGACTCCGCTTACTCTCAGGCACCTGATGTTCACCTGTCTGATTCAAAAAAATCAAAGGTCAAAAGACAATGGAATGGCTCGTACTACAGACTCAATGGAAAAGTCTATAAAAAAGGTATCACTTTGTCCTGCCCCGGCAAGGCTACTTACAAACACAAGAAAGAGTATAGGCGTTTTGTGGCGTTGGCGGGACTTAGTGACAGAGCTGATCCGAATATGTCTGTCAGGCTTGAGGTTTATGCGGACAAAAGGAGAATTTACAAATCCGAGCCAATAACCAAGTATATGCTGCCGATTGAAATTAATGTTGGTCTTCCATCGACAGCCAAGGAAATCAAATTAGCCACAACGGGTTCCGATATGAAAGGCAAGCGGCGGCTAAGTCTGGTTGACGCAGGTTTTCTTGAAAGAGGGGGAAATCCGGATGTCTCTTATGCGAAGCTCTATATGCCCGGATATGATGCGAGGGATTACGAATCGGTCGTTTTTACCTCTATAGGCCAGCAGGTGCCCAGCCGGATTTTTCAGGCCCAACAGGATGAGCCGATGGAAATTCTTTTCGACAACAGCCGCGGCAGTACAATCTATTTCGTTTATCTTGTGCCTAAAGATAAGTATAAACCTGCACCCTCAGAGTGGGAACCAAAAACGGGAGTGACTTTAGAGACACGATATACAACGAAAAATCATTCTGAGTGTAAGGAACTGTCCGGATTATTGAAGGTTTGGAATAATGCCGCCAAGCCTGTGGACAAGACTCTGGTTGATAACGTTCATCATTCGTTTCCAATTCATCATTTATCAGATTTGAAAGGTAACAAACCTCGCCTGGCACTATATCGGTATGAGGGTTTCTTCCGGATTGAGAAACCCGGTGAATATGTTTTTGCCACGGCCTCGAATTGGGCATCGCATCTGCTTGTCGATGGTAAGCTGGTGATAAGCTGGCCCGGCGAACACAGTTACCGCTCCGGTATCAGGGGGCAAAAACAGGGCAAAGTTTCTCTGAAAGCGGGTGTACATAAGCTGGAATATCTGAACTACAGCCCGTGGGGCAAGATGTTTACATTAGCTGCATGGCAAAAGCCAAAGGAAAAATTAGGTCTTATGGCCAGAGATGATTTCCTGCCTGTTGAGCATTTTGTGGCTACGGCGATTGGATATAAAGACCTGACTAAAGACGGGGGCAGCTTTAAATGGCAGGCAATTGATGATTGGCGGCTGGACCATGGCAAAGAGGCTATGGTTCGGATGCGTTTTGATGCGATGGAAGCAAAACGAGACGGTTATTATTCATACAGGTGGAAATTCGACGATGGGAAAATCGAGACCGGTGTAAGTATCGAGCATGTTTTTTTGCGACCTCAGATGCGCACTGTTATACTTGAAGTGCTAAAGGGCAGCAAAGTAGTTGCTGAAGTGAAGCAAAAAATCGATGTTCATGTGATATCGGATAAAATCCAGCTTGAGCCTGGGAGTGAAGAGGCCTTTGAAAAAGCTATATCCGAAAGTGACTTTAGCAAGCTGCCAATAGGTGACATTGTCAATTTGTATGCCTTTGCCGACGGTCTTGAGCGACAACAGTGGAGGCAACAGGCGGTGGCGGCTTTAATGAACAGGATGGATGAGCTTGTGTCGGATTCACAGCACTGGGATTTCTGCCTTGGGTTGGGTCAGTACCTGCGTTCGGCTCCGCTCAGGCAATATGAACAGGCGCAGGCACTTTTCGGACATCTTTCGGGAAAATCAGCAGGTAATACATTGGTTTATCAAGGTGCGGCGGTTTCTCAGGCTGAATTATTGGTGCAGTGTTTTGGAAAGGCTCAGGAGGCGTTACAGATTCTAAATCAGCTCGAAAAGAGGAAGAAATTAGACAATAAAATAGTTACTCGGTTCAGAGTAATCCAGAGATCGGAAGAG
>VRUK01000079.1 GCA_019456195.1 Planctomycetota bacterium | reverse complement strand
TCCGATCTGCTATCTAAAACAGCAATATATCGAACAAATGCATCGATGTACTCTATTGCGGTGGCATACTGGGTTCCGTCATTGACGCGTCCGGCGAAAGCAGTAACAATCGAAGCGGCCACTTCCGGAGTGAACGGAGCGCCGGCCGGTGCCAGCTCGTTAAATACCTGATTCATTGCAGCCATGTTCGAACCGTCCTCGTCAGTCAAGATTACCGCAGCGTCAAGGAGCCTTGCGCAGCTCTCACACGGCTGAATATCGGTGTTAAGTGCGTAGGAATTTGCCAGGGACACTTCAATGGTTTCCTCTGGAATCCCAAGCTCTGCAGAGACTGCCGCAATCAGAACAGGACAACCATCTAAGCCCAATATTAGCCTTTGAGCTTGTTCGCCCGCTTCTCTATCGAGAGGCGCATTATCCGGATCCACAAGAACCCAGGCTCTGCCGTCTATGATAGCAGGATTGTCAAGGCCAGCACCGCGGAGCACATACGTGTAACCAAGTGGGAAAGGCCCCTCGCCATTATACGGATAAGACGGATAGGGCAGGTGGCCGACAGCCTGGAACAGCCATTCTGTTATGCGAGAGACAACCTCCAGCCTGTCACCAACGTCTCCATTTGTAAGAGAGTCTTCAAATACACTGCCAATCCCAGATTCATCGAAGGTGACGGTATCATAGGCATCGATAACCATTGCTCCTTCTGGCACAATAACAAGTAAATCATCCTCGATTATGGAAGACATAATGCTGACTGCCGCACTGACATCGACATCTTCCTCCGTACTCGCAAGATAAATTGCCGCGTCGAATGGATCGCCTTCATACCTTGGGAAGCCGCCTGGTATTTCAGTTCTGACATCCAATAAACCGAGGCCTTCACGGTCATCAACATCGCCGGTGGTGTCATAAGTTCCTGAAGCTGTAAGTTCGACATTCTCACCTAAGTTCAGGTCTTCGGCGCCCATAATCACAATTGCGGCTTTACCGGGTCCATAAGGCAGGTCAACACCTATATCCAGTTCGTCATCGGAAGTGCCGGTTATGTTAACATTATCGAGGATAGTGTCACCTGCTGTACGGACTGTGTGGTTATCCGATATAATTGAAACTCCACCTTCAGAAGATTCTACTACGCCGCCAAATGGATGATTTAACGGCTCAAAACCCGGATGAGTGCCGATCTTTATATCTTCATCAGCGTCGGAACCCTGAAGCACAATGTTATTCACGGTTAATGCCTGTATGGACAGCCATTGATCAGCCGCATTATCATCGTTGCCGCCGTTAGCCGTATCAACTGTTGTAAATCCACCTTCTGTGATTTCCACCATAAGGTCGGTGTTTGCCTGATTAGCAAATGTAAAGCCGGCCAAATCCAAATCGTTCTGTTGTACCAATGTCAAGGTACTGCTGCCGGCTTCGATAGTATAAGTACCTTCGGCTGGAATAACATGCGTCATTCCCCCATTAGTTGCCTCAAGGTATATGCTACCGGATGTGGCTATTACGTCGTACAAATCTACATCATCTGTTTCTACTATCACGATATCGCCAGCTAAATTGGATTGAGCATCAAGGCCATTGACCGTAGTCTCAATAGCACCTAAAGCATCAATCGTTGTACCCAGTGCCGGATTACCGCCTATCTCATCATTTGCAGAGAGAATTAACATATCAGCTGCAACGTCCACATCTGAGTCGTCCGAAGCGTCGTTGATAGAACCGGCCGAATCAACATCTACCTCATCATCAAGAGCAGTTACTGTGCCAAGCATTATATCGCCGGTAGTGGTAGTAGTTAATTGAACATTACCTGCACCACCAGCAATTACTTCGACCGCAGTCAGATCTGCTTCGGTTACATCTATCGCAATACTACCATCGGTTGTTGTTTCTGCGTGCGTCACAGTCAGGTTACCGCCTCCGTCCTGGCTGAACAGTATATTTCCTGTCCCTGTAGTCAGAGATGTTACGAGGACATCTGAAGTATGGGTGTTGTCAATATCTATATCGCGGTTGGTGGTATCGGCCGCTATCAAAGTCGCTGATGTCTCAATCGGTGACTGACCGAATATGCCGGTTAGAGCATCCAAATTAAGCTCATCGGCCGTAAGGTCGGCCTCAGGGTCATCGTCATATTCCTCAATCGCTCCGGCCGAGTCAATCGTTATAGTATTGCCGAGCGCCTTGACATCATCCACAAACACGTCACCAGCCGTAGTGGTCAGCAAAACATCAAAGTCGCCGCCGGCTTCAACTGAAATAGCCGAAAGGTCGCCTCCATCAGCAACCTCTACATCTATATAGCCGTCGTCCGTGGTGGCCATGTCAACCTGTAAACTGCCGCCGCCATGCTGGTAGAAATCAATATCGCCCGTACCTGTGGTTAACGATGTCGCAGTCGTGTCTTCAGTATTTTCATTGGAAATGTCTATGTCACCATCGGTGGTATCAGCCGCTATCAAAGTCGCCTCAGTCTCGATGGGTGAGAGGCCGTATATGCCGGTCACCGCATCCAAATCCAGCTCATTGGCCGTAAGGTCGGACTCAGCGTCATTGTCATATTCCTCGATGGCTCCGGCGGAGTCAATCGTTATCAGATTACCTACCGCTCTGATGTCATCCACTATCACGTTGCCACTGGTCGTGGTGGTCAACGAAACATTACCTGCTCCACCGGCTGTTACCGTCTGGGCAGTCAGAGCAGCATTGTCCACGTCTATTCCAATACTGCCATCTGCTGTGGTAGCCGAAGTTACATCAAGACTGCCATCTCCAGCCTGACTAAACAGAATAGTACCAGCTCCCGTCGTAACCGCCAAAGACGCGGTCGTCGCAGATCCATTGGTATTGTCAATGTCAATGTCGCCGGCATCTGTGCTGGCCGTGATATCTGTTGCTGACGTTTCAATCGGTGACTGGCCGATTATGCCAGTGTTCGCAGTCAACAACAGAGTAGAAGCTGTAAGATCGGCAGCGGGATCGCTTCCGTATTCTGCAATCGCTCCGCCTGAGTTAATCGTTATCTGGTCGTCTAAAGCCCTGACATCATTTACTGATACATCACCGGAAATTGTCGTCAGGCTAACATCACCTGCTCCATTGGCTTCGACGAGGCCACGGAGGCTTATGTCGTGGCCTGCTTCAAGAGTCAAACTTCCGAACGCCTCCAGCGTCTCACCGGCCGCAAAAACTATGTCGCCGCCGGAAAAGAGCTTTTTGCCACCCAAAATATAGGTGTAATCATTTAGCAAAATATCACCACCTGCTTCAATGTAATTTCCTGTAACAGGACCATTATCGCCATACAGATATATGTAACTATTATAAGCTGAAAGATCAACATCGCCGTTTAGACTCCGGATAGTACCGGTGCTATGAAACAGGTAACCAGTATCCGAATCTGCATCACTATTAGCCGCCAGCTTCATATTACCTGAAGAGTACATACTTCCGTCAAGCAGAACATAGCGATTACCTTCAATGGTCAATTCGCCATCTTCAACTCTCACTCCTTTAGTCGATACGGAGTAGTCATAAGGGCTGGATGTACCAAGTGAGATTTCAGAACCACCAAACATCTCCAGATTACCGGTGCTTGTCTTGTGCACCGAGGCGTTTGCATATAGCTGGCCTGTCGTAGCTTCTATCCTCTGTACCGCACCCCCATTAAGCTCTGTGTTATTGTGCAATGTGATGTCGCCAGCAGCCTGAACAAGGTCGCCACCAAGGTACGTCGTGTTATCAGATGAATAAAGGTCGATATTGCCATCTGCCTCAACATCGGAGGCTAAGGTGAGGCCATCAGATGCAGTCATCTCAACGTTTGCGGCAGAACTAACCATCCCGTCCACCTGGATATTGTCACCGTAAACCAGGATGTCATTGCCAAAACCACCGATAGTGGTCAGCTTACCCTTTGCCCGCACGTCGCCGCCATCCACCGTGTCGGCGTCAGCCTTCAGTGTCATTGTTCCACCTGCTGTGACAGCGCCGCCAAGAATGATGTCGCGGTCAGCTTCAAGAGTCAATATCCCATCACTGTCCATGGTCTTGTCATCAGCCAAAATTAAGTCTTGGCCGGCTTCCATCAATATCTCTCCTGCTTGAATATTATCATCGAGTATGATATCCCTATTTGCTTCGGCCGCCAGATCTTCGACTCCCGAGATAGCAAGGGAATAGATATCTCCTGCAGCGAGAAGCACGTTTCCATCTGCCGCATTGATTGTACCGGTATTATCAACTGTGTTGTCGGCCGGAACAGTTGTAAGTAAGTCGGTAACATCAACGGCAAGCTTACCGCTATCGTCAGTTACGGCAAGATATATCCTCTCGCCAGCAACCAAAACAACCGAATCGCTGTTTATAGTACCGTCGTTGACTACTGTTTTGCCGATGAGGGCGACTGCACTGGCACTGATTTGGCCCCCTGCTTGCAGCTCTACGCCCAATGTGCTCGCATCGTAGCCTTCAAATTGCAGCTCGTTGGTAGCTCCGCTTGTAAAATCAGAGAAGTTCGAAATATTCAGACCGGAAGCGACAAATCTATTGGCAGAAATCATGGCGTCGGCACCCATGATAATACCCATGGGATTAACGACAAAAAGATAACCGGGAGCACTCAGATCTCCGTTGATTCCCGTTGCAGCTCCATCACCCCACAGACCTCCTCCTGATCTACCGGCAACATTAATCCTGTGGAGTACAGCGTCGGTAGTACCCTGGAGATGAATAACATTTTGGTTACTACCAATATCAAAGTTTTCCCAGTCAAAGACGCTTCCATTGGGAGCTGTAATGGTTGTTGTATTTGTCACACCATCATACGCTGCGTTTCCCGCAGTTGAAGTAAAGTCTCCTACACTTGGGCGCGCATCAACACCCGGAGTCGAGGTAGCCATTGCAACCTGTGCCGGTACTGCTAAAAGAATACAGTACACCAGCAAGCAAGCCACAATTTGTCTCAAATAATAAGTTTTTGACATTTTTCTTAGCTTTCCCATCATTTTTTTCCTCATTAAAAAATCCCCATTGCTATTTTATATCCGTAAACGGTTTTATATTTCCATGCCGACTTTATTGTCGGATAAAATTTACTATTACCATCTCAACATCACGCCGGCACTCACACGCCCTTTACCTGTTCGTGTATTGTCGGTTGACTTGAGTGGATAGCCGTAATAGACAGCACCACTGAAATTGTCCCCGAGTTCAATAAGCGTTCCTACGCCTACAGAAAAGAAATCTTCATCCGCTCGTTCTGTTCCGGCAGGATGTCTTATCTTAGCCCTTGCATAGTCAACAAAGACCAAAGGCGCAAGTTTTCTCAGAAATGGCTTGTTCTGTTCGGGCTCGGTATCATCAAGGTATTTAGACTCCTCATACTTCACAAGGTCAA
This sequence comes from Planctomycetota bacterium, assembly GCA_019456195.1. Classification (GTDB taxonomy): domain Bacteria; phylum Planctomycetota; class Phycisphaerae; order Sedimentisphaerales; family Anaerobacaceae; genus NIOZ-UU13. The sequence goes on along the minus strand of VRUK01000079.1, from coordinate 21,694 downwards.
ACTCATATTGCCCGGACGCAAACATTCCGCCATCAGCAACAAGCTCATATTCATCGTAGCCTCTGACACTATACATTCCGCCAAAGGCGGTCATTTTTGCGGGGACCAATCTTTCGTCCGAAGTTGTCCAGCGGAAAGAGCCGCTAACGCGCTGGATTTTATTCGTATCGAGATACTGACTGTGAGCAGCAGAAGCAGTATAAATAGTAAAATCGGAATCAGAATTTACTCGTGCCAGACGAAACTCATCGCCACCGGATTCGCCGCCCATGCTTTCATAACGGCCGAGTGTGATAGAGCTTTTCGACAAATCGTCTGAGCGATGCAAGTCAATCCCACCTCCCCACAGCCAGAACTTAATGTCGGTTCCCAAAAAGGTCGGGAACAATGACGGGGTAACCTTGCTTCTTGTATGCTCAAGAGAGCCTTTGATATCAAAGAACCAACCATCGTCGGTCTGGAGCAGGTTATAACGCATTATTGAGCCATAGAATGTACCTCTGCCAAGAAAGTCAATTGGACCAGAGGAAGAGCTTATATCAAATTCACTGTGACCTCCATAAATGTTAAGACGCAGTCGAGGTCCTAACAGCGGAAAATCGTAACTGCCGAATAAACCGTAATTCTCATCTACTGTTGCATCCCATGGCGCCTGGTATATGACAGTTAATGTGTCGTCTATACCTAAAAAGTTTGTATTGATGAGGCCGATTCTTGGGTTCCATTGCCTTGGTCTTGTGCCAGAGTTATCCGCCTGAATAAACCAATGCCAGGGATTTGCTTCGTAAATATTATATCCCAGAGAAATAGAGTTTGGTTCGGCTCCCTTCGATACGATGCCACTAACATACCTGTCAGGGTTCAGGTTGAGCAAGTTAATAAAATCATCCGTTTCTTTCTGATTTGTCACATCTCCGAGTTGTACCGGCGACCAGCCAATCACCGCGGAGCTGCAGAGATAGCCCTTTTCAACTACCTCATTTTCAGGAGTGTAATAAGTAGTTGTAATTGCACTGACGGGCGCCTCAATGACTTTTAAGAGTAGAATTTCATCCTGCAACTCTCGCCCTTCTTTCATTGCACCTGCGGGAACATAAACATATATACCGGCATAATTCTTATCCTGATAAACTGAGAGAAGATACTGAGTAAAACCCTGTATAGTCCTTGTTGAAACCCTGCGAACCTGTCCGGACTCCAATGAGAGAATATACTGAGTAAAACCCTGTATAGTCTCTGTTGAAACCCTTGGAACCTGTCCTAATTCCAAAATGATATCATGCAGTACCCTGAAATCATAAAGACTGTCACTATCAGCCATCTCTAATGTCTCAGCGGAAGCGTTGTAAATCAGCGGCATGTCAGCCAACAATTCATCGGTTGTTAAAAGTGTGTTGCCACTTATATGAATTGCCCTTACATTGATGCGCTGTGTTGTGTCTTGGGGTAAGTCAATTTCAGAGATATCTTCGGCCAATTTCGCTTTAGCTTTTTCGTGAGCTTGGCGCTTAGCTCTTTGGGCATCCTCCCGCATTTGCTCCATTTTGGGATCGTAATCGGTTTTTTGCTGTGCGGCATCGGCTGGAAAGCAAAAAACTGAGCCCAAAAGAAATACAAGAACAAAGCACATTATTGTTTTTGTGCTACTCATAATGAATCTCCTTAAATTAACAATTTCGGTACTATCCATACCCACAGGAAAGTGTGGGACAAAGCAAATAAAATATGCTCTGAAAAAGCAGATTGATCTCGCCTCAGAGAGAGTCTATGAATGATGAAAATAAATATCAAAGAACCAACTGAAATTATTTATTGTAAAATTCCTCTGTATGAAATTCTATTATATGAGAAATTTGACAAATAAACAAGAAAAAACAGCTTAATTCAGTACTTTTATGAGGATTTATTTATTCTTTTTCTGATATGACATAATATTTACATAGTGTATCATTTTGGATTTCGGATATCGCCTGCTTAAGGTCTTATAATAATTCGAGATTTCCCGTTTTAACTTCATAAACGGTGCTCCTGCATGCTTTGACACTATTATGTGTTAGTTATTGAAAGATTAGGGAATTATTGGTAGAGTTTTCTTGCTGCTATATTGCTTATGATATTGCCGGAATGAATGGCGCGGTTATGTTTGGCGATGCCCTTCGGCAAGCTACTGCCGATAAAGGTTAACATTGGAGAGAAAGGAATTTCAAACTTATGACCAACAGTTTCAGGCAAAAATGGCTCAGTGTTGCTTTAGCGATAGCAATAACGTATCCAATTGTTTCAGCGGCAAAAGATGAAGCAGTTGTCATCAAAGATTCCCGTCATTTGAAGGTATTTTACGAGGAGGGCCGGTTTGCAGGATGGCCGGCCAACAACGGCATCTGGCAGTGGGGAAACGAAATCCTGGTAGGTTTCAACCTCGGCTACCTCGCGCCGCCGGAGGAAAGAGGGCTGCATCAGATCGATTCTGTCCGCCCGCGGAGCAGGATGCTTGGGCGAAGCCTGGATGGCGGCGAGACATGGTCGGTTTCGGAAGCCGGATATCCCGACGGCGAACTGCAGCGGCTGCCGGCGGACATTGCGTTCGATGCGCCGGGTTTCGCTCTGAACGCGCGCGGTGACAGGGCCTTCATTTCACTCGACAGAGGCAAAATCTGGCGCGGACCATTTCGCCTGCCCTTTGCCGACCTGCATCTTAGTGCGCGCACGGATTATCAAGTGCTCGGGCCCAAAGACCTGATGCTCTTTCTCAGTTCGGAAAAAACAAATAATCGAGAGGGGCGGCCTTTTTGCGCTCGCACGCGAACGGGCGGGAAATACTGGAACCAATTTGCCTGGATCGGGCCGGAACCGCGAAGCGGCTACTCTATTATGCCGTCTTCAATTCGCTTGCCTAACGGCGATTTTCTTGCGGCCTTGCGCCGCCGCGACAATAATCCCTCGCAGCACAATTTCATCGAATTATTCCGTTCACAGGACGGCGGCCTAAGCTGGCAATGGCTGGGCAATCCCGTTAAAGAAAATGGTGAATACAGCGGCAACCCGCCCTCTATGGTGCGTCTCGCTGATGGAAAACTTTGTATCACCTATGCCAATCGCAACGAACCGCATACAATCCGCGCAGTGTTCAGCAGTGATGATGGTATTACCTGGGGACCTCAATATGTTCTGCGCTATGGAGCGGGTGAACCGGACATTGGGTATTCTCGAACCGTGCAACGGCTGGACGGCAAATTAGTGACAGTCTATTACTGGCTGGACGAACCGCGCGCCGAGCGCTATATCGCTGCGACAATTTGGTCGGCGCCTAAAGTCGATTCTCGATAAGAAATGGCCGCACATATACGCGATATCGAGTGAAACAGGAGGATTCCTGGTCTTGGTTGATGATGCAAAGTTTTTTTTGTGAGAGGATGGGTTCTTCGGTTTTATTAGTTTTGAGTGTGGCTTCGTGATAATAGAAAGGGAAATTAAAATGAGAGTGGGAATTGTTTTTTTACTATTGCTTAGTTCTTCGATATCTTTAGCTGCTGATATACCGTTTGACCATGTGGTTTTGGATAACGCCGGGCCGAAAGACCCCTGGGCAAAGATGATCGGTGATATCAATGGTGACGGATTTTTAGACGTCATTATTGGTGGACGCAGTGGGCCTCTTGTGTGGTACTCCTACCCCCATTGGACTGAAACGACCATAGCGAAAGGCGGATATAAGACTGTAGATGGTGAAGCAGGCGATGTTGACGGCGATGGCGACTTAGATATCGTTATGGGTGGTTTGATATGGTATGAAAATCCACGGCCTCATGATGACCCTGCAAAGGACATTTGGAAAGCTCATAAAGTTGCGAATCATCCCACCCATGATATAGAGCTTGGTGATTTGGACAAAGACGGAGATATGGACATTGTTACGCGAGATCAATCTGAGTTCGGCCATAAAGCAGGAAATAAAATTCATATATGGCGTCAGGATGGGGCCGGCTCGTGGGCTGAGAGGGTTATTGATTGTCCGCATGGAGAGGGTATCACCCTGGGTGATATCGATAGGGATGCGGATTTTGATATAGTCATCGGCGGCATCTGGTACGAAAATAGCGGGGACATCGTAAACGGGCAATGGAATGCGCACCGATTTGCAGATTGGCACCCTGATGCGACCATACAAATAGCCGACATCAACAGCGACACCTTGCCGGACATCGTTCTGTCACCGGCGGAACTAAAAGGGAATTTTTATAAGTTGTCCTGGTTTGAAGCACCGTCCGACCCGAAGAAGGGAGATTGGCACGAGCATATTATTGCCGAGTCTATCGAATGTGTTATTCATGGATTGGTAACCGCGGATATCAACGGCGATGGCGCAATAGACGTAGTATCGGCGGAAATGCACCAGAGTGCCGATCCTGATGAAGTGGCTGTCTATGTAAATCAGAGCAGTGGTTTATCATGGAACAAGCAAATCATATCCACCAGAGGCTCGCATTACATCCAGGTTGGTGACATTGGTAATGATGGAGATATCGATATCATAGGTGCGAATTGGAGCGGCGGCTATCAACCAATCGAGATGTGGGAAAACAAGAGCGAGACCTGGATTCATCTTTCGAGTATGAAAGGAGATATACCAAAAGCCGATGTTGAACGGCAGGCCGCTTCTTTGATTCTGGATATCGATAAAGACGGAGTGAACGATTTTGTTATAGCCGGTTGGAGTGAGGAAACGAGCATGGTCTGGTTCCGGCATACTCGTGACGGCTGGGAAAGGTATCTTCTCGACAATCGAAAAAGTCATATCGAGGCCGGCGGTACATATTGGGACATTGACGGCGATGGTGACCTTGATATCCTGCAAGGCGGCAGTTGGGCTACTAATGAAGTTTGGTGGTGGGAGAATCCATATCCAAACTATGACCCCGATAAACCCTGGAATCGCTGTACCATCAAAAACGAGGGACAAAAGCAGCACCACGACCAGATATTCGGCGACTTCGATGGTGACGGTAAGGCGGAACTGGTTTTCTGGAACCAGACAGCCCGAAAGCTTATGATCGCTGATATACCTGACAATCCGAAAAAGAAAAATGACTGGTCGTTCACGGAAATATGGTCATGGCCGCGTGCTTTCAAATATGAAGGTTTCGCCAAGGCTGATATTGACCTTGACGGAAAGATAGATCTCGTTGGCGGAGGTATGTGGTTCAAACATAACGGCGGCAAGAAATTTACCGCTAATATAGTTGACCAAAAATACGGGATGTCACGTTCAGGAGCCGGTGATTTCATCAAAGGAGGCCGACCTGAAATCGTGCTGAATTCAGGCGATGGGGTGGGACCGTTAAACCTGTACGAATGGAAAGTTGATAAGTGGATTAAACATACGCTGATTGAAAAAGTTGATCACGGACATACTTTGCAGGTCGGCGATATAAACAGTGACGGTAATCTGGATATTTACGCCGCTGAAATGTACAGGCCGGGACCGGGGGATAAATGCAGGCAGTTGATTCTGTATGGAGACGGAAAAGGCAACTTTAAAATGCAGATAGTATCCACTGGTATAGGAACGCACGAAGGTCGAATCGGGGACATGGACGGCGATGGTGATTTAGATATACTCCAAAAAGATTTCCAGGAACACCAGCGAGTGGATATTTGGTTAAACAATGGCTCATACAAAGCAAAGGGAGTGCGGTTAGATGGAGCGCGCAAATATCGTGTTCCTGTCAGAGTAAGCGCAGCAGGATACGAGCGTCTGGATAAACCCGTTGAGGTGGAGATGAATTTTACTCAACTGTTTAGACGAATCGGTAAAACAGTAAAACTTGATACCAAATCTATCATAGTAACAGAGGTCAACGCTTCAGGCAAAATAGTCAACCGCTTAGTCAGGTTCCAATTTGACAAAGCTCCCGGATTTAATCCTGATACTAATGCGAAAGGCAAAATCACCTTTATGGCTGATGGGAAGATTGCTGCAAATTCGACGCGCATTTTTCATGTTTACTTTGGCCGAGGCAACGCTGACCGTTCGCCCCATTCCTTCAAACCTCTTGTCCGCTTAACTAACACAGTTGAGTATCAAGGTCAGGAAAGTTTCAAGATTGAAACACAAAACGCAACGTATTATTACCACAAACAAGGAGCCGGATTCGCCGGCATCATAGATAAAGACGGTAACAACTGGCTCGGATATCAACCGGGCGGCGGCCCAGCCGGGGAGTATCGCGGTATCCCCAATATGGGATATCCGGAAGGTTATTGTCACCCGGGCAAAACCGTATCGGACAGTAAAATAATCAGCAGCGGGCCGATAAAAGTCAGTATCTTCTCGGTGTCCAATGATGGAAAAATGGAATGTATCTGGGACATATTCCCAGCTTATGCAAGGCTGACCGTCTTGAAAATGCGAAAACCATACTGGTTTTTATATGAAGGCACTCCGGGTGGAAAGCTTGATGAAGATTCAGATTATTGCATTAGACCTGGTACACCGAATGGCATTAGAACTCTTGCAAAAATGAAATGGGATGGAGACATATCCGCCGGCGGCCATGCGGGAGAATGGCTTTGTTTTGGCGATGACAATAGGGCAATCTTTTTGATTCATCACGAGGATGATGAGGCGACAGACTCTTACTGGCCTATGCAGGGTCAGATGACAGTGTTTGGCTTTGGCCGTAAAGGTTTGAATAAATTTATGGAAATGGTACCGGCACATTTCACGATAGGTCTCTGTGATTGTTCCTCTTTCGCGGAGTTTTGCAAAAGTATCAATTCGGCATACAGCCCGATGGTTATTGAAGTGGGCAATCCGGAGATTGCCGGAATACAGCAGCTTTGAAACAGATTTTGGAGGTATATAACCATGAAAAATCGAGGACGACAAAAAATGATTTCATTTTTGACAACGACGAATAGGACCGGACGATTATTTCTTTTGGTCTGTTTGTCGTTAGGATTGTTCGCATGTTGTCATAGTGCCCAGGCCAGGATTCGATGGGAACGTAAGACCTTGCCCGGCCCCAATAGCGGCAACCAGCAGACGGCCTGTGTCATAGCAGACCTTGATAAGGACGGTATTGACGACTTTATCGTGACCGAACGTACCCAAACACCCTCTGTGGTCTGGTACAAGTACAACGGAAAAAGCTGGGACATGAAGATAATCGACAACACCCACCTTAAGCCGGAAGCCGGTGGTGATACCTGCGATATTGACCGAGACGGTGATTTGGACGTCATCTTCGGCCAGGATGCCAGCGGAAACAAGATGTGGTGGTGGGAAAATCCATATCCGGTTTTCTCCAGGCAATGGACACGTCACACCATTAAAAATACTGACGGCAATAAACATCATGACCAGACTGTCGGAGATTTCGACGGTGACGGGAAGCTGGAGTTTGTTTCATGGCATCAAAGGGCCAGGAAACTTCTGCTTTACGAAATACCATCGAATCCCAGACAAACCGGGCCCTGGCCATCAACCACTATCTATTCATGGAGTTCAGGACGCGAACGCGAAGGTTTTCCTTCCATTCCTATGGATATCGACCTGGACGGTAAGGTGGATATTGTGGGAGGGGGCCGGTGGTTCAAACATCAAGGCGGCACCCGATATGAGGAAAATGTCATTGATGCCGAGATGGCCTTTACTCAATGCGCTGTGGGCCAGTTGGTCAAGGGCGGCCGGCCTGAAGTGGTCTTTAGCCCCGGCGATATGAATGGTGACGCTAAGTGGTACCAGTGGAATGGCCAGGCATGGATCGCCCAGAGACTACGATATGTCATCCATGGGCATACCTGCGAGATAAGGGATATAGACAAAGATGGAAATCCGGATATATTTATCGGTGAGATGGGCAAGCCGGGCGCCGGTGACAATGCCAAAACGTATATATGGTACGGCAACGGCAAGGGTGGTTTTACAGAGACAGTGGCCTCTCATGGTCAGGGCATCCACGAAGGCAAGTTGGCCGATCTGGATGGTGACGGCAATCTGGATATCCTTATGAAGCCGTACAATCACAATTCTCCTCGTGTAGATGTGCTGCTGAACAAAGGTGTGAAAAAGGTCTCCCTTGACAAGTGGGAACGTCACTTCATCGACGACCTGCCGCAAAGGGCTGTGTTCGTGCAAGGAGCTGATATCGACTGCGATGGACACAAAGATTTGGTGGCGGGAGGCTGGTGGTGGAAAAATCCCGGAAAACTATCCGGTACATGGAAACAAATATCCATCGGTGAGCCTCTAAAGAATATGGCTATTGTATATGATTTCGATGGTGACGGCGATCCGGATATCCTTGGCACGGAAGGCGTTGGAGCCGAAAAAAATACTACATTCGTATGGGCACAAAACAATGGTAAGGGCGAGTTCTCTATCCTGAAAAATATTAATTATAGCGGTGGCGGTGACTTTCTCCAGGGTTGTACTGTGGGACGACTGGACAATGGCTTGCAGGTCGCGCTGTCGTGGCATCGAGATGGGGGCGGCATCCACGCCTTGAATATCCCTTCTGAGCCTGCCAAGGCAAAATGGACATCGACTCTGCTTAGCACGACCGTAAGCAGTCCGCCACAGGGAGAAGACCTGGATTATGGCGACATCGATAGAGACGGAGACCTGGATCTTCTGCTGGGTGATGTGTGGCTGCGCAACGATGGCAACAAGTGGACAACGTTCCGCATGGGGAAGATTACCGAAGGTGAACCTGACCGCGTGGACCTGACGGATGTCAACGGAGACGGTCGCCTGGATGCCGTGGTCTCTTTGGAGAATGGTACTGATTTATGGTGGTTCGAAGCACCGGAGAATCCCACGGATAGTTGGACACGCCACAAGATAGATGTCATTGACGGCCAGGGTTTCAGTATGGACACTGCCGATTTCGATGGAGATGGGGACCCGGACGTAGTGATCGGCGAACATCGGGGCAAGCAGGAAAACCGCGTGGTACTTTTTGAGAACGTACGAGCAGGAAAAAGATGGAAACAGCATGTGATCGACAAAAGCCCCAAGAACATAATTGACCACCACGATGGAACCCAGGCCGTGGACCTCGATGGCGATGGCGATTTGGATATCATCTCTATTGGGTGGTACAATCCGAAAGTCTGGGTATTTGAGAACAAGTCATGACTATATCGTATAGTTCTGTGAGCTTACACGTTTATAAAATATGGCCGATTTATTGATCCTGGAAATTGTTTCGATAGGTTTATTTAGGAAATGTGGAGAAAGATTATGAAAACGAGAATAAACATTATTTCGAGAACAGCCTTATTTTTGCTTTTCTCATGTTCACTTGCTTTTGGGCAGACTACAGAGAAGGAGCAGATATCTTTCGAAGAATATATTAGAGAAAGCGTACCGGTGCGCAAAGAAATAGATGTATTCTTAAACGATATATCATGGGCCCAATTCGATCGAGATATAGGATATATCATGGGCAATTACATGCCGCACGACGGCCTTGACAACAGTTTTACTCTGTCCACGGTGCAATCCAACGGGGCACGGACTTCATTTACGTATAAAGGCAGACCGTGTCGAATCAATACTTATGGCGACAGTTTTACTCTGTGTCACCAGGTAAACGATGGTGAGACCTGGCAGGAATATTTAGCGGGTCACCTTGGCGAACCGGTCAGGAATTTCGGAATGGGCGGACTTGGTGTTTACCAGGCATATAGACGGATGATCCGGGAGGAGAGGACAGAGCATGATGCTAAATATATCATTCTCTACATTTGGGGGGATGACCACGTCAGAAGTCTATTGCGATGCCGGTATATGTTAACAAAAGGCTGGAATCAGCGGACAAACCGCACAGAAGGTATAGGAAGAATGTTTCATGGAAATTTCTGGTCGAATGTAGAAATGGATTTCGCGACAGGTAAGCTCGTAGAAAAGGACAACTTGTTACAAAGCCGGCAATCATTATATAAGATGACTGACCCGGACTGGATGTACGAGACTCTCAAGAGTGATTTGGCCCTGCAAATGTACCTGTATAAAAACAATCAAATTAATGATATCCCTGTTCGGACATTAAAGAGATTAAGCAAACATTTAGAGTGCCAACTAAACTTCGACGGCAAGAACTTACGCTCTTCAGTAGCTGCTCTGCTGGATGAATATGCTTTTGAGGCTACAAAATATATTCTGGACAAAGCAGACGAATTTGTTTCTGCAAACAACAAAGAATTAATGGTCGTAATATTTGATCCCTATAGGGTGACAAGGCAGCTTCTACAAGGGGGAAAAAGATATGACCGGGAAATTGTAGATTTTCTGAAAGAAAGAGATATCAACTACATTGACATGAATCTCGTGCATGTCGAAGATTTCAAGAGCTTCAACCTGAGCATCAATGACTACTTCAAGCGATACTTCATTGGCCATTACAGCCCTGCCGGAAATCATTTTTTTGCTTATTCGATAAAAGATAGAATTGTCGAATGGTTAGACCCGAAACCAATAACATATAAAGGTCGTGCAAGGAAAATGATAGAGTTTAAGGAGTACTTACAAGATTATTGAACAAAGCCGTATTCCAGGATGACAACCAGATAACCGGTAAATCACTAATTACCAGTTCCGGAGACTCGAACTGTCACCCCGGTACAACTTTTCAATGTCCCTTGCAACAATCTCTGCAATAATCCGCCCTTTTTTCGACAATGTCGGTGCCGGCTGCTTGATAGCACAACCGGTTGATTGCATCCGGGGCTGGAGGTCAGGAGCCTTTGTTTTTTTGCCGGGAGCTTTTCTTCTTATCGCAGTAACTTTCCGCTGCTCCGCCATAATCTGCTCAGCCAGGTCAAACTTAGGTATTTCACTTGCCTCCAGTGCTACCTCACCAGGTTCTGTTGCAGCTATATCGGTTTGCTGCGGGCGACTTGCGGAAAGTGACGGAGTCGTCTCTTTCAAAGACTGCTCACGGTGTTTTTCTTTGTTATACGGCGGCAGTATATTCTCTGCTCGAAGAACATCGACATCATCTTGCTTATTATTATCAGTATCGCTCACTAAAACCGCCTTTAAAAAATTCGTAAACTTTAGGGAACCTCTATTATAAACGTTTCACATAAACGTAATAAGCGCCGCGAGAATTGCCCCTGTTATCCATAAACCACGTCTGAAGACGTGTTTTGCCGGCTTTGAGTCGGAGATCGAACTTTACCGCGCGGGCATTTCTGGAAACAGGAACGGTCACATCCTGATCCGCGATTGTCAGCCTCGCCTCAGTAGCGGTAATAGCTTTACCGCCGGCAATCGCCTCGTTAATACCCACACCCAGTTCCTTCGCCCAGCGCCTTAGTTCAAATCGATACATGCCATCGCGCTCAACCTCCACCGCCCAGAAGCCATTTGCCTGCATTCCGCTGCGGACGGCACCCTGGTTCCAGGGCACTTTCTGAGTATGCCAGTCGTGTGACATCAGGCGCGTAGGATTATGTTTGTCCGAGCCGAGGATAGTTTCGCAATATTCATCGAAACGCTCTGATACATCGGTCCACCAGTCTTCATAAGCCTTGCGCAGTTTTTCGACTGCCTGCGGGTTCCTGTCGGCGATATCATTCTTTTGGACCGGGTCGGCCTTTATATCGTACAGCTCCTTGCCGTTTATCAGCCGCCACTTGTCCGTCATAACCGCGCTCTTACGCCATTTTTCCGGATGTTCAATTCGCTGCGAGTCGGTAATCAGAATACGCTCGGGCCAATTCCTGTCATCACGCCTTAAAAGCTGAACAATACTATCGCCGTCGAACTTCAATCCGCGTGGTTTCTTTAATCCGCACAACTCAATTAGTGTCGGCAATAAATCGACATGAGCCGTGAGACGGTCAACGTCAATACCACCATTCAGATTGCCATCGGGCCAGCGGAGAAAACACGGTACCCGATGACCACCTTCATACTCCGAACCTTTCTTGCCGCGCATCGATCCGCTGTAGCCGCCCGAGGTCCCGTTGTCGGTCATGAAGATAAGTATGGTGTTTTCCTGGAGGCCAAGCTCATTGAGGTGGTGCATAAGGCGGCCCATATTCTCATCGATGTTGGTAATCATACCGTAAAAATTGGCCTGGTTTTTCTCGACACCTTTATCTCTGTAAGGCTTGCTGTATTTGTCGGCAACATTGTAAGGCCCATGCGGCGCGTTGGTCGGTATGTAACAGAAGAACGGCCGAGTCTTATTGGCTTCAATGAATTTCATCGCCCCGTCAAACCATATATCGGTGCAGTAGCCTTCAAATTTTTTGGGCCTGCCGTTGTGGAAATATGTGTCATCAAAATAGTCATTGCCCCAGTAGTCGGGTCCCTGCCCAACTCCGCCTCCTCCATTTATCAATACCTCGCCGAATCCCCTGTCCTGCGGCCGGAACGGGTAGTTGTCGCCTAAATGCCATTTGCCAAATATTGCCGTGCGATAGCTGCTCGCCGAGAAAACATCAGCTATTGTCACCTCGTCTTTGCGTAAAAGTGACCGGCCCATAATGGTATGCCATACCCCTGTCCGGTTGCAGTAATGTCCCGTCATCAGCGCTGCACGGGTGGGTGAACAGGTCGGACTGACATGAAAGTCGGTCAGCCGGATGCTCTGCGTATATAGCCTGTCCAGATTAGGCGTCTGAATAACAGGGTTGCCGTAACAGCCCAAATCGCCATAACCCTGGTCGTCGGTCATTACTAAAACGACGTTCGGGCGTTTTCCTTCGGCCGCGGCTGTCTGACCCATACCACCGCAGCCCGGCAATATCGATAGTGTTCCGGTCGAAGCTGCTGCAAAACCGACAGTTTTAAGGAACTGCCTTCTTGATTGATTGTTCATATCTTTTCCTCCCTGTTACTCGTCATTTTCCGCAGGGCCGATAGAAAGCCGTGTAAAATCACCCAGCTTAAACTGCTCTATCAGAACATTAACATCGTCAACAGTAACGGCCCTAATCGCACTGATGTCATCTTCGACAGTACGGTACTTCTCCAAATACAGCCAGTTTGAACCCAGGTCATCCAGCCGACCTCTCGACAGCTCATTTTTAATAACCAAAGCGCTCAATACCTTGTTCTTTGCCTTTCTTAATTCATCTTCGGTTATGCCGTCCCGGAACAAACTTTGGAAAATACCGCTGACGGTATCGAGCACCTTGGTAACATTGCCTGTGCTGCAGCGGATATAACTACAAAAAGCCCCCGTGCCGTCCATCTGCTTAACGTACATTCCTGCCGCTTCCGCTAATGCCTTGTCAACCAGCTCCCAATAAAACCGTGAACCCACACTATCTCCGATGATAACACCTAAGAGAAAAGCTGCAAATCTCCTTTGGTCCTGGGCTGACACGCCAGTACTCATAAGACATATATGCTCGCGAACCAGGTTTGATTTTTCAATTCGTTTTTTCTTTCTACTTCCCTCACAATTTTCAAGCCTTCTACAAACATTTTGCTTTTGCCATTTACTGCAGAATTTCTCAGACATCGAACAAAATTGTTCCCAGTCAAAATTGCCCGCACAGGCCAACACCATATTGTTCGGTGCGTACCGCCGAGTGAAATAGTCCCGCATTTGTTCGGCGGTCAGATTATCAATGCTTTCTTCGCTACCAAGTATGCTATTGCCGCAAGGATGTCCCGCGAAATATAATGTTTGACATTTATCCATAACATCAAAGCTCGGCATGTCCTTATACATTGCAATTTCTTCTTTGATTACATTTTTTTCGATATTGAAATCATCATCCCTCAGTGCCGGCCTCATCAGCTCTATCCACAGCCCCGCAACCTCAAGCAGATATTCCGGAAGAACAGCGGCATAATAGACAGTATATTCCTCGGCGGTACCGGCGTTGAATTGCGCCCCCGTCCTGTCGAATGCCTCGCTAACTTGAAGGGCACTTAATTTATCCGTCCCTTTAAACAGCATGTGTTCAAGGAAATGCGATACCCCGTTTATCTGTTCGTTCTCATCACGAGAGCCGGTTTTAACGAAAAAACCCACCGACGCTGATTTGGCTGATTTGTTAATTTCGCCAATTACATTTAAACCATTAGCCAATTGTTCTTTTTTAAATTCCATCCATTGTCCTATTTAACAGTCACCTGCTTCGGTCCTATTGTTACAACCGTAAAATCTTTGAATTTATTGTTTCTCAAAAAACCTAAAACCGAATCAACACTGGTTTGCTCGATTTTCTCCTTAATTTCATCCAGGCTTCTAACCCTGCCCAACATATAGTAATCGCCTGCAATTGAGCAGGCCCGACTACTGGACGATTCGCTGCTTAAAATCAGCGAGCTTTGAAGTCCGACTTTGGCCCTCTGTATTTCCTCTTTGCTGATTCCATCGCCTAATTCATTAAACTGCTGGATAATCACATCGAGTGTCTCCTGAGCCTTATCCGGCGTTGTACCGGCATAGCACATTATACCGGCCGCTCCTTTGAGGCAATGGTACCGTGCTCCGATTGCATAGCACAGGCCCCGCTCTTCTCTAACCTTCGTAAATAATCTGGCGCTCATACCGCCGGATAGAACCGATACGGCCACCCTGGCATTATAGTAGTCCTCATCTGTCGGTTTAGCCGTCTCGGTCATCAGGCCGATATGAACCTGCGCACCATCGTTATCTAAATGTGTGTATTTGCCTGCTTTGGAACCTATCGTTACCTGCCCGGTATTTTCCTGCCGCTCGGTCTCAAACAGTCTTTCTATTTGCTGACAAATCGCGTCAAAATCATATTTACCCGCAACCGCGAATATCGTCTGCGAAAGATTGAAATTGTCCTTTATAATCTGCTTTGTCTTTTCAGTCGTCAAAGCCTTTAATTCCGGAATATCTCCGACAGAACTGCGTCCCAACGGGTTTGGATAAAACTGCTCCCGCAGCTTGAGCATAACCTTTTGCCGCGGCTCATCGTCCAAAGACAATACTCCGTCAACTGCCAACTGCCTCGCTAATTCGAACTGGTCGCCGGCGAGGCTGGGTTTAAGTATAATGTCCGCATACAAATCCAGGGTCTGAGCAAGGTTGCCTGCTTCCAGTGCCGCCCCAACGGTTATATGCGAGCTTCCAACCGAACGCCCGCGAGCCAGGCCAAGGCCATCGAGTGCGTCACCAAGCTGGCGGCTGTTTCTATCGCCGGCGCCTCTGAAAATCCATTCGGCAATAACACTTCCGGCCCCACAGCAACCATCCGGCAGCAAGGCCGCTCCGGCCGGCAGCATAAAATCAAACGCCACCGACTCAACCGCCTCCATCGGCTCACCAAGAAGTACCATTCCGTTCTTTAAAACGTGCTTATCAAGTTTTTCTGTCATTGGTCGAATCTTTTCAATAATCAAGGAATTCTGTAAAACGAGGCCGGATTGTACCAGTAAACAGATAATTGTTCAACCGCGAAATTAAAAGCACCATTTCTGCCCCAAAATCGCATAAAAAGAACGCCGTCGAGCAAATCGCCCGGCAGCGTTTGAGAATATAAATAACTGGCTCTATAACAAACCTAACTGTACTGGTTGAAGGATATTTTTACTTTTGCAACTTATTCAGCCCCATAAGCTCCAACCATTCCTGAACCCTCCGTTCAACACCTTCGTTATATTCCTCCTCTGATAATTGAATAGCGGGCCTCCGCCACGCTTGTGTTTTTTTCCCATCCGCTTTCGTTATAACCTGCGTCAAAAGAAAAGAGTGTACTATCGGATCGAGTTTCTCTCCGAACGAGTAAACTTGCCTAATAATTTCTCTCAACGACACTTGATGCTCTTTGGACTCCTGCATTGTAATATTTAACCTGAATTTATCATTGGTGGGCAGTCCTTCTGCTTTGCATTTTTCTTCCAGTTGGTTGGCAGTGTTGACCCTAACATCGACATCACAACCGGGTGACTGTCTCACTCTATCATCAGATGGCAAAAGTAAATACCAGTTAATTCTTACACCATCATGTGTCAGCTCACCAAGCAAAATCGGGTGGTCATAAGAATACGTTTCATCGTATCTATCAAACAAATCTGATTGTCCGTAATAAGTCCAAGGATGACCGGTGCCGATGTCCCGTCTTGTCTGATCGCTAAGACGAGTTGAACAAACAATATATTTCAACCCATTCTCGCACGTTTTTAATTCATGTACGGCAAATACGAAACCCAGGCATTTTCGTGTAAATATTGCCGTGTCTAAAGAGTATAGTTCCTCAATCCACTCCCGTGGATTTATTACTTTCACATCTTGACCAAATTTAGGCGAAAAACGGTTCTGGTCAATCGCTATGTCATATTCCACAGAAGCCCGAGATTCGACTTTCTGCCCACTAAGTTCTGTGGATTGTTCGATCTGCCGTACATAATTCTTTCCATCGATCCATATAGAAACTTTTGCTCCCGAGTCTGAAAGGACATACATATCGCATGGAACCCCGTCAATAACCATATCACCTGAAGAAACTCTATTTGGATCATATCGCAGCCACTCAGCACAACATTGACGTGCAAATGCGTCATTGTCTTGGTAACTTTCCAGCTGAACTATAAATTCTTTCCCTGACGCAAACCGCCATTCATATTGTCCATTGTCAATTCGCATATCTGTTCGGCCTTCGTAACGTTCCTCCTCCACAATCCCGGCTTCACGGTCATACCATATTTCGTGATCCTTGAATAATTTACCATCACGATATTCCTTTATAATTATATGAAATGTTCGTGCTTGCTCCAGGGCTTTTACTGCATTTGCATAGAGTGTATTCTGCCCGTCACTAACTAAAAATATCAAACCAATAATAACTACCGCCGCAGCAGTAGCTAACTTTGTAATTCTGCTTTTCATAATAATTCTCCAGAACTTTATTTGTCGAGGCTGCTTTGCCATAGCATTTAGCAGGTTCTGTTCGAGCTTGTCGCGATGGTCAGGTTCAGGAGTATCGTCAAACTTTATATTACTAACGAAATATTCGAATTGTTTTTCGTTATTGTCCATTTTAATTCACCTCTGATTTTTCCATGAACTCTGTAGCTAAAACCTTACGCAGTTTGGCAAGCGCCCGCGTCAACTGGCTGCGGACTGTGCCCGGACTGGAACCAAGCACCTCGGCAATTTCGGTTAATTTTAGATTTTCAAAAAAACGCAGTGTGATGATAGCCTGGTAGCGCGGCTTCAAGGTAAATAGCGAGTCTCTTAGAAGTGCCAGTTTTTCAGCCGGCCCTTCACAGTCGGCAACCTGACTATTAGTTTGCTCGCGAGCGACTTTCAACAGACGACTTCGACGTACGGCCTTTCTCAAATAGTTATTAACTGCATTGGTTGCGATTCTATAGAGCCAGCAGCGAAACTGCTGTTCATTGCCTTTGAAACTGTGAATATTCTCAACAACTTTTAGAAAAACCTCGGAAGTAACGTCTTCGGCCTTTGCCCTTTCAAAAAGCCGATGTACACAGTAGCGAAATATCGCATCATAATGGCTGCGATACAACTGCACAAAAGCTGTGCTGTCATAACGGGCCCGGGCTATTAACGGCTTCTCGTCAGCCGCTATGTTGTCGTTCTTCACGCTGATTACTCTCCGGAGTTTACAAGTACCAACTATCATCACCATTATAAATGCGCAGCAGATAAAAACGCGGCAAAAAAATCAGAAATTAATCGAAGATTACAAGGATCTGCTCAAAAACTAAATCTCCGATTGAAAAATCGCTCGTTATATGCTATACGCTAAAGGCTATGGATAAATTATACGGTTTAATATTTGATGTTGACGGTGTCATTGCCGATACCGAGGCTGCCAACGCAAGGGTTTCTATCATGGTTTTTGCCGACTTTCTCGGTCTCGAAGGTGTCGTTCGCAAGGATTTCGAGGCTGGACTTGGCCGGGGAGCCGAGGAGTACGTCAAGGCCGGCGCCAGGACCCACGGCCTGGAATTAACCGATGAACAAATCGAAAAAATTACACAACTACGTCAGGAATATTTCCTTAAGATTCTTAAAGAAGAATCGATGCCGCCCTTCCCGGGCGTAATGGAGTTAATAGAAAAGGCGATGCAGAGAGAAGATTTCCGACTGGCTATCGCGACGTCAGGAACATACGAGAAATCCCAGGCTGTATTGGAAGCCGCGAAAATTCCATATAAAAAGATGGTTTATATACACGGCGACCACGTCAAACATAAAAAGCCCAACCCGGAGCTTTTCCTTCTCGCCGCCGAAGGGATAGGTATTGAACCGGTCAATTGTGTCGTAATAGAGGACGCCCCCAACGGCGTCCAGGCAGCGAAGACAGCCGGGGCAAAATGTATCGCTGTCACAAATTCTACTACCGCAGATAAGCTCTCCCGGGCTGATTTAGTCTGCGAATCTCTCGAACAGATAGACCTTCAGACAATTACAAAACTGATTGAGCAAAAGTAAACTCCTAAAATCATCCCGCCCAGGACAAGTCTATCACTTTTGCAGAGGGCAGCTTGCTCTTTATTATCTCTGCCGCCAAATTGACCCATCGTCCGCATGTATCGAGTATAACACTGTCACTGCTTGCTATAACAGCATCGTTTTTTTTAAGCTCGGCATCCGGACTTAGTAAAAGCTCAATCTCCCAGTCCCAGTTGTTTTTTCGGGCAAGCTCACCGATGAGTGTTTTCAAACGGCCGCTGTTGGATACGGGGCTGTCCAGCAGCCAAAGAGCCTTACCGGCTCCGGCTTCTCGCAGGAATTGACCTATCAGTTCCAACGCAGGTATCGTTTCTGTAACTTTGCGGTATGTTCCGTGTACGCTTGCCAAATCCCGAAAACAACCGTCACGCCCCTTAAAAATCACGCCGCCGCTCATCGCTGCTTCGATAGTAATCAATAAGTTGTAACCATCGATAGCAATAGACTTGTTCCTGAGATTTTCCGGCGAGACGCAACTCTGATTCCGAGAAACAAGCTGCTCATCGGAACAGGCGCTGCGCATAATGGCCAGTCTTTGTCTTTCCGTAAGCGAGAACCTGTCACCGACTAATTTAAGCGCACTCTTTTCCGCATAATCCTTTGTCAGCAGAAGCGAAAAATCGGCAATCGCTTTGAGCAGATTGGAAATCACCCCTTCGGCAAACAACTTTCCATCCGCCGGATGCGGACCTCTATGAGTGCGCTTATCAGGCATTAACAAAGTCCCCGATTTTGTTATATTCTCTTGCCTTTCTTCCGGGCCTCATTGATCTGCTTTCTGCTGCGGTGCTGATACTCACGAAGCGTCTCAATCTCGTATTTCTTCAGCAGCTTCCGCACGCTGACGCCCGGCTTGATCGCCCTGAACAGCCACCACGGCGCCAAATCCTCATCGCTTAGCCTCCGCTCGACGTTTATCTCGCCTTTGTGCTCGGCAAGCATTTTCTCGACTTTTTTACGGTTGAAGTCATAGTGGGCAAACGCCATGTCCAAATCCAGCGTCGCGATGAACTGCTTAGGATTTGGCTTTTCAATATTCTCAAAAGTTTTTCCCGTAATGTCGATTATATTACCGGCCCCCACCGGAATGATATAGTAATGATAAAGTATTGCAAAGGCATTCAATGGTGAACCGCCGCCATAAGCACTTGGCCAGAAAACTATATCCACATCCAAAGCATCACACTGACGCCATAACTCTGCATAGTTCAGGTCAAAGCACGTCAGGATACTTATCCTTCCGAAATCAGTATCGAAAGCCTTCACCCCCTCCCTGCTAAGGTGCAGCCCTTCGCCCCAGAACACGAAAACCTTGCGATAGTAGCCAGCCACTTTGCCCTTTCGGTCGATAAGAACGGCCGTATTGTATTGCTCATCCCCCGCCTGCTCTCGTATCGGGCAGATAACATACATATTGTACTTTCTGGCAAGTCTTGACACGGCTTTGGTGGTTGGCCCGGGAACCGGTTCAGCCTCGGTACCGGCGAACTCCTCAGGCAGACAGGCGATATCCACCCCGTTCTTTCCGGCCGTATGAAGATGCTCTAACGCCAGCTTCAGTTTAACGTCGTGCTCGCCTCCGAAGCCGATACAAATAGCCGCCACTTTGACCTGCCTGCCGGGCAGTTTATCCCGATCCAGTTGCGGGACAACCTCTTTTGCCCAAACACAGTTGGCTAAACCCGCAATAAACAAACAGGCAAGAAACGTCGTGAATGTTTTCATTATTTTTCCCTTCATGCTCCAGAGCCTTCACTTTTTTAAGTTCTAAATGTGTTGTTCATTTGTGATTTTATTGATGCTTATTAATAGCCCAGTGTACACGTATCGGCAGCTATGTCAAAAACAAATTGACATAACCACCACTTGTTTCTACTATGAAATATAAGTACAAAAATGAAAAAGAAGGAGTTCTTAATTCGAAATCAATAATGAGCAATCAACTATAAATGCCAAGCCATAATTTAGCACATATAGAAATAGATGATTTGGAAATCATCGGCTATTCGGTCGCCGGAGAAGAGACCGTCGTTGCGATGCCGCAGTTGGACGTTTGTTTCGATATCGGCAAAGCCCCCGACCAGATTATTTCCATAAATCATATTCTGCTTACGCACGGACACATGGACCACGCCGCGGGTATCGCATATTACCTTTCGCATCGAAAATTTTGCGGTATGCCGGCCGGGACAATATTAGCCCCCGAAAATCTATTGCAGCCAATAGGAGAAATAATCAACGCCTGGGGCCGGCTGGACGGCAATAGAATACCCGTCAACCTCATTGGTGTAAAACCGGGCGACGAATACCAGATAAAGCCAAATCTTTTCGCCAGGGTCTTCCCGACAAAACACAGCAAAGGCTCTGTCGGTTTCAGCGTAATTGAAAAGCGAAAAAAGCTAAAACCCGAGTACACCGGCCTGACTGGCCCGCAAATCGTCGAGTTAAAAAAACAGGGCATTAAAATAGATAATCCGCTGGAGATTCCGATTGTAAGCTATCTCGGTGATACGCAGTATGTTGACTTTTCGCAGTTAAAATATATCGCCGAAAGCAAAATTCTAATAGCCGAGTGTACATTTTACGAAGACGAGCATTCCGGCCGGGCCCAAGCGGGAAGACACATGCATATCGATGAGTTTACAACCCTGCTCAAAAACCTGAAAAACGAACACATTGTCGTAACACATACGACACTGCGCACCCCCATGCGCGAAATTCGGAAAATATTAAAAAATGCCCTGCCAAAGGACAAGTACGAAAAAGTTATTTTGTTCATGGACAAAAGGCCAAGATAACCTCACTGTTGGTATTAGAAAACGAAAGAGCAAAGGATGAATTATTCAATAAGCAGAAGTAATCGGCGTATGCTTTACTGGATTCTCTGCATAAACTGTCTGGCGATGTGTGTGCCATCCCTTCACGCCGAAGATATGAAACCAGCTAAGAAATATGATTACAACTGGGCCTCTCTAAAGAGCCACCCCGTGCCACAATGGTTTGATGACGCCAAGTTCGGAATCTTCATCCATTGGGGACCTTACAGCGTCATGGGCTATCGCAAAAACGGTAGAGGCTACGCCGAGCATACGCCAAAAGAAATTTATCGTAATCCTGAGCACTACTACGAATACCTTAAAGAGACTTTCGGTGCACATCCGCCACAGTTCGGGTATAAGGATGTTATCCCAATCCTGTTCGGCCCTGGATTTGCTATCCGACTGGCCGGTTTACACGATGTGCAGTATTTCCCGAAGTTCTCG
>VRUK01000078.1:2149-28737 GCA_019456195.1 Planctomycetota bacterium | reverse complement strand
TATTAATGAAAAAAACTTCAGTGCAATGGGATTTAGATCCGTATCTGAGGTTCGCCAAGCGAGGCTGGGTGAGCCGATGAAGGTTTTCACAGTGCGACTGGACAAGCTGATGAAATATGAGGATAGCATCAAAGCGGACACTCTGCTGGAGAAGGCAAACAGTCAGGTCATGTTCCCACTCACTGTCAATAGGGAGGCTCGCTGCGCAATCACCGTCGCGCTGCGAAAAGAACAATGGGTTGTGACTAAGTTTGGCTCGTCGAGCTTTACTCAGTTAGTTTCATCGGCCAGACAAGCAAGCGTAAAGGAGACGCGGTTGCCCCTGTCCTCCTATACGGTCATTCAGGTAAACGCGCTTAATATGGTCTTTGTCGGTCACCAGGACAGAGAGACAAAGCAACTGATGCTTACTCCCGTACTGGACTATCCGAATCTTGAACTGAGAATGGGAAGCTCTCTGCCGGCGAGTGAAGTGTTCATAAAACTCGCTCCTTTAGCCCGAAGTCACAATGGATTGCCGACTTAGATGAGCATTTGGAGACTGCGACGACATAGATGAGAAAACAGGGACGACTACGAATGGCGGTTCCTTAAGGGAATGATGGGTAGAAATATTTTTCGTCTTACGTCACTGATCATGCATATGGGTCAATGGGGCTATGCTCTGCTCTGCTTTGATTTCGATCGCCCCGGTATCGGCAGAAGATTTGACCTTTAACAAATGACTATCGCAAAAAGGAAAAAGCTGAATTAGGTATTCAGGATGTATTTATCCATTTTTGGTTTTTGGGTGGAAATGAAAAAAGGGCTGCAAGCGGATGCTCACAGCCCCTGGTGATATTATATCCTCAATCCTTGTATATTTGCCTATGCACCTACACAAAAATAAAACGGACAATTATTAGTGTTCAAAAGGCTATTCGGGAACAAACTCCTTCAGTATCAGGCTTCCAAACTGGTCGCCAACGTTCAGCGGCTGGGAGCAGGAGGTGTGAAACCGGACGCTCTGCAAAAGGTTATTGTTAATACTGTTATCAAAGATAAAAACAGCAGTTTCCGATCTTAGTCTGCTTAGGCCCTCAGCGGCAGCGTCTATGTAGAATGTTTCATTGAGATTAACTGCTCCTACAAACCAAATCCTGGTTTTCGCATTCCCCAGATCTGCTACATTCTTTTTGTCGGCGGCAATAATGTAAACAGTAGCTGCCAAAGCCGGGTCACCGCCGCATACAACCTTCGTCGGATCCTGCGAATGGCTGGAGGCACTGCAATCCTCGCCGGTGTATTGCATAGTCAGGCCCTGAGGCTTGCCATTGTCACAATCGCCAGCCGGTGGCTCAGGTGGGACAGAACCCAGCGGGCAAAGCAGGCCGCCATTTAAGCTGTAACCTTCGATAATCTCGAAATCACCGCTTATCTGTCCAACGCCTATCGGCTGTGAACAACTGGTATGAATCCTGGTGTTTAACACCGAGTCCACAAATATAGAGATCTCACTGCCCATTTTACCGTCTTTCTTGGCCCCATCAAATTGGAAATCACCGCCACCGGCAACCGTGCCGATAAATAAGGTCGTGCCCGGATTGCCTTTCTTGCCTTTTTCATGGACCTCGATAAGAGCCGGAACACTTCCGTTATATTTGAGGGTCAAACTGGTCACCCCGCCATCGCATTGCTCGCACGGTTGCTGCGGCGGCTGCACCAGTCCAGCGTCCAAGGTGTAATCGTCCAAGCCGTACGTGCAGTGGGTCTTGCCCGTGATGGGATCAGCATCGCTGTCTATAGCGTCGTCGGCGCCGATATTCTGCTGAGTGAAGGTATAACCCACAGGCAAAATGAATTCCACGTAATGATCAGCGATATCTACGAAAAAACTGTATTTCCCATCGGAATCCGTTGTAGTGGTACGAAGGATGTTAGAATCGTTGCATATATAGAGGTTTACAGTCACATCGGGAATGCCCGGTTCACCAGCATCCTGTATGCCGTTTCCATTCAAGTCTTCCCAGACGAAGTCACCTATTGTGTTACCGGCTGGTGGGAATTGTGCTACTGCAAATACGGCAAGGAACATTACCAAACAGCAACTGCTCAGAATATTTTTTGTCAGAGTTCTTTTAGTCATTGTCTTTCTCCTTTTCTTAGTATTAGATTAATTGAATATCTACTTACATAATTCCAACATGCTTTCTGGTTCCTCATTGGCTCCTCCTTTTCTGTCTATAAAAGGTTACGAACAACAAACTCGCCATATAGTGCGTGCTTTACAGGTGGGCACTATATTCTACAATACGGCTTTGTAGATTGCCAAATGTTTTCAGTCGAAATTATTGAAAGAGCGTTTATCATCCGCTTACTCATTTCAGTCACCTCATCTCAAGAGATTTTGTTTTTGCCTGTCATCTTCAGTAGTTAAAAAAGATTTAGCATCCATACGATGAATGATAACGAATTGGCATTTAATGAAAATCGGGGCCAGACCTGATTCTTATATAGGGGAAAGCCCTATGCCACCTCAGGATTTCCCATCAACAAGCGGGCTGAGCCAGTGGTAATTCTTATCTCCCTTCGGCTGCTCTCAGTGCAGGCTCTTTCGCTTTACATGACAAAATGTTGAGGTGTAATTAAGAGTTGATGATATATTTGGCCATTTTTTGTTTGTGGCCGAGGATTTCGGTTAGGTGGAAGATCAGGAGTTTTTCGATTTCTTTTAGAGTTTTTTTCTGGGCACCGGCCAGTAGTTTTAGGTTACTGAGGCAACCGGCGGTGTTGGGGGATAGTCTTATCTTATCGGGGAAGGATGCCTCGCAGTCTCTGCAAATAAGGCCGTTGATGGAGCTGCTGAAGTAGATTTCGTGTCCCGTGTCCCGTGTTCCGTGTCTCGTGTTTTGTGAAGCGTATCTCGATTTGCAATTTACGCAGTGGCTTAGGACGGGTTGCAGGCCGGTCTCTTTTAGCAGGGAAAGCTGGAACAATATTAAAAGGATCAGCATCTCGGAATTGTTATCGCCAGCGCCGGCGTTCTTCAAGAACTGCAGGAAATCATCGAAAAGCTGCGGGTGCGGGTCGTAATCGTGGGTGAGTTTATTCAATAGCTCGGCGCCGAAGAGGCAGCAGTTTAGTCTGAACAGATTGGCGCTCAGCGCGCTGAAGCCTGCGCCGCCATAAGCGGATTCGAACTCGGTTAAGGTGGAGAGTTTGTCTTTGTTGGAATCGGCGAAGACAATTTTGCCGTAGGAGAATATTTCGAAGGGGCCGCCGAATGAGGATTTCGGGCGCTTGGAGCCTTTGGCGATGGCGCCGATTTTACCGGTGTCACGGGTGAAGAAGGTTAGTATCTGGGAGGTCTCGGAATAATCGATAGCGCGTATGCAGATAGCTAAGTCTTTGGTTAACATTTCTCGTATATCGTATTGCGTATGTCGTATTCGCCAGACAGAAGCTGACATTAAAGTGTCTAAAGTGAACTAAAGTGACTAAAGTGAGCTAAAGTTAAAAATAATCTGTAACTTGAGGCACTTTCTAATTTCGTTAATATCAATGAATAAATTATTGTTCGTTGGTCTTCCGGATTCTGATGCGTTTTATGCTTCTGGCTTCGGCGGAGATGATGGTGAATTTCAGGTTTTCGTGGTCGAAGCTTTCGCCGGTCTTTGGGATATATCCGAGTCTCGAGAAGACAAAGCCGCCGATGGTTTCGTAATCTTCATCTTCGGGCAGATTCAGTTCGCACTGGTCGTTGATATCGTCGATGTTTGTTCTGGCGTCGGCTTCAATCGTGTTGTGGTCTATTTTCTTTATCGGCTCGGTTGGGGTTTCTTCGTATTCATCGGTGATTTCGCCTACAAGCTCTTCCAGGATGTCCTCGAAGGTAACGATGCCGGCCGTACCGCCGTATTCGTCCAGGACGATGGCTATATGCAGCTTCTGATTTTGAAATTCGTGGAGCAGCGCCCGCAGCGGTTTGCTTTCGGGGACAAAATAGGCATCTCTCATTTTATCCCGCAATTTGAATTCATCGCCCGATTTTCCTATCTCGCCCAGCAGGTCCTTGGCATAAACAAGGCCTATGATATTGTCTATATTTTTCTCATAAACCGGGATTCTCGTATGGCCGGCGGAGGTAATGGTTTGAAGTACTTTTTGCAGGTCGGAGTTGACTTCGGCGGCTATGATATCGGTGCGGGGCGTCATAATCTCGTCGGCTGAGCTGCTGGACAGCTCCAGGACGTTTTCAATCATCTCCTGCTCTTCTTCGTCGAGAACGCCTTCGGTTCTGCGCTGCTCGAGGCCGGTTATAAATTCCTCCTGCTTTTCTTCATGCTCTTCTTCGGGGGTCGTTGCAGGTACTCCGGCCAGGCGCCGTACGAAACCTTCGTATAATCTAAAGATATAGAGGACAGGGGCGGCGGCGACGGCAAAAACTTTTAACAGTTTGAATGTTCGGCTGAGGATTTTTTCGCCGGCGTATTTGGCCCATGCCCGGGGAATAGCCAGAGAAAATACCGAAAATATTACCATTGCGATAATAAACGTAAGCAGATAGCTGGTTATGGTTGCAGGGAGTTCTGCCGGGAGTTGCGAAGAAATGAAAACCGATACTAATAGAAGTAATATACATACGTTGAGGATGAGGCGGTAGAAAAAGCATGTTAAAATCAGCTCGTCGGACCTTTCCGCCAACTGTTCGGCGAGCTGTTCCGGATTGTTCTTTTTGTTAGCCGCTTTGAACGCTTCCTGTAATTTGACGATTGAGAATATGCGCAGTGCGAAGGCGTTTGCGGAGAAGAACAATGTTCCGCCCGCGAGAAAACAAATGAATAATACAGCCCAGCCGGTGTAGCCCACTTCTTTGTGTCCCTTTCAATTAATTACATTGCGCAAATCATAAAGAATTAACATACGTGCCCTTATGCCTTTGTGTTCATAGAGCCTATCCGAAAACCGGCCTCATAACGCCCCGGTTATTCGGATAAGCTCTTATTATATACCAAACCGTACCCAAGTTGTTGTAAAATATTGTCCTCCATAAGATGCATTTTGCGGGCCTTGCTGTCTGTGGAGTCGTCGAAACCGAGGTTGTGCAGCAGGCCGTGTGTTATGTAGAGTGCAAGCTCGGCTTCGCTCGAATGGCCCCGCAGATTCGCCTGCCTGACGGCCATCTCGCCGTTTACAATCAGCTCGAACAGTTTGGGTGACTGCGGCCCCTTGGTGTCCGACAGGTCGAAACTCAGACAGTCGGTATTCGATTTGCGATTGAGAAACCTGCTGTTTAATTTGCGGATTTCGTCGTCATCGACTATTGCAATACTGACCGTTGCTTTCGAGAGCCCGAAGCGATTGAAGACGGCCCGGACCAATTTTTTCACTTTGGATGGAGGAGCATCTATGCCGGCGAAATTATTAGCGATTTGAACGGCTATTTCCTGGTCTTTTTTAGGGGAGGCCATGATTGTTAATTGCTTTGTTACCTTAGCTGCCCGGTTTGAGCTTTCACCTCTTCCAGTTCATCGGGCGGTTTTGGATATGCGATTCGGCCGTGATGATGCGCGGCGAGGGTTTTTGATATACTTGCCTCTATCTTGCTTAATTCCCTCAGCGACAGGTCGCATTCGTCGAACTGGCCGTCCTGCAGGCGTCTCATAGACATGGTGTGCACTACGGCCTCGACCTTTGTGGGTGTTACTTCCGGGAGGCTCCTTACGGCGCCCTCTACGGTATCGGAGAGCATTACGATAGCCGCTTCTTTGGAGCGTGGTTTCGGCCCGGGATACCTGAATTCACTCTCGGAAGGCTCGTCGACTGCTTTTCCTTTTGAGTTTTTAATAGTTAATTTTTTTGCTTCGTGGTAAAAGTGTTCGATTAATGTAGTGCCGTGGTGTGTTTCGATAAATTGTCTGAGCACGTTGGGCAGGTTGTATTCCCTTGCCATTTCTATTCCGTCTTTAACGTGTCCGACGATAATAAGCTGGCTCATTGTAGGCGAGAGCTCTTTATGGCGATTCGCGGAGCCGAATTCATTTTCAGTAAAATAGGTTGCCTTGCTGATTTTTCCGATGTCATGGTAGTATGCGCCGACCCTGCACAAAAGCCCGTTGCAATTGATTGACTCGGCGGCGGCCTCGGCGATTGAGCCTATCAGGAGACTGTGACTGAAGGTGCCGGGTGCTTCCATGGCGAGTTTTTTCAGGAGGGGCTGATTCGCATCGCTATAGTCCAAAAGGGTCATGCTTGTCGCTATGTGGAAGATTTTTTCGATCAGCGGAAGTAAGCTCTGAATCAGCAGGCCGACAAGGAAAGTAGCACCGGCGTGATAGCCGGCATTGCTGAAGACTTCGGACAGTTCCGCGAGGGTCAATTTTTCGGGTAACAAGTCCAGACAGGCCAGTGATCCCGCCGTTAGAAATACAATTGCCGCCGACAGAGCGCTGACCTGGAGCAGCTTCATTCTTGTACGGATTTCCCTCAAAGAGAAACAGCACGTAACGGCACCGGCAATCATCGTTAAAAACAGGTTGATGTCCGTCAGTTGATATATTTCAAATGATCCAGTGGCAAAACAGCCAAGCAGGCAGTAGAACATAATCATGCCTATGGCAAATCGCTGGTTATATGCGATTGTCAGGATAATGGCCGCGGTAACAGCGCTTCCGGTGGCACCGGAGGTATGATTGAACAGCAAGGAGGTAACTTTGGTTGTTACCAGCAGCAGGGTATATAAACCAACAATCGCCAGCGCTCTGGCGTGGTTTATTATTATTCGCTTTTGGTAGTGGTGAATATAGAAGGCGATGGCAAGACAGATTAGTAATACAATTATCGAGGTAAATATCAGGTCGAAGTAATGGACCTGCTGTATCAACTCAAAAGTTAAGATTGGAACACAGAGCACGACGAAAAGCAGCCACAGCAGAATCGAGATTAAAGAATCGGTGTTAAACAGCCGGCTTATTCGTGTTAAACGGTCGTCAAATATATTTTTGCGGACCTGAATTCGACGAGGACTTATTTTCTTCCAAAACGGCATCTGTTTATCCCATATAAAACGAAGTAATACTTAGAGCACCTAACAAAATGACTCTGCATTCAAACGGCTTATTTCGCCTCTGCTCTTCGTCAGGCTGCATCGACCATCCTCAGATGGCTTGCTTCGCCTTCCTTGCCAGAGACGAAAACGCTCGTTTTCGGTGCTACGATTCATTTTGTTAGGCACTCTTAATCAGCTTTTGCTTTTTTTTTGTAAGCCTGCACAATATTCTGTACCAGTCGATGTCTCACTATATCTCTCTGGTTTAGCTCTACGCATCCTATTCCTTTGATTCGTCTCAAAATTTCAATCGCTTCAATCATTCCACTTTTCTGGCCCCTTTCGAGGTCAATCTGTGTTATATCACCGGTTATTATCATTTTGGAGCCATGTCCGAGTCTTGTCAAGACCATTAGCATCTGCATTGCCGAGGTGTTTTGTGCTTCGTCGCAGATAATAGCGGCTTCGTTTAACGTTCGGCCGCGCATAAATGCGAGCGGAATTATCTCGATGATATCCAGTTCAACGAATTTTTTCATCTGGGTGAAATCCATCATATCTTCGAGTGCGTCAAACAAAGGGCGGAGATACGGATTGACCTTTGCCTGTATATCGCCGGGGAGAAAACCGAGTTTCTCACCTGCTTCCACGGCCGGACGTGCCAGTACAATCCTCCTGATTTGCTTTTTCTTTAGCATTGATACGGCAATTGCGACAGCGAGATAAGTCTTTCCCGTCCCGGCCGGTCCCGTGCAAAAAGTAAGGTCGTTTGTCAGCATTGTTTTGATGTACTTCGCCTGTCCTTTTGTGGACGGTTTAATAAGCTTTTTATGAGCATAGACGGTTATAGCTTCGCTGGTTTGGGGAATTACAGTTGATTCGCTTTGTCGTATAAAAGTAGTTACGTTTGCGGTTGAAAGTGAGTGGCTTTTGAGAAGTTGCTTTTGCATTTTGTCGATGACCTCAACGGTCTTATCTACATCTTTTTCTTTGCCCGTGATAATTAAGCTACCCTGCCGTGCGGTAATGTGCACCCCCAGCGAATCCCTCAGAAGCCGAAGGTAACTGTCGGCAGGCCCGAACAATTCAAGCTGCTTATCGGTTGAATCTAATTGTATCTTAACTTCCAAAGCTCTTCTCAATCAAAAGCCCAGCATAAAGAATAAATAGCCAAACGGCGCCGCCACGAGAGGCGAATCGATAATATCCAATATACCTCCGAAGCCCGGTACTTTGTTTGCGGAATCCTTTTGCTCAGCGTCCCGCTTAATCATAGATTCGACCAAATCTCCAATCTGGCCTATAAATGCAAGGCAAACACCAAAGATTATCGCAAACCACCATGCCATTATATCACAACTTACGGCAAAACCAATAGCAACAATAATTGCAAATGCAACCGCGCCGCCCATTCCTTCCCAGGTTTTTCCCGGGCTTATTTTAGGTGAAAATTTATGCTTGCCGAACATGCTCCCAATCGCGTAAGCCCCTATGTCAGCGAATTTTACGACAAAAATGAACATCAGCAAAGGCCAGATTCCGAATTCGAGCCGCATACTCACACAGAAGCCGCTTAAAAGGCCTAAATATAAAATCGAAAAATAACTTGCTCCGCAGTTAGCCAGTACTCCCGAGACGCTATGGAATATATACTGATATAAAAGCAAAGCAAACAGCACGAATGCCGAGAGGAAGATCATATAAGTTTCAGGCCTAATTTCAATAAACTGGAGCAAATAGCCGTTGGTTGCGAACAAAATCGAGGAAATGATTGAAACGGGAAGAAAAATCTTCAGGTTTTTTGCCGCTGCAAGTTTTGATAATTCAAGCTGGGCGGGGATCGCAAGCATGGCGATGAGGAGGCAAAAGACTGTTCCCTGTATTGGTTTATCGTTGTCGGCCAAAGCTGTTATAGAGCCGTCCAGCCAGCCGTCGAAAACGACAACGGCTATAAAAAGGACTGACATCAAAATTCCAAAAAACAACCTGTGTTTGAGCATATATTCTTATTTCCTGCCTGTGTGTCGATGCCCTAAGGGTAAATTCGCTCTGACGGCCGCTCATCGGCTTATTAGCTTATTTGATAGTTCCGAAACTACGGTTTCGTTGAGCGTAGGCCATGATCGCTTCTTCCAAAGATTCTTTTTTGAAATCCGGCCAAAAGGTTTTTGTAACGTAGAATTCACTATATGAAATTTGCCAGAGCAGAAAGTTGCTGATTCTCATTTCATTTGCAGTACGTATCAGCAGATCCGGCTCGGCAAGCCCCGCTGTATATAGATGTTGGTTTATACATTGCTCGTCGATATCATCCAAACTTAGATCGCCGGTTTTATATTCCTGTGCGATTTGCCGGGTTGCATCGATGATTTCCGCTCTGCCCCCGTAGTTCAGCGCCAGGGCAAGTATCATGCCGGTATGAGCGCTGGTCAACTCCATTGTCGTATCAATCTCTTCTAATACCGAATCCGGCACTCCGTCCCTTCGGCCCAGATGAACAAGTTTTACATTATTCCTCTTTAGCATATCACGAATCCCGACAAGGTATTGGGTGTAGAGATGCATAAGGGCATTGATTTCGTATTGGGGTCTTTTCCAGTTCTCTATGCTGAAGGAATATAAAGTCAGAGTTTCGATACCAAAATCGACACATCGCAGAGCGATTGTCTCGACTGTTTTGCCTCCTTCGCTATGTCCCTCAACCCTCGGAAGCCCTTGTTTCTGCGCCCATCGGCCGTTGCCGTCCATAATGATGGCAATATGCCGGGGCATCTGCTCTGGTTTCACGCCAAGTCGCTCGGCGGTTTCTTTACGTTTTAGTTCAAAACTTTTCATTAATTTAATACTACGAGTAAGGATTCGGGATTTCTGAGCTTTGCACTATTTTTTTAGTTTCTGTTACCTGAATATTGTCTGACTTCGTTTCGGTCCCACGCCAATGGCTGTAATTGGTGTGCGTATCAGCTCTTCGATTTGGCAGACATAGTTTTGGGCGTTCGCGGGCAAATCGTGAAAATCATTTACTTTGGACAAATCCTCATCCCAGCCCGGGGCGGTTTCATAGATGGGAGTTGCCTGTAAAAGTATTTCCGTATTCGCGGGGAAAAACGTCTTTTCCTGACCGTTGATTTTGTATGCCCTGCAAATCTTCAATTCTTTCAGCCCAGCCAGCGTATCCAGGTGCATCATGGCTATCGAATCTATAGCGCCGATGGTTGCCGCATAAGATACAGCTACGGCGTCAAACCACCCGCATCGACGGGGGCGCCCTGTTGTCGTACCGTATTCGTGACCTTTGTCGCGGATATACTGGCCCGTCTCGTTTTCCTGTTCGGTTGGGAAGGGCCCTGCACCGACCCTTGTCGAGTACGCTTTGACAACGCCTATAAATTTATCAACAAGTCTGGACGGTACGCCACTGCCGGCAGGCATTCCGAGTGAGCTTGAGTTCGAACTGGTCACAAATGGGAAAGTGCCGTGGTCCAAATCCAGCAGTGAACCCTGGGCCCCTTCGAAAAGCACGGATTTTCCGTTGGTAATTGCTTTGTGTAGATATTCGGTCGTATCTGTTATAAAGGGCAGGAGCCTGTCGGCATAAGATTTACACTTTTCAAAGATTTCATCGGCCTTCATCGGCTCGGCTCCATAAACCGCCCCAAAAACTTTGTTTTTATATTCCACAATTATTTCAAGCCTTGCTTTAAGCTTGTTAAGGTCTCTCAAGTCGGCCATACGAACAGCATAGCTTCTGCCGACTTTATCGGCATAACACGGGCCGATTCCTCGAATTGTTGTGCCGAGTTTGCTTTTGCCGAGAGATTCTTCGCGTAACTGGTCCTCTTTTTTGTGATAATCCAGTACAACGTGAACATTTTCACTGATTAAAAGCCGGCTATCCATGGAGATATTTTTTCTTGCAAGCTGCTCGATTCCATTTACCAGCACCTCCGGGTCAGCGACTACTCCGTTTGCGATTACACAAATGGTATCCGGTCTGATTGAACCGCTGGGCAGCAGGTGCAAGGCAAATTTGCTGTCGCCGACGACAACCGTATGGCCCGCGTTGGCACCGCCGCTGTATCTGACAACGATATCGCACTGTTCGGCAATGATGTCGACAACTTTGCCTTTGCCTTCGTCACCCCACTGTAATCCCACAACACAATGATTCATTTGTATTCGTTCCTTTTAAATTGCTTCTGATTGATAAATAGACGACGCACACAATTATGTATTATTGTCGTCAACTGATTTTTGCCACCACATGTTCCAGAACAGCCGACAAATTATCATACTTTCTATCACTGAGCCTGAGCCTGACTTCACCGCCCACTTTGTCTTTATATGTAATAACAAAAAAGCCTTTCTTCTCAAAGTATGTTTTATTTATTTGTTGTATTGAATCGTAAGAAATTCTTTTTTTACCGGTAATCACAAGCTCGTTTTCATCAGCGATGAGCTTCTTATCCTTTAACACATATAGGAAGACTGCGAAGATCCCCGCCCCTGCAAGAAAAAACGGCGGCGATTTTCTATTAAAATTCATTGTCGGCGTATGTTTACCGTCGTTATCAAGAACCTGCTCTTTATAGAAGCTGTAACGCCCCGACCACTTGTATTTGCTCAGATAGCCGTCATAGGCAAAAATAATCGCAATTGCAATGCAAATACCAAAAAGGATTTTGAAATTTGTTTTTTTAAATTTACTTATCGGTGCCTCGATAGCCATCGAAGGTCCTTTGTGGAATCTATGTTAACCGTTTATGTGCTATTACCTCGGTTAAAGGCTGAACAAAATTCGGCACTATTTGTTCGGCCATCATCTCTTCAGCCAAACGGCATTGCTGGGCAAAAGATTTTAATGTATCGAATTTTTCGTCCGTTGCCGGATACCTGCGTACGGTAAAAGACAAGCTTATCGCTTCTTCCGTAAATCGTCCTTTTTTCTTTGGCTCATAGACGCTTGTTTTCGAGTCTATGCTGATTCGTCCCTGAGTACGGTCATCGTCTGACAATGCTACTATCAGCGACGGTGAAAAGCCGATGGGTCTTGCCCCAGGCAGATCCAGAAGGCTGCTAAAAGCGCTTTGGGAGAGCAGTGCCTCTGTGATAACCTCATCATGGCTGCCTGCATAATCAAAATCCATAGCGAAAGTAACATCCAAAGAATCGATATCGAGATGATTTACACCAAGCATATAAGGAACAAGCTCGAGCACCAATCTATCCTGGTTGTAAGCCGAATCAAAATCAGGGGGATTGACCATTCCGGAGCCGATACGGTCTATTTCGAGACTGACCCAGCGATATTGTCCCGGGTTGCGGTCTTCCTCAAGATAATACTCGTTACTTTCGCGCCGATAGAAACGGCCCATAGTCGGGTACTGTTTGTGTATCCGTTCGAAAAAGGACAGAATTGTATCGCGCTCTGTAGGGAGTTCCAACTCGGTATTGATATACATATCGAGGTAAAAATCATCACAAAGCGAACTATAACTATTCGGTGTCATCACAGAAAAACACTCCGGAGCAGGCCTCGGGAGCACACACCCGGGACCTTATTAAAAAGTTTAAATATCAAAACGTAAATTATACAATTACGTTACAAGTTCCTTTTTAGTTTTCACTTAAAAAAAACACTTTAACCGAATTGTAATTATCGCACAAACTCTGGTTTATCTCAAGAGATAAACTAACACAAAACAGGCAAGAATATAGCAATAGAAAGCAAAATATTTTAGATTAGCTGTTCGTGAGGTTTTAATCAGCAGTTTCAAGGCCAAAATTCCAGTTAGAGCGGCAGCGGCTGTGCCGATTAAAACCGGCCCGATTGGCAGGCTCCCTGAGCTAATTTGAGCAAAATCTTTGATTAATTGCACGGCTGTCGCTCCCAGAATAGCTGGTATCGCTATTAGAAAGCTGAATTCCACCGCCCATCGGCGTCTCAGTCCTATCAGGATGGCCGCACAGATAGTTGCCCCGCTACGTGATATTCCTGGCATAATCGCAGCGGCCTGAGCTATGCCGACCACTACTGCGGCCCAAATACCGAATTGTCTCAGACCGAGTCGGGCCTTTTTTCTTGAATCGGTAATCAGCAGAAGGGTTCCTGTAATAAACCACATCGACGCAACTGTTACTAAGCTTCCGCGGGCTGCGGTGAAATATTTTTCGCCTAATAAGCCGAAAATCCCAGTTACGAAGGTAGCAATAATTGCCAGCACGAGCATGTGGACGCCTGGACTTTTGTGATAAATCTCTACAGGATTGTTCCCATATTTACCACAGACGAAGAGGTTCTTTATAAGAGCGGCGATGGATTTTCGAAAGACAATAAAAATGGAGGCGACAGTTCCTACGTGGACGGCCAAATCGAACAGAAGCATCTCAGACGTTTCAGGATCAAAATCAAAAAGGTTTTCGAACAAGACCAGATGGCCGGATGATGATACCGGCAGAAATTCGGTTATACCCTGAACGATACCTAAAACAACGGCGTGCAGAACATTGAGAGATGAGTCTTCGGAATGGATAAAAATGCCGTTTATGTAATTAACCAGGCCGATTTCGTGGCAGAAAAATAATACGATGCCGGCATAGACCCCTGCGAGCAGATCGTCTGCGAGAATTCCCCAGCCTTTGGGAAGCTTCTCGAGTTTATGTATCGGCCAGGGCTTGGCGATGTCGAATAATCTGAACAACAAAAAGCCGAGTACCGCCGTGATCCAGAGTTGCCCGGTCGATAATGTGTCCAGGGTTAAAAACAAGACGGCCAAAAAGGTGACCGCCTGACCGGCTAATTCATCGGCAACGACTTCGCCGGGGTCGTTGTTACCCGTCGCTGCAATTGCTGCAGGGGCGAATTTTACGCAAACAACAGAGCCGGCCAAGGCCAAAGCCGCCATTACTATAGATATAGATAGGTCGGACAAGTGAAACTGACACATCAGGCCAAAGATAATCGCCACCGGCAGCGAACCCCAGGTACCCGGGGCAATCGGCAGCCGGCCAAGACCAAAACATGATGTAAGCAACCTTTTCATAAGACGAAAAGGGTAACGAAAAGACGGAAATTAGTCAAAGACTATTAAGGCAACTCCCATTTCTATATTCGGTTTTTCGGTGAGTCTTTCGAAAAGGAGCGGTTTTAATTAAAAAATGGCATTTGACAAACCGATCCCAAAGTGGATACCATTCGTCTCAGAGTAAATCGACAAGAGGAATTTGATGAGGTTCGTGTGAGTAAAGAATTTAAGCATAATGTTATCGCAATTGTTTATGATTTTGATGGGACGCTGACTCCGCAGCCGATGCAGGAATATACTGTTTTGCCGGAAATCGGTATCAAGGACGGAAAGAAGTTCTGGGAGCAGGTAAACCATGAATCTGCGCGGACGAATGGGGAAGCAATCGTAACCTATATGCGTTTGATGCTTGAAGAATCCCAATCCAGAAAATTTCCAGTTACTGCTCCTATGCTGGGAGAATTGGCGAAAAATATCAATTATTTTCCCGGTGTTGAAACTTATTTCAAGCGAATAAATGAATATATTACAAAGCAATATGGCCGGAGCATAGAAGTCAGGCATTACGTAATTTCAGCGGGCTTGAAGGAGATAATCTCAGGAACGAGTATAGCCGGGTATTTTTATAAGGTATTTGCTTCGGAATATTATTACAACGAGTATGGAGCGGCAACTTTCCCGAATGTAGTAGTGAACGACACAGTAAAAACTCAGTTCATTTTCAGAATTAATAAAGGGAAAGAGAATTTGAATGAAAATATTAATCTTCATATGCCTATGCATTTGCGGCCCATACCTTTTCAGAACATCCTGTATATCGGCGATGGTCTGACAGATGTTCCGTGTATGACGGTAATTAGAAAAAATGGCGGCTCTGCTATCGCCGTTTATAAGCCTTACAGCTCTCAGGGTAAGCAGATATGCAAACAATTATTGAAAGCCGAAAGAGTGGATTTTATTGCTCGGGCGGATTATAAGGGTGGAACTGAACTGGATCGTTTGATAAAATTATTGTTAGGGATTATGGTTGAAGGGATTCGATATGGTAAAGAATCCTTTAGGCAAACAAGGAAGTATGGCTTATAAGGAGAATTATAGCAATGAGGTATCGACCACCTACACAGCTTCATGCAAGTTTATATATGAGGGATAAAAAAAGAAGTGCCGGTTCTAAGGTTGGTGAAGAGGCAAAGACCGGAAAGTCTGTATCTAACAAGAAAGCTGACAGAACGAAAAAGTAGCATTCATATAACAAATTCAGATATTACAGGCCGGGCAGATTATGTTCTTTGCTTACCTGTTTTAATAATTCAAGAAGCTCAATCAGGCTTTGGCTGATAATGTCGGTATTACTGCAGACGCTCATAAAATTCGTATCTCCATCCCATCGTGGGACGACGTGTGTGTGAAAATGCTCGGGCAGTCCGGCTCCGCTGCATCTTCCGAAATTCATGCCCACATTAAAGCCGTGAGGTTTTATCGCCTGCGAGAGGGCTTTTTGTGATGCTCTAACCAGCTTGAATATATCCAGCAGCTCATCATCGCCCGCCTTCTCAATCTCTCCGATGTGTCGGGTCGGTGCTATCAGTAAATGGCCGTTGTTATAGGGAAACCGGTTCAGTATTACGATACTTTTTTCTGTTCGCCAGAGCACCAGGTTTTTGTCATCGTCCTGCGGGTTTTCCAGGTCATGGCAGATAAAGCAATCACATTTTTTGTCCAGTCCCTGCACGTAGTTGATTCGCCAGGGCGCCCATAGATTTTCACGTTCCAATTTGCAATCTCCACTTTTACTGTTCGAGAAGTTTCATTGTTAAATTTTGTTTTATTGTTATCTTCGGTTTTACATCGATGCCCATTGGTATAGAGGATTCCATCTCCATTTGGTACTGCTGATTGTATTGCTCTGTTTGGCCGGTGTCGAGGTTGAAAAGCTCTTGTCCTTCGCCTTGTAAACCGAGAAGCTTGTAGCCGCTCAGGAAGCCGAATGTCCCCTTCATCTGGAAGCTGCCGGAATAAGGTATCGGCCAGCTTGTGGGGACCGAATCGGCTAACTTATAAGAGCTGCTTATCACGGCCAATCGGCCATTTTCGTTAGGGCGGATTTCGTCAAGTTTATAAGTGACCTCTCTTGCCTTTCGCATGACCATAGGAGACGGTATTGATAACTTCGATTTCCAGGTTTGTCCGGCCGCTGCTCCTTTGGACGGATTTTCCAGACTGGAGACTGAATCCCACAGAAACCATTGTGTTGCGATCAAGTCGCCAATCATATCGGCCTGCTTGATTCTGCTGCCGTTTGCGTTTGTGATAAATGCTTTTTGGCCGGCTTCTTTTAGCAGCTTGTCCAATTGCGAATAGTCTTCAATTTTGCCGGTAGGCTCGACGGTGAACTTATAAGTCTTTCCGGTAAGATACTCGGCGGCGTCTTTGTGGCGCCCTTTGCTTCGCGTGACTTTGACAGATTTACACGCAGCCTCAATAGTTGTAAGGCCGAAGGGATTTATTTCGACTGGTGTATATGTTACGACCATTTCCAGTGACTCGACGGACTTATCGGGGGGCTTATTATCCGATTTGGTTAGTCTTCCCGTCGGGTCCCAGTCGATGGTTATCTCTCTTGTGGAGGCGAATTTATATTCCAGCGGCTGTCCATCCCGCCAATCTACGGTCAGGAGTTCTTTGTTTTTGGTGAATAAATTTTGTATCCCTGAGCCCGATCCGCAACCTCCACATATAGCCATAATAACAATTGTCGGTATTATCAATGCTTTTTTCAACTTCAATCCTTTTCTACTCAATTCTTTCAATGCGATAAATGCGAGTTGCGCTCATTCGCAGCATATCAGGTTCTGTTTCTTGTTTTGTTGCCAACGGGTCCACAGCAACCCAGTCGGACTTGAATTCTTCGGTATATTTTTCGATTTGACCCGAAGTTAAATCCAGCCAAAGCTTGCCGGTATATGTTTCAGTGTTATCGAACATAGATGAAAATAAACCTGTCGCTTGTTCTTTGTAGAGCTCTTTTGCTTTTGCCGCAGAAGGAACAGCGTTCATCTGAGCGAGGGCGATTTGCCGGCCGTCTGTCTCGCTGATTTCCTTTATTTCGTAAATTCTTTCGAATGATTTCGAGCCCATCGGGCCAAAAGAAAAGGTTTTTATATCACTCCAGGTCTTACCGGGGATTAATTGTTTCTTTTTGGCAACTGGCAGTGCCGGGATGCTATGTTGTTCGGTTATTGCCTGTGCGGAAAGCAATTGTGCCGCTCTTGCATTGCTTATCGAGCTGCCTGCTACGGCGGCCCGGGCGTCGTTTACATCAATAACTTTTGAAACCTTGCCGGATGCGGTTAGTTCTATCGTATAGCTTTGCCCGATCAATTTACTTAGAGGATTATCCATGTCTGTTTCCCGGGAGCTGTCGAAATCCAGAGCGATTTTATCTCTGACCTTAGCTAAATATTTCAGAGCATTGATTGTAATTTTTACAACGGCGCTGCCTTCGTCGTCAACGCTTTGTGTTTGCCGGGTGAAGGTCAATTCGATTTTGTTTCCACTGTGACCGCCGACGAAGCTCTTGGGCTTGTTTTTCAGGGGTCCTTCCCATAGAACGCTCCTTTCTCTGTCTGTTGTTACTTTATAAGTTATCCGGTCAGCGGGGGCAGATTTCAACGCCGGCTGTACAATAGTTTTTTGTTCTTGTGGTTTAACTTCAGTTTGGATCGTGTCTTTGGCCTGGTCGGCACATCCGAGAGCCATAAGCATTACGCAGATTACAGCTAATGCGGCAAAAGCACATGTTTTGACTTGTCTCATTACGAATTCTTCCTATAAGTATCTGATTTTGTGGTAAGTTCAAGAGCCGATTATACATTTGCTCTATTCAAAGACAACGATTTTTCTTTATTTACCGTAAAGTAGAGGTTAAAATCCAACTTTCGATTTATTTAGATTACTTTGTCAATTGTTTTGGAGAAACTGGATTATGAAAAGTGATACAGTCAAAAAGGGTTTCCAGCGTGCCCCTCACCGAGGCCTGCTTCACGCCTGCGGCCTTAAGGACCGCGATATCGACAAGCCGTTCATCGGCGTCGTCAACAGCTTCTGTGAAATAGTTCCGGGCCACGTTCACCTCAACAAGGTGGCAAAAATTGTTAAGGATGCTGTTCGCCATGCGGGCGGAGCACCTTTCGAATTTAATACGATAGCGGTCTGCGACGGCATTGCTATGGGCCATACCGGCATGAAATATTCTTTGGCCTCACGTGAAATCATTGCCGATTCCGTTGAGACTATGGCACGGGCGCACTGTTTTGACGGTCTTATCTGCATCCCCAACTGCGACAAGATCATACCCGGAATGTTGATGGCTGCCGTCAGACTGAACATTCCGACGATTTTTGTCTCCGGCGGTCCTATGGCCGCAGGCAAAACGAAAGATGGGAAAACGGTTGATCTTATCAGCATATTCGAGGGTGTTGCCGAGTTCAACGCCGGCAAAATGGATGAAAGCCAGCTCAAAGAGCTTGAAGAAACCGCCTGTCCCGGCGAAGGAAGCTGCTCGGGAATGTTTACCGCCAACTCGATGAACTGTCTTTGCGAGGGTATCGGAATGGCGCTGCCCGGCAACGGAACAATCCTGGCCGTTGATCCCAAACGCAAACAGCTTTATAAAGCGGCTGGCAAACAGATTGTTACCCTTATCGAAAAGGACATCAAGCCTCTGGATATAATCAGCGAAAAATCATTAGACAACGCCTTTGTTCTGGATATGGCAATGGGCGGCTCGACCAATACCGTCCTGCACGCTCTGGCATTGGCCAATGAAGCGGGCATCAAATACGACCTCGAGCGAATTAATGCGATCTCCGCCAAATGCCCCAACATCTGCAAAGTTTCACCGTCGAGCAAATATCACATGGAGGATGTCAACGCCGCCGGTGGTATAAGCGCGATATTAAAAGAAGTCAGTAAGCTTCCGAATCTCCTTAATACGGATTGCATGACGGCAACCACCGCCACACTCGGAGAGAATATAGCGGATGCCGAGATTAAGGATGCCGAGGTTATCCGTCCGCTTGATAACGCGTACTCAAAGACAGGCGGACTGGCTATTCTAAAAGGCAATCTTGCTCCCAAAGGCAGCGTTGTCAAGGCCGCCGGCGTTGCCCCTGAGATGCTCACACACACCGGCCCTGCGGTTATCTTCGAAAGCCAGGAAGAGGCCTGCGACGGCATCCTTGCCGGTAAGGTAACCGAAGGCGATGTCGTGGTAATTCGTTGCGAGGGCCCAAAGGGCGGCCCGGGTATGCAGGAAATGCTGAGCCCCACGAGTTATATTATGGGGGCTGGTTTGGGTGGATCCGTTGCCCTTATTACGGACGGGCGTTTCAGCGGCGGAACAAGAGGCGCCTGTATCGGCCACATCAGCCCGGAAGCGGCCGTAGGCGGGCCCATCGGACTATTGAATGACGGTGACATAATTGAAATCGACATTCCCGGCAACACGATAAACGTAAAGCTGTCGGATGATGAGCTGGCCGAACGCAAAAAGGCCTGGATGCCGCCAGCTCCGAAAATAACAAAAGGCTGCCTTGCAAAATACGCCTCAATGGCTACCAGCGCCGACACCGGAGCCGTTCTGAAGTGGTAAGATAACTGTATAGAAAATTTTGGTACGTTGATAAAGAGTTTCGTATGGAGTTTTATCTTAAATACGATGGTCCCTTAAAATCAAACGCTGGCGCTAAGGATAAACATAATATTCGGGAATATTTTCACCCCCAAATGAAAAAACTATGGGATATTGAACCGCTAAAAAGTTGTAAAGAAGCATTTTTGACTTCTGGAGGAGAACTATCGGTCCTTAAAGAAGTTGATGGTGTGGTTTTTGCGCCCTTGGTGTCCAGTGTGCTGAAATTCATTTGTAAATTTGATATAACAATGTTATGGCCTGAAAAACCAGGTGTAATATCAAAATGTGGTGGTGATATTGACAACCGATTAAAAACCCTCTTCGATGCTTTACAGTGTCCGGATGTTAATCAAATTAAACCAATCAAAGAAAGCTTCAAAGATAAAAAGCCGTTCTTTTGTTTATTAGAGAATGACAAATTAATCACATCGGTTAATATTAACACTCACACCTTGCTTCGTCCCGGAAACAAGACAGATGTTTCAGTTCTTATACATGTCGTGATTAAAGCAACCGAGTTGATGTGGGATACTATTGGTTTGTCGGGGTAATTAACAATTTGAAAGATGTTTAAATTGTTAGCATGTACTGCGTACGCCAATTTGTTCTGCCATGTTACTTATTGGCGTCTTGAATGTTCACAATATGGCGGTTGCTATGGTAGGCGGATTTTTGTATAATTTAAATAACCAGATATAATGTGTGGGACTACACGATGGAAATAGCACAAATACTTAAAGAGTTCAAACAGCAGATAGCTGAGCTTTATGGTCAGCGGCTTAAAAAAGTTGTGCTCTATGGCTCTTATGCAAGAGGTCAGGCCAATGATGAACATTCGGACATCGATCTGGCCGTTGTGCTGGCAGGGGCGGTTGATCCCTGCAAAGAGATCGATCGAATGGCCGATATATTTACAGATTTGAATCTTGAGCATAATGTTCTGATAGCGGTATATCCGGTCTCCGAGAGTAATTTCGATAAAATCGAAAGTCCCTTTCTGATAAATGTCCGCAGGGAAGGTATAACCGTATGAGCCAGATTCAATCGTTTATCGAAAAAGCCCGCAGATATTTGAGAAGTGCGGAATTATTGATTCAGGATGGTGATTATGACTCTGCTGTTTCGCGGTCATATTATGCGATGTTTTATTTGGCTCAGGCGGCGCTGCTTAAAAAGAAAATGACTTTTACTTCACACAAAGCGGTTATTTCTGCCTTTGGTAGGTATTTTGTGAAAACAGAGATTTTTGAAAAACGGCTGGGTAGAGACCTGAATATTATTTTTGACGAGAGACAATTAGGTGACTACGAGTCTAACTTTTCAATATCACAAGACAATGCCTGCCATACATTTGAAAGAGCCCAAGGATTTGTAAACCGAGTTGCGGAGTGGCTGAAATCAGATTTGTCGGATGATTGATGGTAATAGTATGCCGTGGTATGTTGCAGGTTTACATTTTGAATGCATACAGTGCGGGCGTTGCTGCTCCGGGCCGGGGGAAGGTTATATCTGGGTTACGAAGCCGGAGATTAAGTTCGTAGCGGATTTTCTGAAAATGACAAAAGGCGAAGTGCGCCGAAAGTATCTCAGGCGCATCAGCCTGCGAACAACGATTATCGAACATCGTACAACCAAGGATTGTATTTTTCTGCAAAATGTTGAAGGTCAAAGAAGATGTATTATTTACCCCGTCCGCCCGAGCCAGTGCAGGACGTGGCCTTTTTGGTCTGACAATCTATCCAAACCTGACAATTGGAATAAAGCGGCAGAAAAATGTCCCGGTATTAACAGAGGCAAAATTTGTACCTGCGAAGAGATAGAAAAAATCAAAAGGAACAAAAAATGGTGGCAGGATACGGGGCAGGCAGCCGGCTCGGCAAAAAAGTAGCTGAAATTTACGACTGGCTGGATGCACAAATCCACGAAAATAATCAACTAACAGGCCAATGCAGTGCTTGTGGTAAATGTTGTGATTTCGACGGCTTCGACCACCGCCTCTTTATTACCGGGCCGGAATTGATGTATCTGACTGCAAATCTCGGCGACGAAAATGTAATGCCGATGACGACAAGCCGATGCCCTTACAACATCGAAGGCAAATGCACAGTC
Source organism: Planctomycetota bacterium (assembly GCA_019456195.1). Taxonomy (GTDB): domain Bacteria; phylum Planctomycetota; class Phycisphaerae; order Sedimentisphaerales; family Anaerobacaceae; genus NIOZ-UU13. The sequence goes on along the minus strand of VRUK01000078.1, from coordinate 6,881 downwards.
TATGAATACCGTTTCGCCGCCTGTAGAATCTTTTGTTGCGGCGCCGATGCGGATTTCCAGAGCGAATTGAGCGAGACAGTTCTAAAAAAACTTAAATCCCTCTGCGAAGAGTTCCAAATTCCCTATCGCTATAGTGACCTTGCCTTTGCATTAAACGCCTTTGTGGACGGCTAATACTTATCAATCGGCTGCGGGATGTCGTCCTGCGGGTCACACAGATTGATGTATTTTACACCTCCTGATAGTGTGCCGTACTCTTTGTAATAGCTGTAAAGCTTCGCTATTTTCTGCTCGTCGGTTGATTCCAGGTGGCGCTGCCACTCGCCTATCTTAGCTCCCCACATAATTTTGGTATCATCATTTGCATATAGAACGATGTGAGGGAGCTTGCGGTATTTTCGGCCTTCAACATTACTCACGTCGAGCCTTTTGATTTCGCTGAGTAATGGTTTTTGAGTTGTTTCAATTCTGTCGCGTCGTTCGAGCCGGTCTAACAGAGTTATAGCCGCCGCGAGGTCATCGCCTTCCAATACCTCGCCCAGCGGAGGAATATTTCTTGCCGCCGCCAATCCCGTTATCTCAACTATCGGTATGCCCGGCATTTCCACAAAATCGAGCACCACCTGTTTGGCGTCCACGTAAAAGCTGCGCTTGCCCGATTTAATCAGTCCTATGGGCTTTCGCCATCGCCCTTCGATGAGCAGGGCATTGTGCGTGGTCTGCACTTTTACGTCATCCAGCCACATAAACCGCCTGTCAATATTCTGCTGCACCAGGGCGGCGACATTTTCATCGATTCTTAAATCCTCTAAATCACCTCTGGCCGCTGTCCGAGCCTTTTGCTTTAGTTCGCTGTTCACCCAGGCCGGGACATCCACTAATTCCAGCTCAACCTCACCTGCCATGGGGGGGGTGGTTTCTTTTCTATATCTATCTAAATATAGCAGGCCAATGGCTGTCCCGCCCAAAACGCATACCATTAATGAAATCTTAAAAGAGCTTATCAAACTCGTGATGAGCCGGATGCGTTGTTTTGTCTTCTTCCTTTTTGAGGTGCCGGATTTCAATGTTATTCGCTTAGACTTGCTTTTTGTTCTTTTCCTTTTGGCCGCCATAATATCGTATCACGCTTAACGCCTGAGGAGCGCCGAATGCGCGGCGGCGACGATTTTCGAGCACAAATCGCTCATCGTTAATCCCGCCTTCGCCGCTGCCTTGGGCAAAAGTGAATGTGTTGTAAAACCTGGAATAGTATTAATCTCCAGGGCGTAGGCGATTGGCTCATCGCTCAGGATAAAATCAACCCTTGCGAATTGTAGACAGCCAAGCGCACGGAAACAGTCCATCGCATCCTGTTCGATTTGAGTTATCAGGGCCGGCTGGGTTATCGTATCAAACAGGTACTGGGTTTGCTCGTCAATATATTTTGCCTGATAATCATAAAAGCCGGTTTTGCTTCGAATCTCGATAATTGGAAGCGTTTGCTCTTCTAATATTCCGACTGTTATTTCTTTGCCCGGGATGAATTGTTCAATCATACAATCGCCGAACTCTTTTAGGGTCTGCTCTGCAGTGCTGATAACTTCCTGCACGTCGGTAACAATTCTGACACCCACACTGCTGCCTTCTCTTATGGGTTTAACAACATATTCATCTGCAAAGTACTTCAATTGTGTCTCAAGCTGGTTGATATCAGAGTCTGCGTTAAACTCAGTCGCCGCTGGTGTAGCGACGCCCGCTTCGGCAAAGAGTTTTTTGCTCGTCATTTTATCAAATGCCAGTTTGCTTTCGGCCGGTCCGCTTCCGGTATAGACAAGAGACTTGTCCTTGAGTATTTGCTGGAGCCGACCGTCTTCGCCGAATTTGCCGTGCAGCGCAGGAAAGAACACATCGATGCTGTTATCTTCCAATATATCAAGGTTATCCGGTTGAATGTCGGCTGTAACCACATCAAAGCCGCCGGCTATTAAGGCCTGAGAAATACACTGCCCGCTTTGAATGCTTATATCCCGTTCGGACCCGATTCCACCGGTAAGGACCGCTATTTTTAATTTGCCGTTCACTGTTCTTTGTGGTTCCTTAATCCCATATCTCGACTTCAAGCTCAAGCTCGATATCGAACTGTTCTTTGACCTTTTGTTTTATGGCCTCTATAAGTTTCATGACATCGTTGCTGGTGCATTCTTTTTCGGCGATTATGAAATTCGCGTGCTTTTCACTGACTACGGCCCCGCCGATCCGAAGTCCTTTGAGGCCGGCCCTGTCTATTAAAGCGCCCGCCGAACCACCTTGCGGGTTCTTGAAAATGCAGCCGGAATTTTTCGTATTTAGCGGCTGATTATTCTTTTTATAAATCCATATTTCCTTAACCGTCCGCATGATTTGCTCTGAGTCGGACTCATTAAGTTTCAGCCGGGCGCTTAGAATGAATTTTGCCGTGATATTTGTTCGGCGGTAGTCGAATATAAGCTCCGGCTTGCTCTTTTCAAAAACGTTACCATCGCCGTCCATTAGTGTAACGGTTTCCACCGTGGACCCGAAATCTCCGAAGTTGCCGCCGGCATTCATTTTCACGGCCCCGCCGACGGAGCCGGGTATTCCTGTCAGGGCCTCGATGCCCGACAGTCCTTTTTCCACACAAGTTAAAACCAGCTTGCTTAGTTCCGCTCCCGCCCAGGCGGTAACCTCAACACCGTCGAATTCTATCTGTGCGAACTGCTCGGCCTCCAGCTTTATCACTGCTCCGCGCAACCCTTTGTCACTGATGAGCAGATTAGAGCCGAAACCCATCGCGTAAATTCTGATGTTGTTTTTAGTGCATCGCCGGACGACATCTTTTAGCTGCTTGACAGTTTTCGGGGCGATAAAATAATCCGCCGCTCCCCCGAGTCCGTACCATGTCCGCTTTGCTAATGGATAATCGGTCTCAACTATTTCTTCCAACCCGTTGAATATATTCATCTGCTACTTTCCAAATATCACCTGCACCCATAGTTACTACAACATCGCCGTCGGCGGCATTGGTCTGTAAGTAATCGCAAATAGCTCCAAAGCCATCGATAAATAACGCCTCATTTCCGTTGGCCTGTATGCGTTCGGCAAGTATTTGGGCGTTAACTTCTTTTTTGGCCGACAGCGAATCCCGGACGAAATAAATGTCCGGCACAATTGTTATATCGGCAAGCTTAAAGCTTTCTGCGAAATCATCAAGCAAAAATCTTGTTCTGCTGTATTGGTGCGGCTGAAAAATACACCAGATTCGTCTCGGTCGATACCTCTGCTTTATTGCCTGCAGCGATGCCCTTATTTCTGTTGGATGATGAGCATAGTCGTCAAGAACCGTAATTTGGCCGAACTGCCCCTTCAGCATCAGCCTGCGATCAATGCCTGTAAAGCCCGGCAGCAATTCGAGTACAAGTTCGGCTTCGAGCCCTGCGTTGACTGCCATTGCTGTTACCGCTAATGCGTTTAGAATATTATGCTTACCCGGCACCGAAATCCGGGTTGCTCCCAAAAGTGTACCATTATGATAAACATCAAAAGTATAGAGGCCGTCATCTAATGAGATATTCCCGGGGTAAAAATTGCAATTATCATCCAACCCGAAAGTCTTACAAAGCAGTTGACGTTCAGTTCGCCGGATAATTTTTGCTACGTTTTTATCCTGGCCGTTGGCAATCAATATACCTTCCGGCTTTAGGCCAAGGGCGAATTCGCCAAAAGTTTCGACTATCTCGTCTTCATTCTTATAATAGTCCAGATGGTCCTGCTCGATATTCAGTATGCAGGCTATTTTCGGTTTTAAGTTCAGAAAGCTTCTGTCATATTCACACGCCTCGGCCACGAAATATTTACCGTCCGCAGCCTCCGACGAGGTTCCTAACTGGCTGACTAAGGCCCCAATGATAAAGTTTGGTTCCAGACCGGCCTCTTTGAGCACGTAGGTAAGCCATCCACTCGTTGTGCTTTTGCCGTGGGTGCCGCTTACTGCAATGCCCTCATAGCAGTCCATTAACTGGCCCAGCATTTGGGCGTATTTATAGACTTTGTATCCTCGCTGCCTTGCTAATTTCAATTCCGGATTATCTTCTTTTATTGCCGCTGAGATAACAACCGCATTCGTTCCCATCTTGAGGTTCCTTGCCCGGTGGCCGATTGTTATTTCAGCACCTCTTTTCCGGAGTTCGTCTATAACTTCGGTTAGTGTTTCGTCTGAGCCGGTAACAATCGCCTCGTTTTTCATCATAAGCTGTGCCAGCCCGCTCATTCCAACGCCGCCTGCACCGATGAAGTGAAATCTCGTTCCCGCTACGCTTAGTTTGCCATGAATGGTCGCCGCTTCGTATTTGCCGGAAACTTTTATTCGATCTTTGTAGGTTTGCGCATTCGGCTGATTCATAGCATCCTTTCTATGGCATTCTTTCCTTAACAAAAGCACAGGTAGTATAACACAGGAAGCTTGCGAATAAAAGAAAAAAACGTTGCCAACATTATAGAACACCGAACGCCCCAAATAGCCATTAAAAAAGGGCCTATACCGAATAAGTATAGGCCCCGAATTTAATAAATCTACTTTCATTAGCTGCACAATTTTACTTAACAGCCAAATCCCGTCTTACGGTGCGGGAGGATACAGTCTAATATCATCGAAGTACATAATTCCTGCTCCGCCGGAAACCGAGCTAAGACCAAGAGTAATCGAACTTACATTGGAAAGGTTTACACCCTGGTC
>VRUK01000078.1:0-2139 GCA_019456195.1 Planctomycetota bacterium | reverse complement strand
TCGCCCTGGTCGGCAAAGGCCTGCAAATCGATATTCCATTCAGTCCAGGCAGTTCCTAACGCGGCATCAGGATTATCATGATCGACCCTTGCGTTACCGTTGAGAGTAACGTACATCTGTTCGGCAGCATTGGCCGAAGCGCCTCGGTACCAAATCGTCAGTGTGGTGACGCCGTTCACTGTCCAGTCACGATTTGAAGTCAACGTCAAAGTCGCTTCGGATTTGCCGGGCGCATTGTCATAAGCAAAGGGCATCGATTGGCCACCGCTATGAACGATACTTTGCTCGGTGAAAGGAGGATTTTCATATCCAACCAGAGAACCGTTTGTCGGGTCGCCGAATCCATCCACCCAGGCCAGATATATCCTGTTGCTGTCGGGGTCAGCTTCATCAAGGTCGTTGTATGCTTCCATATCGTCAATGATAAGGAAGTTGGCCGTAGTAAAGCTCCAAAGGGAACCTGTCCACGGACTGTCGGCGTTTGTGTTATTGGCCTCATCAACACGCCAGTAGTAAGTAGTGTTCCACTCCAACTGTCCGGGCTCATAGCTCTCTGAGCCGAGGTTTCCACTGCCTTTCAACTCCAGAGAAGCTGCATCGGCGCCAAAATAGACTTCATGTGTAGCACCTAAGCCCGGTGCCCATGTTAGAACAGGTGTTTGTGTTACATCCACAGCACCATTAACCGGGTCAAGGCTCTCGACGCCGCCCTCAGTTGTAAAGCTCCAGACATCGCCTTTATGCGTCTCAATAGCATCAAATTCATCGATACGCCAGTAATAAGTTTTAGCCATTTCAAGCGGACCGGGATCATAGGTTGTGGTTCCCCACGGCGGATTACCTGCGGCGTTGCTTACATCATCAAAATTGTCACCGAAGTACACGTGGTGCAATTTCGCACCGAAACCTGCCATCCAGTTAAGCCTGCTATCCAGAGCTACAGAGGCGGCACCATCAGCCGGGTCGGGATCATAGCCAGTGTAGGGCTGAATAGAGAAGTCCCAGATGTTACCCTTCCAGGGACTTGCTGCATTGGCGTCATTGACCTCATCGACTCGCCAGTAGTAGTTCGTTCCCGGTATCAGACCGTCTGGAATAGGAAATCCGGGGAAACCCGCGAGAGTGGATGCGCCGGCCTGATTGCCTATGAAAGTATCGCCGGTGCCGTCGTTTACATTGTCAAAGTTATCGCCGATATAGACATCATGCGAGACTGCAAAATCTCCCGGTCTCCAGGTGAGGTCCACCCACGTATCGGTGAGAAGTTCTCCAACAGGTGGATTGGGGCCCCAGGCGAGCGGCTGGCTGCCTAACCCTGCGACCAACACATTATCGATCATACAGCCACCAGCGCTCTCCTGCCAGATACCCACGGAACCCGGCCCGGCATGCGCCGAATTCTGAATCTCGACGAGCGGGACTCCGAGATCGCCAAGGGGATCAAGGGGGTCAGGAATATCGGCGGTCGGTAAGTACCACACCCTGATCGTATCGCCTTTAACCTCGATACGTCCGGTGTACGAAACGCTCAAGTCTTCGGTTAAGCTGGTTCCAAAACCGTGGTCAACCTGAAGCAGTTCATTTCCTCCGCTTTCACAGCCGTTATCGCTGAGGCAACCACCTGTAGTAGCGCAGCCATCAGCGAGGTCAGTAACGACGACCCCCGGGGTTTCGATGTAGCCGAATACGACCAGATAACCCGCGTCATCGGCGGTCTTTCGAAAAATTACGCCAAAGCTATCATCGTCTTCCCATGACATATCCAATTGGATAATGCCGTCCTGGAAGTTAGTCACACCGGGCAAGGGGGTGTTGCCGGATGTCCCGCAACCTTCATTGAGATTCTTCAATCCCTTTCCGCTACCGGGGAAATTAGCGATTCCCCAATTTTGCCCGGCGTTGTCCGCCACCCATTGAGCGGGGTCGTTGATACCACTGCCATCTTCAAAATCTGCATAAAAGATTTGTGCCGATGCCGGCTGAAGAATCAGCAGCATTGATAGCCCAACAAAAGCGCACAAGATTGCATGACCTTGAATTTTATTCATTACATAAATCAGTTGTTTACACATAACTACATCCTCCTTTAAGAATGATTAAGATAGTTATGAATCATGTTTTGGCCACACACCAAAACAA
>VRUK01000077.1:13808-28891 GCA_019456195.1 Planctomycetota bacterium | reverse complement strand
CTTCGAGCGTGATGAAGTGCACGCCGCCAAAGTCAAAAGAGTAGTATGTAGGTCCGAAGAAATCATTAAAGAGCTTGCGCGGATTCTTGTCGTACAGAGCGATATCATGATTGCCGGGACAGGCATGAAGCGGCATTTGGAATTGCTTGACACAATCGAGATAGGCCTTGCCTGAGTTGGGGTAGAGACTCATGTCGCCCATGTCCCATACGAATGCAGGCTTAAGGGAGTTGATCTCGGCAATGGTTCTGCTGAATTTGGAGGCGGCGAGTTTGCCCCGCTCGATATGAACGTCAGTAATAAAGGCAATGTCGAAGCTGCTAATGTCCCGAGTATTGTGCCCGGTGACGGCAGATGTGCTGCTCGTTGCGCCGAGGCATGCCATAGCCGAAAGTGACAGAAACTCTCTACGTCCAATCCATGTTGCTTCGTGTTTGCTCATTTGCCCATTATATCCTCTGCAGGAGCTTAGTCAACGAACGGTTCGCAAAGGAATATCTGGATTACGGCAGTTGGCCAAGTCCCCATTTTTTGTTAGGTTCAGGGCCCATTTCCAGGATTAGCTCTCCGCCCTTGAGCAGTTCGCTCGCGGGGAACCAAAAAGTTTCGAGTTTCTTTCCGTTGAGTACCGCACCTTGAACATACTTGTTTTTACGGGAAGTGTTGTTGGCTTTAATCGTAAAGGTCCTACCGCGATTATAACGTTTGCCCAGATGGATAACTGTCTTTTCATAGAGCGGGCTCCCGATTTCATATATGGGATTTACCCGGCAAGCGCCGTCTGTCTGGAAAAGCCCGATTGCGGTCATGACGAACCAGGCGCTCATCTGCCCCTGGTCTTCGTCGCCAAGATAGGCATTGGCCAGTCCATTGCCATAGTAGCGTTCCGTGATGGCCCGGCTCCACCTTTGGGTCAGCCAGGGGCGCTCTACCCAGTTGAAAAGATAGGCAAAATGCATGGATTGCTGATTGCCCTGCATGATGGGATAGTCCCAATATTGGTCGTTCGGTGCGTTGAACCGCCACTTGTACGATTCCTCGAAACCCCACTGAAGCCTCTTGCGAAAACGGTCGATGCCAATCGCTTTGGCAAGGCCGGGCACATCCTGGGGAACGAAGAAGGTCAGTTGCCAGGCATTTCCCTCCACGTATTGCTTATTGGCGCCCGATTTATAAGAATCGAAATTCTCTTCGAAGCTGCCGTCCGATTTCCGAAGGCGGGCGAATCCCGTTTCCGAATCGATGGCATTACGCCACCATGCTGAGCGAGCGATAAACTCCTCGTATTCCCTGTTCTTTCCGAGTGCCCTGGCGAACTGCGCAACGGCCCAATCGTCATAAGCATATTCAAGCGTATTGGAAAACCGTCCCCTGTCGGATGGAACGTACTTATGCTCCAGGTAAGTTTTCAGGTCGCGATTTCCCACGAGGCCGCCTCCGATCTTCTTCGGAAGAGTCGTCTGCATTTTATAAACAGCCTCGAAGGCCTTCTCTTTGTCGAAATCGCGAATGCCCATCTGATAGGCCCCGACGATAAGCGGTATTTCGTGTTCGGCCACCATCACCGGGATATATTCCATGCCTGCCGGTCCCTTGGCAAGCCAGCCGAGAGCATCGTACATGGCTAATTGTGATTTCACCCAGCGGCTCGACCACTCCGGTGCGGCAAGGTTCCAGACCTGATTGAGATTCCAAAAGGTGTTCCAGAATGCGTCACACCCGAGCGCGACCTCGTCCGGCTCTTTTAACTGCTGAACCTTTTCCGTGCCATCGACCCACTGTCCATTCACATCGCTCCAGATGTTGCGGCAGAACGACCGGTAAAGGTTGTTGTAGAAGCGAACCTTCTCTCGGCGGTCCGAACTTTGAATTTCGATACGACCCAGTAAATCATTCCACGTCCGCAGGTGATTCCTGCGCACGGCATCGAAGTTCCATCCGAAGCGTTCGGCCACTTCTCTCTTCAGATTGAGGGCCGCGTTTTGAATGCTCACAAGGGAGATACCAACGCGGGCCTGAACCACTGGATTTTCACGCGTGTCAAATTCCGCGAAAGCTCCGGCGTCCTTAACGGCACCGGCATCGAGACGATTGGCGTTGGATCTGATTTCATCGTTTTGCCAAACCCCGAAGCTTTTGATGGGCCGGTCAAACTCGACCACAAAATGGACAGTATAATCCTGCTGACCTTCCGGCCCCCAACAGACGGAATGGTAAGTACTCAGTCCCTCAATCCGATGTTTGTTCGCCTTGTAGATTTTGACTTGTCGAAGTTGAAGAGCATATTCGGCGCCAAATTGCAGATCGATCAACACGCGTGAAGCAGTTTTCCTGCCAAACGTATAGCGATGGAAACCGCAGCGCGTAGTAGAGGTCAGTTCGGCCTTGATTCCGTAGTCCGTCAGTCTGGCCGAATAATAGCCGATAGGAGCTTGTTCGGACGACTTGTCGAAACGCGAGCGATAACCTGAATCCGGGTTGCTCTGGTCGCCTTGCCGAATTTCAAGCGGGCCGGTTGTTGGCATCATAGAGACCCCGGCCATCGTCCATTCGTGAATGTGGCTGAAACCTCCGATGTTCTCGAAACTCGGCTCATAGCCTGCCTGCCATCCCGAGTTCTGGTTGTCCGGGCTGAGCTTCACCATACTAAATGGCATCCACGGCCCCGGTGCGATCATCCATCTGGAGTGTGCCGTGCCGATCCGTGTGTCCACATATTCTGCCGGCGTTATCAGTTGCTGCCGCCCGCGGCGCACTTTCCCTTTCTCTAATACCTCCCCATCAACTAAAATCTCATAGCTGCTCGTCGTCGGCGAAGATACGGCCGGCATGGGTACCTCAAACGTGTACCGGCCTTGCTCGATGGTTTCTGTGAAGATAGAGTTCCCGTCGATTCGCACGCTGAGTTCAGGCTCTCCATTGATATGCTCGACGTCTATCAGCAGAGGCTGCGCACGCCCACCGGCCTCCAACGTTTCGTAATCAGCGGGACGAACGTTACGAATGAAGATATCTCGAATTGGCTCCTTAACGGCGCCTTCAGGGCCTTCGAGCCGCACCTGGTCGAACACCATCCAGCTTCCGGCAAGAATCGCCAGGCGGATTTCATTGCCGCCTTTCCGGATAACACCCGGCTCGATAGGAATCTCGATCACATGCTCCCTGGACAATTTTGTGTCCCCCGTCGCCGAGGCCTCTGAACCGCCTTTAGGCAGGGAAAACTTCACGGCGTATTCATTCACACTGACCTTGAGCAAAGGCGGCCGTTTTGGGTTGGTATCGAGTAGATCGATAACGAGTTTCCAGTTGCCGCTCGCTGGAACCTCCTGTAGCCCGAAAAGAATATTGAGCACATGCGTGCGGCGGCCGGCCGTCCCGCTCGTCCCGCCCCAACTGTCCGACGGTCCCGGCATAATGTAAGGCCAGTCCTTGCCTGCCTGCGAATGCCCGACAAGAAAATACCGGTCTTCCCAGCCGAAATCCTTCTCTAAGAATTTCCCATAGCTCCCCGGCGACAGGGCAAACTCCGCCGCGCTGTTATCCGATTTACCAATAGACCATATCACCTGACTTTGAGCGAATGCGGAAACTGTAAAAAGGATATGAGCAAAGAACAAAATTATGAAGCGTTTAAAGTTAATAGGCAAAAACATAAAGCCTTCCTCCTGTAATCGACTAAAATTCATGGCACTCCCTCCAATTTTAACAGCTTCATCTGTCAAGGCAACTTTTTTCCAAAACCAATTCCATCATTCTACCCCATGATTCGACATTCTGCCGTCTTCCGGAATCCGGGACCAGAGAAGACTTTTTGACTTTTGATTTGTATTTTCCCTGTTTTACGTTTTACTTTCTTTATGTTATTTTCTACACTAAATGCGTAAGGCGGACATCTTGAAGAGTGCAGCGAGATAAGAGATATGAAAATTGAATGGAACGAGAGAATTACTTGTCAGCCAAATTCGTATGGAAGTTACAAAGATTAACGAATAAGATTTACTAAGAAAGAATTAACTTATTTGTGTAAGTCAATGTAAGGGTGATAGAAGGTTTGTAAATATTAGGAAATGTAGAGAAGATTAATGGCATCAAATATTGGCAACAGCGTTCTTAACTGGTATGTTGACGCCGAAGATATGCTTCAGGATGTGTTGCGATATATCCCCTACTGCTCAGAGCATAAAAGTGTTTGGTCACCTAAGCTTGTAACGATCCTTCATGAAGTATGTAGTCAACTCGATTCTTTATGGTTTTATGAGGCAAAAAATTCTCAGTTCGTTAAAAAAGGACTAAACATCAGCGATTATTTTGAATATTACGGAGAATGTATGGCTCCCAAATGGGTAGTTTTTTGGGGTCAAGAGCCAGAACGAATTCAGCCTTTTAAATCTTGGGACAATCTGCCAGCAACTTCATATAAGAAGGAACAATGGAAGAAGGCATTTACGCCGGAATGGTGGAAAGCATACCAAAAGATCAAACATAATCGTCTGGTAAGCGAAAATGTAGCAACATTAGAGTGTACTGTTCATGCGGTTACGGCCCTTTTTTTAGCTATTATTAGAAATAAAGACTGTCGTGATGGAATAACACAGTTAGATTGGCTGTCTGATAATGGTATGACAAATGGAAATCCACAGGCTTGGTTGAGTGAAGACTCACCGGCTACGAAACGACAGGCTATAGCAGTAGAATCTAAATTATTCGGATATGCTGTTGGTTGGTCCAAGGAAACGATAAAGAAACAAAGTATCTGGAATGGATGTTCTAGCCACAGATTCCAACAATGGTTCAAACAGTATGAATCAGCCGGAGAGGACGAAAAGACATAGTTCGTTGAAGCGCAAGAGATTTGACGAGTATTGAAGAAGCAACGGGAACTTGTTATATAAGGAGAAAGAAGTCTGTATTTGGCGTTTTATACAGAATTGTTGTGAGGTATAAAACAAATGATTAAAACAATTACGGGAAATCAGGATATAAATTGACATGTTGACGGCCGTAACCAAAGATTATATTGATTATCTGCCACAAGCAGTATCGGTGCTTGAAAATCCTCAAAAGGATATTCCCCGTATTGCTAAAAATAAAATGTTATTAAAACAAATTGAATCAGCAGTCCAGCAGATACCGACCATCCACAATCTTTATCAAGCTGATGCCCGTAGTTTGTCATTTATCAATGATGAATCTATTCACCTTATACTTACATCCCCCCCATATTGGACTTTGAAGAAATACCGGGATAACGAAAACCAATTAGGCGAAGTTGAAGATTATGAACGCTTCCTGAATGAGCTGGACAAGGTTTGGAATCACTGTTACCGGACGTTGGTTCCCGGTGGCAGATTAGTTTGTGTGGTTGGTGATGTGTGTTTGTCCCGTAGGAAGAACAATGGAAGGCATACCGTTATACCATTACATGCTTCAATTCAGGAGCATTGCAGAAAGATAGGCTATGACAACCTTGCTCCTATCATCTGGTACAAGATTGCCAATGCAAAATATGAATCTAATGGAAACGGTGCCGGGTTCCTTGGCAAGCCGTATGAACCTAATGGTGTAATTAAAAACGATATTGAGTTCATCTTGATGGAACGTAAACACGGTGGTTACCGTAAACCATCGATTGCAATCCGTACACTTTCCATCATATCCAATGAAAACCATAAGCAATGGTTCCAGTCGATATGGTCTGGTGTAACTGGCACATCCACCCGTAACCATCCCGCACCATACCCCGAAAAATTAGCAGAACGTTTGATTAGAATGTTTTCTTTTGTAGGTGATACGGTACTTGATCCATTCATGGGAACTGGAACAACAACGGTTTCCTCTGCCAAATGGGGAAGGAACAGTATCGGTGTTGAGATTGACCCGCACTATTTTGAACTTGCTGAACAACGCATTCGCAAGGCTACGGATTCTCTGTTTTCCCATACTGAAATTACAACAACGATTAAGAAGGAATAAAATGGATTACACAGATCAAATATCAGCAGCAGTTGAACGCTTTTGGAGAACCAGATTTAAACAACATGAGAATCAGGGTTCTGCAACTGGTAACAAGGATGCTGGTAACCGAAGTGCTGTAACTGGTGGTGCACAACTTGACGGCTTTATTCGTTTACTTGCTGTAATCCTTGAAGATGCAGGCATAGCAAATCATGAAATTTACACGAAGAAAACTGTTCTTCCGGGTTATTTTAGGCCTACCAAAGATTGGGATTTGGTTGCTGTTGTAGATGATCAATTGTTAGCAGTCATTGAATTCAAATCCCATGTAGGTCCATCTTTCGGTAACAACTTCAACAACCGGGTTGAGGAAGCATTAGGAAGTGCTACAGATGTATGGACTGCTTACCGTGAAGGCGCGTTCAAACCTTCTCGAAAACCTTGGCTTGGTTGGTTAATGCTCTTGGAAAATGCACCAAAATCACAATCACCGGTACAGGTATCAGAACCACATTTCGAAGTATTTGAAGAATTCAAAGAATCATCTTATGCTAAACGGTATGAATTGTTCTGTGAGCGTCTGGTACGCGAACGTTTATATGATGCGGCATGTTTGCTGTTGTCAGATCGGGATAACGGCCTAAACGGTGAGTACTCTGAACCGAATAAAGAAGTGAACTTCAAGGCCTTTGCCACTTCTTTGAGTGCACATGCAATTGCTTTTGCCAAAATGCGGGACAAATAAAACCTCTTTTGGCCGTTTTTCATCAATTTTCGACAAAAAACACTAAAAACCAACTAAAAATCACCGATTTCTAACAAAAATAAACAATTTCATCAGCTTAAAAGATGTTGCATCTTAGAGTTTATCCAAATAACCGGCTCATTACGAGTACAAGCAATGCTATACACTATACACTAATCGCTGAACGCTGTACGCTCTACGCTATAGGCTAATAGAAAATTCAATGAATTTTCGTTTCAAAACGCTCACTCTCAAAAACAAAAATAAAATATTTCAAAAATTTTTATCTCCTTTATAATTAACAACTTACGAGCAACAAACCAAAAAAAATAGCCAAATTTTCGGCTCAAAAGTGCACACTCGTCTAATTATAGAGGGACGACTTTTTCCCCCTCACTGAGCTTGTCCTCGAATGTCGTAATCGGGGATCCAGTCGTTAATGACCGTCTTTTGGCCGAGTCAATATTGGAGCGAAACGGAAAATCCTTAGGGGAATTACCAACCATGAGCATCAATTATCCAACTTTAGCTCACTTTAGGCACTCTACAATTATAACATATTTCCAGATACACTCAATTATGCAAAACAAACCCAATGTCAAGTACACAAAAATGAATGTAAACTCTTTTATGACAAGCAAATACGAAAAAATGGACAATTGGTTATTCAGACAAAACAAACCCAATTCAAAGCCAATAAAGCCAAAAACAAAGCCAATTCAAACCCAATTAAAGCCAAAACAAACCCAATTCAAACCCAAAAAATGCTTACCTATTTTAACGATCAATGTCCGGCCTGGTGGTATCGCCGCCTGCTCCTTTAACATCGAACACTTTAGCCGGCTTTTTAGTTTGCAGCAGACGCTCGGCCTGTTCCTCGATAGTCATACATCTCTTTTTGAGTTCATAGAATCCATGCCACCAGGCATAATCCGGCGCCATCATTGCCGCACCAAACCTCGCTCGGCGACCCTCATGATGCCACAATTCATAAAAGTCTATTTCAAGTTTCTCATCGAGCGGCTTTTCTTTACTAAGCAGCTTTTGTTCATAAAGCTCGTCAATCAGCTTTTTCATTGGTTTATAATAAACTTCGTTATAATTCGTAACTACAGCATCAAGATTTTCAAAATGTGCGTTGGTCCACCGAGACGAATGACAGGCCAAACAGACCTTTTTCATTTTTTCTCGTTCTTTTTTCCAGTCGGTTTTGGCGGGCATAGGCTTGAATTGGTTCGGCCTGACCGTCAGCGGTGCCTGGGTTTCCCACGCCAAACGTTCGGTTACGTCATGTGTTGCAGGTACATCCTGAACTCCGGACATATGACAAACCGAACAGGTAGGGGTGCGATAATCGATGCCGGGGGTCCATGTACCCGGTGCCGCATCCCAATTCCACTCGTCGCCTTCTGCATGATAAATAGCCCCGTGCTTGCTCTCGTTAAAAATTTCCTCTTGTGGGTGGTCTGGGCCAAGGTGACATTGCCCGCAGGCTTCCGGCTTCCTTGCCTCAGAGAGGGAAAATTTGTGTCGAGTGTGACAGCTCGAACAACTCCCTCTGCTGCCGTCAGGATTTATCCGTCCTACCCCAACGTTTGGCCATGTCCTGGCGTCAAGGCCGCCGTCTATTACGTTCACTACGCTGCCGTGACAATGATAACAGCCGATTCGCCTTTCGATTGCGTTGTTCATTCCTTCTCTCATCCACGGATCTATCTTCCAGATTATTTCGAGAGTATTTGCATGCTTGCTTTTTGCATATTGGGCGGCCTCATGCGGATGGCATCGCGAACAGTCTTTCGGTGATACAATAGCTGAGATTCTTGTCTTGGTTTGTTCAAGGTGTTTTACACTTACATCCGCATCAGCGGCCCCGGCTCTATGGCAGTCAATACAGGTGATATTTGCATGCGCATGCCTGCTGTCCGACCAATCGGCAACAATACCGGGCTTGAGTTTCGAGTGACAATCGATACACTTTTGTGCCTCGGCGGAAATGCTTCTTTCGATTCGATATTCTTTCAGAGCGGGCAGTGCCAAACCTTCCGTGTCGCCCTGAGCCAAAGCAGCTTCTGTAAATAGCGGAACCAAGGCGCCAACTATAAGGAAATATCGGATTGTCTCTTTTGTTCTTTTCATGATTTGTGTCTCTTTAATCAGATGAAATATTTTCTTTATTCCTGCAATAATTGATAGCAAACAACGCATTTTGCTTGTTCTTCGGTGATTATGCAAATGGGCATAGCGGCTGTCAAGTATTCTCTTCTAATAACTGTTTTGAACTTTTATATATCCAACGGAAAGAACAAACTCCATATTGCAGAATAAACTATTTGCTCGTATATGCATTATCCGATACACTTTTGTCGTAGTTCGGACCATTTGGTTCAGGAAAATAAGGGAATAAAGATGGCCGCTATCACTGATCCAAGTGAGAATGGTGTGAAAAATTTAAGAGGAGGATAAATGTTCCGTCTTAGATTTACGCTTTTATTGGTTCTGAATGTATCTGTTACAGCGTTAGCCGGCGATAAAATTATTTGGCCTTATTATCATGGACCACAACGCAACAATCTTTCGACCGACACAGGGCTTATGCAGACCTGGCCGCAAGATGGTCCTGAGTTATTATGGACTGCTTCCGGTATCGGACATGGATTCAGTTCAGTGGCGATAGCGGGGGGGCGCATTCTTACGGCCGGCATGATTGACAAACAGACATACGTAACGGCCCTGGACTTGAATGGAAAGCAATTGTGGCAGCGACTGAACGGACAGTCATGGCAGGCCTCCAAGCAACAACCCTGGGCAGTACCTCATGCGGGTTCCCGGGGCACTCCGAGTGTTGATGGGGACACGGTTTATCACCTGTCTGAAATGGGACAGCTTACTGCATTTGATGTTCGTACGGGCAGGGAAAGGTGGAACATAAACCTGTTCAAAACTTTCAAAGCAGAGCGGCCAAAATATGGATTAAGCGAATCTCTGCTGATTCACGGAGATGCCATTTTTTGCTGTCCGGGCGGGGTTGATGGCTTTGTGGCAGCCTTAGAGAAGAGTACAGGACGAACGTTGTGGGCCAACAACCAGATAAAAGACCCGGTCGGATACTGTTCACCTGTTGTGGCACGCATTGATGGTGTCGAGCAGGTCATTACAATGAGTGCTCAACGTGTGTTTGGCTTTGAACCGGAGAATGGGCGGATACTCTGGGACTACACTTTTGGTAATCAACGTAACAACAGCGCAACGGATGTGATAGTGAGCGACGGTCTTGTATATGCTTCAAGCGGCTATGGCGGGGGGAGCATTCTATTACGTCCCAAACGACAGGCTGGCGGTAAATTTTCTGTAGAGCAGGTGTGGAAAAGTGATCTATTAGACAATCATCACGGGGGTGTGTTGCTTCTCAATGGTCATCTTTATGGCTCCGGCCATAATGCCCGTGGCTGGTTCTGTCTGGATTTCGATACCGGTAATAAAATGTGGCAGGCTCCTGGTAAAGGGTCTCTGACTTTCGCAGATGGTCGGCTCTACTGCCTGGATGAAAAAGGTGTAATGTCGCTTGTAAAAGCGTCTTCCGAGAGTTGGGATGCGGTAAGTTCATTTCGCCTGCCAAAGGAAGGCCGGGGTTATTTTTGGGCTCATCCGGTCGTTTGCGGCGGACGACTTTATGTGCGATATTCAGATAAGCTCTTAGCCTACAACGTTCGGGATAATTGATTTTGTGGAGCCTGTTTTAAGAGTGTCCTGCTGCTGTGACTGATGGAATAAGAATTTAATGCAGACTATCCAGTGCTAAATAGTTGCATGATAGAAAAGGAGAATATTACGATGAATTGGTCTAAGATTAAGATGGCAATTGCCATAACGTGCATATTTGCTTCATTTCAGCTCAGCGCAAACGCAAGTGACATCAGTAAGGCGATTCAACAACATCGCATGGGAACATTAGTTATTGAGACAAAGCCTGGGTCCCGGGTGCAGGTAGAACAGCTTCGACACGAGTTCTGGTTTGGAGCTGCGATTTCATCATCAGCATTCAGCGGAAGGTTTAATCCTGAGGTTGAACGAAAGTATAAAGAGGTGTTCCTGGCGAACTTCAACTCGGCTGTTACTGAAAACGCATTGAAGTGGGGTTCGATGGAGCGGAACCAGGGCCGGATTAATTATGCGGTCGTAGATGCGATTTTGGAATGGACTGCCGAACACAGCATCCCGTTGCGCGGGCACTGTGTATTCTGGGGTGTGCCCGGCAGAGTTCAGAATTGGCTCAAGCAATTTAATGATGAGCAGTTGAGTGAAGCTCTAAAGACCCGGGCTGCGACCATTTCCCGTCGATATCGTGGACGTTTTGCCGAGTATGATCTCAATAACGAGATGATTCATAGCAACTACTATGCCGAACGTCTGGGGCCGGGTATCACCAAACAGATGGCCGAATGGTTCAGGCAGGAAGATCCGGAGGCGAGATTGTTCGTTAACGATTACGATGTTTTGACAGGTAAGCGGTTGGATGATTATATTACTCATATCAAAGGGCTGCTTCGGGAGGGAGCGCCGATTAGCGGGATTGGTGTACAGGGACATCTGCACGGAGAGTCTTTTGACCCGAATGCTCTGCGTGGGGCGCTTGACAAATTAGGAAAAATCGGCCTGCCTATTCGTATCACAGAATTCAATATCCCGGGCCAGCGCTCCCGCTTTAACCAGCGCCGGAATATTAAGCTCACACCCGATGAGGAACGTGCAAAGGCCGAGGCGATTACCGACTACTACCGCATCTGCTTTGCTAATCCTGCAGTGCATGGGATACTCATGTGGGGCTTTTGGGAAGGCGCAAACTGGATCCCGCAATCCTCACTGTACCGGCGTGACTGGACACCAACTCCCGCCGCAGATGCGTATCGTGAACTGGTATTCAAGCAGTGGTGGACAAAGTGGAATGGCGAGGCGAATACAAACGGACAGTGTCGTGTGCAAGCATTTTATGGCAAACACCGTGTCACTGCTGATAGACAGGAGAAGATAGTGGACCTCAACAAGGCCGGGGGTAAGGCGGTTGTTTCTTTCAGATAGATTGCCCTATGGCTCCTTGTGTGCAGAGAGGGGGCCCCTGATGCTATCCGTTGTCATTGTGAGTGAGTTCCCAGTCGAACACCCGGTACATTTCCCTTTGGATAGCATTGCATTAGTATTACGGGACTGTCCTTTGAAACTCGCAAATCCAGCTTGTGGAAGTCCTTAATACCGATATCCACAACCCGGCTCCCACGCCCTAAAGATAGCTCGCGATGCACGGTTTCGAGATCCAGATATCTCTTGTGTTTTTTCCAGGTTACTCCCCAATTGAAAAGCCCCTGTCCCGGCCCGGGGCAGTATATATTGTCCCGAAAATTTAGTTCCAGATCCGCCAGCGCCGAACCAGAGGGCAGTCCCCTTGCCGGATTGCTGTCAGTTTGGCCCTGTTTATTCACGGAGCCTTCCTGCATTGACTTTGGCCAGTGCCGCTCATCGTTTATGTCAAACCACCCCCAAACCTGTGCATCCCGATTATATGCTAACACATTATTGCGAACCGTCTGGTTATGGTTCCAGACTGGTTCCGAACCGCCTTCTATTAGTGGTGTAGAACGTCTCTGCTCCCGAAAACTTAATCCTTCTTTGTTTCCAATCAGAAGGTTACGCTCGATGAGACAATATGGTGAGCTGGATATGCTTATACCCGCATTAGCTCCCCATGCGGACGGGGTAAATGCGAATCCGTTGCCGACTATCACGTTGTCGTGGGCGTGGAGACTGTAAGAAATCTCGTAAAAAATACCTGCGTTTTCGTTGTTTGAAATCAAACAATTCCGCACTTCGCACTTCTCATTGCCGATGTCGAACCAGATTCCGTGGCCCCTGTTCTCTGTGAATATGCTGTTCTCAATTATTGCAGCCCTTGTAAAAACGATTTTGTTACCGCCTGCCTCCCAGCCTCGATCGAATCCCTTAATGTTATTGTTTGTTACTATGCAGTCTGTCATCAGGAGCCCGTGCGCACGGCCGACACTGAAACCCAACTGACCGTTATATTGGAAGACGCTGTTGCGAACGGTAATCCTCTCTCCTGTGAATTTGGCCCCGCAGGAATTGGAGTATTCGAACGTGCAATCTTCAACCTCGTTGTCATCACCTGAGAAGTTTACGGCTCCATGCTGCGCGCGGTTGGCAGCGTACCGAAAGCGAATGCCTTTTGTCCGTACATGATCTGCCTTACAGGTCCAGATAGTACTGCGCACTGAAGCTTCTACCATTACTTTTTTGCTGCTGATATCTCTGTTACTGCTGTCCCACACATAGAGACGCTTTGTGTTAAGATCAACAAAAAAGGTCCCACGGCTGAGTCTCTGCTTTTCAAGGACCTGTTTAAGTGGATAGCCGTCGGCAAACACCTGCTCGCATCTGCCGATCAGTTTGTGATAGTCGTCCGATGGGTGTGAGTTGTGCTTGTTCCATGTCACAAAACTATGGGGCCAATCGGCAAAGAAAATAGAATCGTTACCCTCGACCCTTTGCCATCGGGTAAGCCGGTCCGCGCCGGTGACAACTACAAACTCTCCAGCCCCGGCTTGTATTGTAATGGATTTTTCGGCTGTGCCGCTCTGCTCGACAGTAACTTGCTCGCGATAGACACCACCGTGAATTATTACCGTATCACCAGCCGCCAATCGCGAGATTGCCTCGCCGATGGAACGTACCTGAATGTCTGTACCAATCCGCGGTAAATTTTTCTGGGAAACGTGCCAGATTTTGCCCTCTGTGGAATTGCACAGAAATATCCCAAATATCACCAATCCCAGTTTTATCTCATTTAGTCTATGCTTTCCCATCTGTAAGTGCTTACCTCCTATAGAATATACCTGTTGCCGCCGATTCAATACAACTTCGGTGCAGTATTAACACTATCAGAAGTAGCCTTTTATGTAAATGACGGGTTACCGGCTGAGTTTCAGGATTAAAAGACTATTAGTTGCAGTTTCGAAATAATTTTGGTATCTTAGCTTGCTAAGAAAGTATTTTACTTGAATTCAATTAGGAGGTAAATCATGTGTACCAATAACTCTAAGCTTAGGTTGTATCTGATTATTTTTCTGGTCGGTCTCTTCGGCTTGCTCAGTACAGTAACTGTTCATGCCCAGAATCGAAAGTACAACGGACGGTACGAGGGCGATAATTTGAATCGGCTTGCCTTTCCTATTGGCGGAATCGGCGCCGGCATGATCTGCCTGGAGGGAACCGGGGCCATTTCCCATGTTTCGGTTAGAAATACGATGCAGGTTTTCAACGAACCTTGCTCATTCGCTGCCCTTTGTATAAAGGGAGCTAATAAAAATGTTGCCAAAGTTCTGGAAGGCCCGGTACCAGCCTGGAAGGTGTTCGGTTCCCCCAATACGGGTAACGGCGCAGCCGGAACCAGTTATGGCCTGCCAAGATTTGAACAAGCCTCCTTTCTGGCACGTTTTCCTTTTGGAATAGTTACCCTGAAAGACCGTGAAGTGCCGCTGCAAATCAAAGTTACCGGCTGGAGCCCGTTTATTCCCGGAGATCCGGACAATGCCTCTCTGCCGGCTGGGGCGCTGGAGTACAGTTTCCACAATGTTTCAGGCAAGACTATCGATGCTGTTTTTTCTTACAATACAAAAAACTTTATGGCTATCGGCAAAGATGGAAACACGATATTACCTATCCGAAACGGTTTTGTCCTCAGCCAGGAAGGAACGGAGGAAAAGCCTGAAAATAAAGGTTCTTTTGCGTTGTTTGTCGATGACAACAATGTGGTTGTTGACTACTGCTGGTTTAAGGGCGGCTGGTGGGATTCTCTTACCCTTGCCTGGAAGAACATTCAGGAGGCTCGACTGCTCGAAAACCCACCGGTTGATGGAGCGTGTCCCGGTGCATCTTTGTTTGTGCCTTTCAAATTGAAACCGGGAGAAGAAAAAACCGTGCGTTTGATGTTCGTTTGGTATGTGCCCAATACCAGCCTGCGTTTGGGTAAGGATGCGCCTGAAGCTGCTGACTGCGAAGACAGTGAATGTGATTGCCACGGTAACTACGTTCCCTGGTATGCCGGCCGGTTCGAGGACGGTCGGGAAGTCGCACGCTACTGGCGACGCAACTATAACGATTTGCGCCGTAAAACAGCTTTATTTACCGACACTTTTTATGACTCAACTCTCCCTGCCGAAGTTATCGAGGCCGTTTCAGCCAACCTGACTATTCTCAAAACCCCAACAGTCCTCAGACAGGCGAACGGTCGGCTCTGGTGTTTCGAGGGTTGCAGTGATGAGCGGGGTTGTTGCCACGGTACCTGTACGCATGTATGGAATTATGCTCAGGA
>VRUK01000077.1:0-13798 GCA_019456195.1 Planctomycetota bacterium | reverse complement strand
GGCGATACCTCATTTATTTCCTTCACTTGAAAGGACTCTGCGGGAGACAGAGTTTACCGAAAGCCAGGATGAACGCGGACATCAGATTTTTCGAACAGCTTTGCCCATACGGCCTACCACACACGATTTTCATGCCGCTTCCGATGGGCAGCTCGGCGGAATTATGAAAGTTTACCGTGAATGGCGCATTTCCGGGGATACGCTCTGGCTCAAAGGATTGTGGCCTAAAGTCAAAATCAGCCTGGACTACTGCATTAACACCTGGGATCCCAGAGGTAAGGGCGTTTTGGAAGAGCCCCACCACAACACATATGATATTGAATACTGGGGCCCGGACGGGCACTGTTCCAGTTTCTACCTCGGTGCGCTTGCTGGGGCGGTAGATATGGGCAAAGCAATGAATGAGGATGTCTCCCGTTATCGCAAGTTGTTGGTTAAAGGGAAAAAGTTCCTTGAGAGAGAACTTTACAACGGAGAGTACTTCTACCAAAAAATCCAAACAGAAGGTTTGAATGCCAAGTTTAATCCGCTCAATACTTCACAAAATGGGCCGGGTTATAACCACATCGTGAACATGCTTAATACACAGGGTCCCAAGTACCAATACGGTACGGGTTGTCTGTCGGATGGTGTCCTGGGTTTCTGGATTGCGCGCACGGCCGGACTCGGCGAAATCGTAGATGCCGAAAAGGTTAAAAGCCATTTAATCGCTGTTCACAAGTATAATCTCAAGCACGATCTCTCTGACCATGCCAATCCGCAACGGCCTGCTTTTGCGCTGGGTAAAGACGGCGGCCTGCTTCTGTGTACCTGGCCCCGAGGCGGAGAGCTATCTATCCCCTTCGTTTACAGCGACGAAGTATGGACCGGTATTGAATACCAGGTAGCCTCCCACCTGATGCTCGAAGGCGTGGTACGAGAAGGGCTTGAGGTCGTGCGAGTATGCCGCGACCGATATGATGGGCGTATTCGGAATCCTTTCAACGAGTACGAATGTGGTCACTGGTACGCGAGAGCCTTGTCCAGCTATGGTCTGCTGCAGGGCCTTACAGGCCTGCGTTACGATGCGATCGAAAAGACACTTTATATCGATTCGAAAATTGGCGACAATTTCCGCAGTTTCTTCTCTGCCGAAAGCGGTTTTGGTACTGCCGGCCTAAAAGACGGAAAACCATTCGTAGAAATGAAATCAGGCGAACTTGACATCAGACAGGTAAATGTATCCGGCCGTAAAGTGTCTCTGTGATAAAACTTGTTTTGGTTTTACTTTTTCTATTATGTCCAATGATTCAACACAACTTAGCCGGCGTAAATTTATTCAAGGTTCGGTCGTTATGTCTTTGGGGTTTATCAACATGGTTGCTTATACGAAACAGTCCAATCCTAAAATTGAATATATCGAGTTGTTTACTGTTCGCTATCCAACGAAAGGATACTTTAAGTTTTTCATCGGTCCGGACGACGCGTACGGTCGCGGTGCGGTTATAGTCAAGATTACCACCGATGAAGGTGTAGTTGGCTGGGGCCAGAGTATTCCTTCGCCAATGTGGAGTTACGAGACTCTGGGAACGGCCAAAATTGTATTGCGAGATTATCTGGGTCCTGCCCTGATAGGACGTAATCCTCTGGACATTGACGGGGCTCATAAGGCAATGGATTTTGCCCTGGCTCCGGGTTTTTCTACTGCGATGCCGATAGCCCGTTCCGGCTTGGATATAGCCCTGCACGATTTGGCCGGTAAGCTCAAAGGCCAGTCCCTGTCGCAGATGTGGAATCGGCCGCGAGGTGGCCCGCTGACGCTGAGCTGGACGGTTAACGCCCGGACGCTTGATGAAGCCGAGGAAGTTATCGACGCCGGTTATAAGCGCGGGTACTCAAACTTCAATATTAAAGTGGCACCTGACTCGAAGTTCGACATTGCTCTTGCCAGATTGGTCCGTAAACGAGCACCGGAGGGTTTTTTGTGGGCGGATGCTAATGGAGGTTATGACCAGGCCGCCGCTCTGGCGGTCGCACCGAAACTGGCAGATGCCGGTGTCGATGTGTTCGAAGCACCGCTGAGACCCAATCGCATCAGCGGTTACCAGGCACTAAAAAAGCAAGGAGCTTTGCCGATTCTAATGGACGAGGGTATTGTCTCCCCGGTCGAACTTTCCGAGTTTATTCGTCTTAAGATGCTCGACGGCGTGGCGATGAAACCATCTCGCTGCGGCGGATTGGCTCCTGCGAAAAGGCAGATTGAAATGCTTCTGGATGAAGGGCTTATGTGGCTGGGCAGCGGGCTGACAGATCCGGATATCTCTATGGCCGCAGCATTGGCACTTTATGGTGCATACGGCCTGAAAAAGCCAGTTGCACTCAATGGCCCGCAATTTCTTACTTCTGATGTTCTCACCAGCCCGCTGGAAATTAAGGACGGTTCTGCGACGGTGCCGGTTGGGCATGGCCTGGGCGTAGAGGTTGACGAAGCAAAAGTCATCGAACTGATGAAAAAGACGACAGGTTCTGAAAAGATTCGGATATGAAGACCTATATATACTCTAAGATGAGTTAATATGGAGGAATAAAGTAACCATGGACCGAAGAGATTTCATGAAAACGTCAGTGGTTGCGGGGGCATACGCAGTGCTGGGATCGCCGTGGGCAACCGCCAAAGAGAATCAAGAGCCTTGGTTTGATCGCCCAATGCGCTGGGCTCAATTGGTCCTGGTGGAAAACGATCCCGGTCGCTTCGACCCGGATTTCTGGCTGGATTACTTCAAGCGTATCCACGCCGATGCCGCCTGTTTAAGCGCTGGGGGTGCGGTAGCGTACTACCCCACAAAAGTCTCCATGCACCATCGAAGTGCGTGGCTTGGAGATTCCGACCCGTTCGGTTATCTCGTCCGGGGATGTCGCAAAATGTCAATGGCGGTAATCGCCCGAACCGACCCGCACGCGACTTGGAATAACGTCTATCAGGCTCATCCGGATTGGATCGCCGTCGATTCGAAAGGACAGAAACGGCGCCATTGGTCGAATCCGGAATTGTGGGTCACATGTGCGCTCGGCCCATACAACTTCGAGTTCATGACCCAGGTTCATAAAGAGATTATGACATTATATCAACTGGATGGGATTTTTTCCAATCGCTGGGCAGGTCACGGACTTTGCTACTGTGAGCATTGCGTTCGAAATTTTAAGTCGTTTTCCGGGATGGATCTGCCCCGGACGAGCGAGCGTCATGATCCGGTTTATCGTAAATACTCGCGGTGGCGAGTTGAACGATTAAAAGAGTTGTGGTTTTTGTGGGACAAGACAATCCGCAAGGTCAAATCCACTTCGAGGTATATTCCCAATGGATTTCCGGATAACGTCGTAACAGGTGCTTTGTCTGATATCTTCTTCACCGATCATCAGGCAAGGAGGGGCGTCATTCCTCCCTGGTCGAATGGGAAGCGGGCGAAAGAGCTGCGTGCAACAATGGGAATGAAACCTCTTGGCGGCATATTCAGTATTGGTTTGGAAGAACGTTACCGGTGGAAGGATTCCGTGCAGAGTGAACCGGAAATCCGAATATGGGTGGCCGAAGGTACTGCTAA
Source organism: Planctomycetota bacterium (assembly GCA_019456195.1). Lineage (GTDB taxonomy): Bacteria > Planctomycetota > Phycisphaerae > Sedimentisphaerales > Anaerobacaceae > NIOZ-UU13. The sequence continues at coordinate 10,217 of VRUK01000077.1, read as the reverse complement.
CAATATGCGCCCATGGTTTGTCAAATTCTCGGGGACAATCTACGACAAGCGTTGGCTTAAGGTTGTTGAAAGGATCTATCAGTGGCATTATCGGGTGGAGCCTTATTTGAGAAATATTGCGCCGCTCGCCCGCACGGCAATGGTCTATTCGGAACAGACCGAAAAACACTATGGAGGTGAAAAGTGGCAGCAGGGCAGTAACGGTCATGAGCTGGGGATGTACCATGCCCTCGTCGAAGCACGTGTACCGTTCGAGATGGTCAACGACCGATTACTCGATGCTGAACATCTGAAACCGTTCAAGTTACTGATTCTTCCGAACATTGCCGCTCTTTCCAAAACGCAGTGCGAGCAGCTCAGGCAATACGTGAAAAGCGGAGGAAGTTTAGTTGCCACCTTCGAAACATCGCTGTACGACCAGGATGGTAAAAAGCGGCAGAATTTCGGCCTTGCCGATTTGTTTGGCCTGTCATATAACGACCGGGTCGAAGGGCCGATGAAGAACTCGTATCTAAGGCTAAAGAGCAATTTGAAAACAGGCCGGTTCCATCCTGTCTTAAGTGGACTTGAAGATGCATATCGTATCATTAACGGAGTTTGGCGACTGGATGTACAACCTAACCTGGATTTCCCCTCTCCAGTGACACTGATTCCAACTTATCCCGACCTGCCGATGGAACATGTTTATCCGAGAAAGCCGGAAACTGATATCCGGGAAGTGTATTTGCGAGAATTGGGAGAAAGCCGGATTGCTTACATTCCCTGGGATATTGACCGGACATTTTGGGAAATCATGAATGTGGATCATGGCAGACTTCTGAGGAACATAATAAACTGGGCTGCAAATGAAGAACCGCCCGTTAAGGTAACAGGCCCCGGAATTCTTGATGTGACCGTATGGCGGCAGAAACAATCAATGACTGTTCATCTTGTTAATCTTACCAACGCTATGATGATGAAAGGGCCGTTCCGAGAGTTTATTCGCATCGGCGAGCAAAAACTTCAGATAAAAACTCCACGAAATACGAAAGTGAAGAAAATCCACCTGCTTGTCAGTGGTACAAGCCCGGATTATCAAACTAAGGATGACATTGTCTCGCTTACTGTACCGTCGATTCTGGATCACGAAGTTGTAGCGCTGGATTTAGTGACATAACTGCCTGTATTTTTATAGGGAATCATTTTTTCAGAAATATGGTAGGTGTATTTTTCACGATTAAATGTTGAGTAAGCTATTTTCAAGGAGAAAGAAAATGAAGATATGGTTTGCACTGTTGAGTTCGCTGCTTTTCTGCTGTTCGGCGATTGCCGACGATGCCGTTGTCGAGTTGTCAAAGCACCTTGGGAAGACACCGGCTCTGGTCGTCGTGGTTTGCCAAGGGGATGAGGGAGACCTGCCGGCGATAACCCGTATTGTCGAGCAAACTCCATGGACGGTTTTCTGCCGAGGCACCACCTCATCCGGGCTGACAAATATCCGCGATTGGGCGAGAAAGCAGGGGTTCCTGGGGGACCGGATTTATGTAGTGGACGATAATGATGCGTCACTCTGGCTGGCGGGAGATTTAGCCGATGCTGTGTGGGTGGCGCCGGGCGTCGATGATCTGCCGTCCGAGAAAGAAATTCTGCGTGTGCTGCATCCCGGTGGTGTTTACATTGCTTCGGGAAAGGTAATCTTTAAGCCCGCTCAATCCGGCGCCGATGAATGGAACCATCCGTACCATGGACCGGACAACAATGTGGTCTCGCAAGACCAAACTGCTCGCTTGCCGGGGGAGTTGCGCTTCCAAACATATCCGGTATTCGCGGCAATGCCCAATCAGACGCTTTTTGCGGGTGGGAGGATTTTCTTCTTCTCCGGGCATATCGCATTTCACGAGCGTGAAGAACCGCTCTTGAACACACTGACGGTCCTTAACGCATATAACGGTCTGCGCCTCTGGAGTCGCCCGCTTGATCCGCGCTACGTCGTCCACAATGTCGTGAAATTGGCTACCGGCAGCGAGGTTGTTTTTGCCGAGGGCGGGACACTGTGGATGCTGGATGCGGCAACCGGGCAGGAGCGCGGCAAGTTCAGGGTTCCGGCGAAGGCAGCCTCAGCCGGCGACACGGACTGGAAATGGATTGCGCAAGAGAAGAACATTCTCTGGGCTGCATTCGGCCCACCGGACGCTCAAGTTGCTCCGCATAGGCAGAAAGGGCAGATGGGTCACTGGCCCTGGAACGTGGCTAACGATCAGTACCGGAGTATCACCAACAACTTCGGGGCGGCAAGAAGACTGGCAGCTTTTCGGTATCCCGAAATGGAGTTGATCTGGAGTGTCAGTGAGTCGGAGCCTTTCGACGCTCGTGCCCTGTGCGTCGAGGGCAATCGCATCTTCGAGATGGCGCCGAGAAAGTACATGGCCGCTCGCGACTCTGCCACAGGCAGGCAGTTGTGGCGCCGCAGCCCCGAAACATCCAAAGATCTCTTCAACGCTCTCGGTAGTTCGCTCAAACGCCAGGGTTGGGGCCTGGGATGGGCCACCTACTGCTGCACGCGGGCTAACGATGGTGTGGTGTGCATTGCGGGACCGTCGTTCAAGAATACCATCTGCGTCAGCTTAGAGAAGGGCGAACTCCTCTGGACGTCGAACATCCCATCTCCCCATCCATTTTTCTTCAATGACGCTCTCTATGTCGTGCCTCGCGTGGCCAATCCAGCGGCCTTCTGCCGAAAGGTTGATCCGCTCACGGGCAAGGTTCTCGACGAATTCAGTCTGGGAGTGATTGGCTCCTGTACCCGCCTGACGGTGACACCGAACCAGTTTTACTACCGTCCGGGAGGTGGAGAAGGCAGAACCGTTTATGTCGATATTGCTGCGCGGAAACTTGCCGACTACGAAGGCGTCGTCCGTCCCGGATGTTTTGACGGGGTGGTGCCGGCGAATGGGCGGCTTTATTGGATGCCGCTGGCTTGCGATTGCTGGCAAATTCACGGCACGTTCTCAATGGCCCCTCGCTCGGCACTGAAGGGATCGAGCGTGCCGGTGCAATCGCCTGCGTGGGACGCGCCGGTCTCAAGTGTGCCAGCGGCCCGAGATGACTGGCCAATGTTCCGAGCCAACTCTGCTGGTACGGCCACAGTTCCCGCCGCTGTCGGGCGAAAGGCGAAGGAGTTGTGGCGGCGACGTCTGCATGGCGGCGAACTGACTGCGCCTGTGTGCGTCAAGGGACGCATCTTCGTGGGCGGGACAGACGGCACGGTACGGGCCCTCGACGCAACCAACGGAAAAATCCTTTGGCAGGCGTCATCCAATGCCGCCGTGCTGCACCCACCGGTTTACTTGAACGGACGTGTTATTTTTGGCTCGTGCGATGGCGTTCTTTACTGCCTGGATGCATCCGATGGGCGGCTGTTGGGACGTACCGAATTGGCGCCCGAGAAACGATTCGTCAATATCATGGACCGTCTCATGTCAGCGTGGCCTATAGCTGGCGGTGTCGTCCTTAGCGACGACGGAGTAGCCTACACGGCAGCCGGAAGCACCGCCGCAGACGGAACCGTGGTCGCTGCCGTAGATGTCACTACCGGAAGTCTCCGCTGGCGACAGGCATACACTCTTGACCGGAAAGAACCGAAACTGAGCTTCGGCGTCCAGGGAAACATCCTGTTGAAGAACAACACGTTGTATATCAACGGCGGTGCTCCAGTGGGAATCGTGGCACTGGACGCACACACCGGCAGGAATCCTCGAGTTGTCTCCCGACTCGAGGCGGGAATGGAAATGTTTCTGGAGCCCGGTGACAAACCATCAAGCACCGGCCCCGAGCTTTTCTCCAACGAGCGCGCCAGGACTACCATCTTCAAACGTCACCAGGGTCGCATGTATTTCCAGACATCCGGCCGGCACATTGCTTTGATAGATGGTCGCCTTTTCTGTTCTCGCGATCCGCGAGCACTTGACCGCATAGTTGACTTGATGAACAAGGATCCCAGGACCGGCGGTAAAATGGGAGGGGGCACGGTACCTTGGGATGTGATGGAAATTCCTATAGACGATTCCATTCTTTGGGCAGGCAACGCGGCCGACGTGTGCGGTCTGGCTGTCTGTACCGATGGACTTGTGGTGCTTCACCACGACAGCGCCGAAGGAGTCTCTCTAAACGGACGGTCGTTGTGGACTGCCCAGTTGCCTGCTACTCCAGTGCGGTGGGGTATAGCTCTTACTGGAAAGGAATGCGTGGTGACGCTTTCGAATGGACTTGTGGTTTGCTTGGAAAGGGATTTGGAGAGAAATTGAAAAAACAATATCTAATAGACAATTAAAAAGGGGCCCATATCGAATCAATATAGGCCCCGAATAAACTCAAATCTACAATATCGACCACGCAATTTTAAATTGCCGCTTAAATCCAGACTTAAGGTGCCGGTTGATACAGTCGAATATCATCGAAGAATATCATACCTGAGCCACCGGCAACCGGGTTATCCCTGTTACCAAAGCCAAGAGTAATCGTATTGACATTGGTAAGGTTCACGCCCTGGTCTGCAAATCGCGTCAGGTCGATAGTCCACCGTGTCCAGGTGCCTATCTGTGCCGCATTGGGATTATCGTTAGTGACCACCGCGCTGCCGTTTAGAGCGACATACATCGGCTCGGCGGCATTAGTCGAATCACCTTGGAACCACAGTGACAATACTCCAACACCTTCCTCTGTCCAGTCACGATTGGAAGTCAGTGTCAAGGTCGCCTCGGATTTGCCAACAGCGTTGTCGTAGGACATCGGCATCGACTGCAAATCGCCGTGAACGATAGTCTGCTCTGCAAAAGGAGCATTAGCATGACCAACGATAGAGCCGTTTATAGCCGGATTGTCAAACCCGTCCACCCATACCATAAATATCCTGTTGCTTGCCGGGTCGGCGGGGTCAAGGTCATTGTAGCTTTCAAAATCATCAACGATAAGGAAGTTTACCGTAGTGAAGCTCCAGAGAGGGCCGGTCCACGGGCTGTCTGTGTTGGCGTTATTGACCTCATCAACGCGCCAGTAATAAGTTGTGGCCCACTGGAGTTGTCCGGGTTCATAGCTCTCGGAACCAAGGTTTCCGCTACCTTTATACTCAGGCGAGCTTGTATCGGCGTTTTTGACTGCATCTTTGTCTGTGCCGAAGTAAACTTCATGTGAAGCGCCAAAAACTCCCGGCACCCAGGTAAGAACAGGTACCTGCGTGACATCCACAGCACCTTTAGCAGGATTCGGACTTCCGACTGTGCCCTCAGTAGTAAAGCTCCAGACCTGGCCTTTGTGTGTACCGATGCCGTCGAACTCATCAATGCGCCAATAGTAAGTCTTGGCTAATTCAAGCGGGCCGGGTCTATAGGTTGCATTTCCCTGGGGCAGTCCTACGGTGGCAGTGTTTACGTCGTCAAAGTTGTCTCCAAAATATACAGTGTGTAGTTTCGAACCGAAACCCGGTGTCCAGATAAGCTGTACATCCAGGACTACAGAGTCGGTGGCATCAGCCGGATCGGGTTCAAAGGCGATCTTTGGTGGAATCATAAAGCTCCAGACATCGCCTTTCCACGGACTATTCGGATCCAGGTCATTGACTTCATCGATACGCCAGTAATATGTCGTGCCCGAGACAAGGCCATCCGGAAATGCAAATCCGGGAAAACCGGCAACATAAAAGGTCTCAGTCTGGTTGCCGCGGAATGTCTCGCCAATGCCGCCGTTAACGTCGTCAAAATTCTCGCCGAAATACACATCGTGCGAAACGGCAGTCTTTGCCGGTGACCAGTTAAGACTCACCCACGTATCCTCAAGCACAGCCTCATCAGCCGGACTTGGATTATAGGCGGTGCCGGGAAGAAATGTCAGGGCATTTTCATAATCCTCATCGGTTGGCCTATAGCCGGGATCATCCGTCCACACGAAGACATCCCAGAACGCGGTATCATCACCTTGTCTGTGAAAGATGTACATCGAGTTCTCACCATTTTGAAGCTCTTTGGTGCTTCCCTGGTCATTTCCCCACCAACCCCAGGGATCAATCGTTTCCTCGAAGACTCGGTCATCATCATTAACGAATGGCGCTGTTCCATCGCCTCCCGGGAATGGGGGTTCTGCGGGGATCTCTGCGTCACCGGGATCACCCTCCACGAGCATATAATCCGACAGATTGTCCGGATTCAAAACGCGCGCCCAAAAATACCAGGTGCCGCTCGTGCCATCGGTGTCGCTGATATCGAATGTCCAGCGAATCATACCGCCGGAGCCGCCTGTCCTGTTAATTGCCTGACCGAACGCGTCCGCCACATCAACAACCGGGAAATACTGATCACTGTCGGGATTGCGTTCGTCGAAATCCTCGGCTTCGAACCATATCTGGTGTCCGCCTCCGTAGTTGGAGATTTTGTAGTTTGTTACAGCATAGATGGGCGTTGTTATTATCAATAATACCACGAAAATACCGAGTAACATTTGTTTTGATGGTTGGTTACACATTATGTTTCCTCCTTTTATATACTGATTTTTGTTACCTGTTCATGGTGCAAAAGATTAAGTTAATCTTTTACCAATTATCGTTTTCCGAACAAAAGATTTATAACATCCTTTTGTTGGCAATGTTAGTTCGTGCTTGCTCTGAAAAAAACCTTATGATTTGAAATAACCTCCTTCCCTAAAAACCGGACACCAAATGGTGAAGTAGAAATTCACCTACAGACGTACAACTCCTCTTAGTATCGCCAATTACATTTATACCAAACTACCTTTGTTGCTGTCAAGAGAAATTTTTGCATGGAGCGAACCGAGCTGGTGATGAATTGCTCAAAAAAGCGGCTGAACAACAATTTTATATAGGAGTGTTGACAGATTTGCAGAGAGTTGCTATAAACTCAATATCTTCGATAAATTAAGGATGCTGTCGGGACAAATTGGCGATTCAGATTGAATTTAAGATTTGCCGAAGTTGACCTAAAGTATTTTTAGTAAAGATTTGGAGAGGTGGCCGAGTGGCTGAAGGCAACGGTTTGCTAAACCGTCGTAGGGGTGAACGCCTCTACCGCGGGTTCGAATCCCGCCCTCTCCGTTTTTTGCTGTTGTAAGAGGAGGGTAGTTTTTTGTCTATATTCCTTTCTGAAATCGGTGTATAGAAAAAAACTGCTTCTAACAGCAGGCGAATTATCAGCGCCTGTTTTCAAAGCTGTCGCACAATTACCACTGTTCCCACTGCCGCCTAAAATCAGTACGGCAGCCGTGGGATATCTTCAAACCCTTCTAAGCACTTGCTAATCATTCTTGGGCCGGGTATAATCCGATAGATTTTTTGGGATTTGTTTTAAGATTATTTTTTGGAGGAATACCATGGATCGTCGTGATTTTCTTAAAGCCGGGGCGGCCGGTCTGGCTTTGTCGACCGTTGGCGGCTATACAACAGGATTTGCCGGCCAGGGTTTGAAAAGGGTAGGATTGATTGGCTGTGGCTGGTACGGAAAGAGCGCTCTGTTTAGACTGCTTCAGGTTGCTCCGGTTGAGGTGGTGTCACTGTGTGATGTGGACAGTAAGATGCTGGCCGAAGCGGCCGACATGGTGGCCGCTCGTCAGAGGTCAAAGAAGAAACCTCGCATGTACGGGGACTACCGCGAAATGCTCAAGCGGGAGCGGCTCGATATTGTTCACATCGCCACGCCCGACCATTGGCATGCACTGGCGATGATCGCCGCCGTTAAGGCCGGGGCCGATGTCTATGTCGAGAAACCAATCAGTGTGGATGTCGTCGAGGGGCAGGCCATGCTTGCCGCGGCCCGAAAGTACAAACGGGTTGTGCAAGTGGACATGCAGCGGCGCAGTACTCCGCATCTGATCGAAGCTCGTGAGAGAATCATAAAAGAGGGCAGGCTCGGTAAGGTCGGCCATGTCGAGATTTGCTGCTACTATCATATGCGTGCCCGTGGGAATCCGCCCGATACGGCCCCTCCCGAACATTTCAATTATGATATGTGGACCGGCCCGGTACCAATGCGGCCGTATAATTCGTTGGTGCACCCGCGGAGCTGGCGGGCATTCATGGAATACGGCAACGGTATAGTCGGTGACATGTGCGTGCACATGCTGGACATGGTGCGATGGATGCTGGATTTAGGCTGGCCGAAGCGCATCAGCTCGTCCGGTGGTATCCTGATGGACAAGAACAGTAAAGCAAATATTTCCGACACCCAGATTGCAACGTTTGATTTCGGCGAGATGCCTGTGGTCTGGACGCATCGCACCTGGGGCAATGCACCAGATCCGGATTATTCGTGGGCGGCTTTCATCTATGGTGATAAAGGGACGCTTAAGGCGGGCGTCCATAAGTACGATTTCATTCCTCGCGGCAAGGGTAAGGCGGCTCATGGTGATGCCCTCTACGAATATGACAAATTCCCGGAAGACGAGACTGAGAAGGACCTGGAACGTCACGTAGCCTCGGCAGTGCGGCGGCACTGGAAGAACTTCCTGGCGGCTGTTGAGACTCGCGGTAAGCCCGTCTCTGATATTGAGCAGGGCTATATGACCGCTACCTCGTGCATACTGGCCAACATCGCTTGCCAACTCGGTCGGACACTGGAATGGGACTCTGAAAAAGGCCGCGTTGTGGACGATGATGAGGCGAATCGTTTACTGCGCCGACCATATCGCCGGCCATGGGTACATCCTGAGCCGAAAAACGTTTGATCAGGTTTTAGTTGTGTCAGCTCTGTGGATTATACAGTTGCCGGATGAGAAGTCCTAAATGAAGACTCTTCGCTTTGGAATAATTGGCTGTGGCATGATGGGGCGTGAATTTGCCAGTGCCGCTGCCCGTTGGCTTCATCTGCCTGAGATGAAAGTACGGCCTGAAATAGTGGCAATTTGCCGTCGCAATATTTCTGATGAGAATGTTCGGTGGTTTAAGGGTAATATACCGACTCTCGGGCAGGTTACCGATGACTACCGTGAGCTTCTTGGCAATCCTGACGTTGAAGTGGTTTATATCTCGGTTCCGCACAACCTGCATCAGACCTTCTACTGTGCTGCTCTGGAAGCCGGCAAACACTTAATGGGAGAAAAGCCGTTTGGAATAGACAAGCAAGCGAATGACACGATAATGGCCGGCGTCGGCAAGCACCCTGATTGTTTTGTCAGATGTTCGTCACAGTTTCTGTTCTTCCCTGCCGTTCAGAGAATTGGCCGGATGATAGAGGCCGGTGCCTTCGGCAGAATTATTGAGGTCAATGTCGGCTTCCTGCACTCCAGCGATCTTAACCCAGCCAAACCCATCAACTGGAAGCGAACACTCGAGGCCAATGATGAATACGGCTGCATGGGAGATTTGGGACCACATATCTGTTCAGTTCCCTTTCGGGCGGACTGGATTCCTTTGAATGTTCGCGCTGTGCTATCTAATATAATACAAGAGCGTCCGGATGGGAGGGGCGGGATGGTACCTTGTAATACGTGGGATAACGCGACACTTCTTTGTCAGGCCAGAGATTCCAATTCAGGAGATGTTTTCCCGTTTACACTCAGGACACAACGTATCTCGCCCGGCCAGAAGAATAACTGGTATATCGAGATTTTGGGTACAAAAGCCTGCGCTAAGTTTAGTACTAAGAACGCCAACACACTTGAAGTGCTCGAATACAACGGCCAGGAACAGGTATGGCAGAAGATAGAGATGGGGCAGGAAGTTCCATTCAAATCTATCACGCATGATATCTTTCAGTTTGGAGTATCTGATGCGATTCTGCAGATGTGGGCCGGATTTTTATATGAGTTCGACAAAGGTAAACCTTTTACTATGTTTTCCGGCTGCGTTACACCTGATGAGACAACTTTATGGCACCGACTATTCACCGCAGCTCTGAAATCGCATGAAAACGGAACTACGGTTGCGCTGGGATAAGTTGGGTATTAGAGAAAGAAACGCCTTGATCCGGTTGGTGACATAGTGTTTCTGATTGTGTGTTGCTGTTGGAAAACGCCTGTCGTAATATCACCTTGCCTTTTCTTGAGATTCGTTTTGCTCTTCTAAATCTGATACTTCCAGTTTTACTGTAAAGAGGGGTATACCTAAAAGAAGAAATAATAACCACCCCACCCAATATATTATAGCTGAAATGATGTTGTCATATCCCGCATTTCCCATGTAAGCCGGGACAAAAGAATTGAATTATGATAGTATAGAGCTTATGGAGACTGTTCAAGCC
>VRUK01000076.1 GCA_019456195.1 Planctomycetota bacterium | reverse complement strand
GTGATCTGTGAAAAATAATATTGGGCAATTCTCCCACCATAAAGAACACCGCAATCCTTGTGCCGAACAGGATTGGTGCCCGATACTGATTCCATATCTTCTGTTCCCGGACAAAATGCAATTCTCGGCCAGCCCGTCGGAAACGCTCCAGCAAAAGAATATTCCCTGGCTATTACCACGGGATATACAGCTTTTAAAGACGGGCCGCTGAGAGCCGCTTCCGGGATGGAATCCAAGATCGGCGTTATTTATTGCCTTGCAGTTTTGAAACCGGATATCATCACAAACCTGGAAGCTGAAACCATCTCCATTGTAATTTCGGGAAATAACATTTTTGAAACGCCACTTGTTGCAATACTGGATAAAAACGCCACCGGAAAAGTTGCCGTTAATGTGCTCGTTTTTATCGCGGTTGCCGTCGAGCACAATATCTTCCACAACAACATTATCCACGTTCTCGGCGGTAAGGATTGGAAAAACAGTTCCGGCCGTAGCATCTTTTTCAATCCAAAAGTTCTCTTTAGTTTGCCTGTCCAGATAGAGAACATCCCCTTCAATGGCTGTAACCGTGGAGCGCAGTACATCATACTGCCAGTCTCCAGCCCCTTTTTTGGATCGAAGCATTACTCCTCCTCCGGCCACGAAACCTTTCACGTCTTCCACCTGAACGCCGTACTCAAACCAGTCCGAATCCCTTATGAGGCTCGTCACAACGCTATCGGATTTTCTGAGTATGGTATTTTCTCCCGAACCTCGCAGCGTGATATTTGGGTGCAGGTAAATTGCATTTCGCAGATTATAAACTCCCGGCAGAATGTGAAGTGTCCCTCCACCCACTCGGTTAAGGTATTCGATACCGGCCTGGATTATCTTGTCGTCATTGCCTTGCAAATCGCCTTCTGCTTGGCCTACAGTCAGAACCATATCCTGCCGGTTCCGCATCGGCCGGTTGGTTATTGTCACTTCTCGCACGGCCGTTATTCCCTTGCCATTTATTCTTTCGGCTGCATCCGCATCAACTGCAACATAAATAACAGCCGTAAGAACAAACAATATTATCATCGGTCTTTTTTTCCACATTTTTATGCCTTTCATAATTTAAGGAGTACAAGAAAAAAGCAAGACTCTTTGCAACTCATATCCGTTGCGAACATTTTAGTTTAACTTACTCTTATCTACAACATTTTTCAGTAAAGATGCTGTGCTATTTCAGTCACTAACGAGCATAATTGACTTGACGAAGAGACTTATTTTGGCTATAGAGTTATCTATACTCGATATGCTAAGAAAGGAAACGTGAAACGTTGACCATTTCCAACTATAAAGATATTAAAGCGATTAAATGTAGTATATTTGTTATTTTTCTGGCGTGCGTATTTGTGTTGCCGGCCGAGAGTCAGTTGCTTACTCCACCTCAGCAGGATTGGTTTCCTAAAGCTCCTCCCCTGCCGCGTCCCAATGGGACAACTATTAAAGTATCAGACGTCCGACAATTAATCCTTGCACTAAAGGATGTAGAGCCCGGGCAAACGATACTGATGGCTGATGGTCACTATATGATGCCCCGTTATGTAAAGATAGATACCGACAACGTCACATTACGCAGCGCTTCAGGACATCGCGAGCGAGTGATTATAGATGGTGCGGAAAGTCGTCACGGAGAACTACTTGGTATATCGGCTTGCCGCGGCGTTACTATCGCGGACCTCACCATCCAGAATATCAAGTGGAATGGCTTTAAGATTAATTCCAATACGAATGTTCAGAAATTAACCATCTACAACTGTATCATTCACAATATATGGCAGCGTGGAATCAAAGGAGTGAAGGTCCCAAAAGAGAATCGCGATGTGGTTCGTCCGAAACAGTGCCGGGTGCAATACTGCCTGTTTTATAATGACAGGCCGAAACGCCTGAGCGACGACGCGGCCGATATTGCAAAAGGCAACTACATAGCCGGCATCGACGTAATGCACACCAAAGACTGGGTTATCAGTGATAATGTGTTTGTAGGGATTCAGGGAAGGACATACGAGGGACGCGGCGCCATATTCATCTGGCATGATTCACAGGACTGTGTGATAGAACGAAATATTATTATAGACTGCGACGTAGGATTACAGCTCGGCAACCCGCACCGGGACAGTGAAACTACATATCATTGTGTTCGCTGCATAGCTAAAAATAATTTTATCACGAGAGCGCCCGAGGCTGGTATTGTCACGGTATATACCAAGGATTGTAAAATTCTCAATAACACTATTCACGACCCTAAAAGTCGATTGGGGCGGTTAATACGCACGGTCTTTACTAATGACGGATTGGTGGTCGCCAACAACCTGTTAAGCGGGCCGAGAATCAGGCACGAATCAAAAAGTAAAGTGACATTCCTGAATAATATCATCAGAGATTTTACCGATGCTTTTATTAATCCGGGTCGTGGAGACCTGCATCTGACAGAGGCCGCTATCGAAGCGGTCGATAAAGGTTCACCGCTGGCAGAAGTTAAAAGAGATTTTGATGGGGACCTGCGCAGAGCCAGACCTGATATCGGAGCCGACGAACTAAACAATTGACCGATTTGGTGAACAGCCGGAGCAGAATCTTGAATCCAGGATTTACACAACGGCTTCCATCATCTATTAACAGTTAACATAGGCTCTTTAGCTTTAGGCAGTGCATGGCAGATGATCTCCTGGCTCGGCGGTGATTCAATCTGCCTGCGATTGACGCTGCGAACAACGTATCTATAGCTCACATTAGCCTTAAGAGACACGTCGCTGTACTCCGCGTTGCCAAGGGGCCTGGCGTTTAGTTTCTCGAAGTCATTAGAGCCGACCGTAGCCCGATATACATTGAAGCGAATATTTATATCTTTCGGCTCGGTCCATTGCAGTTTTACTTCACCCGGAAGAGGAACTGCCCTCATTGCCTTCGGCACAGGAACAGGGGTACTTTTCGGAACATTTGCCATCGCATAAGTATGCCTGCTTCTGTTAGGGCCGGATGAGGCGATAAGCGCATAATATTGTTTGCCTTCCGGGGCTTGTATGTCTTCATAGCGGAACAATCGGGTTGTACTGACCAGGTATTCTTCTTTAGGCTCGAAGTTGGGCTTATCATGTCGATACAAGTCAAATGTAAGTCCAATCGCCGGGGCAGACCTTTCCCAGCTAAGCTGCACAATGCCGTCCTTCTGAGTTACGGCCTTCAGCGGCGGCGCCACGTTGGGCGTAGGAACCGGTATTATCGCCTTACACAATCCGGCTAAAACCTTTGCTCCGGGCATATCAACTCGTGGTGTTGCAAGGGCTTCTCTGCGTCCCTTACTGATAATCTTAAGCATAGCCTGGTAGCGGCTGTCTTCTGTCGAGGAGAAAGTTATCAACGGCTCGCCGGAATTGTCGGGAGGAATGAACTCTTGCGGCTTGAACGAATCAAGAGGCAGGACATGGTGCACATAACCTCCGGTATAGTACATACGAACACGCTGTCTTCCGGGGGCGACCTTTCGATTGCGACAGTTTTCCAGTCCCCATCCTTCGGTGTCTTTTGCCAAAGGGCCGCGGAGAATCCGGCTCATTTCAGGCCGCTTTAGATTAATCCAGTCACTCTCGAAAACAAATTTACCATTATTCTCATGGCAACTCATACAATCCGCCGATTTCATCTGTTTAATAAGCGCGTCTTTCACATCAATATATGCCTTAAGCTGACAACTGTTTTGAGAGTAATCCCACGTACCGTAGTACAGACCATTCGTGTCGATCCACGCCAGGATCAGGTCACGTTCCGTCCGGGTCAAATCCTTAATGCGTCCTTCATGGCCGGCAACCAGCAGTTGCGCCAGAGGCGCCGCACCGGATCCGTGAGAACGCGGCTTGAATATCTGGGCCGACCAGCGTGCTGTTCCATTCATACAATCGATACCAGCAATCAGGTTTGCGGTTAGCTGGTTGTTCCGTCGATTGGCAAGGTTCTCATAACTGATATTGAAATGCTCCGTCCAACCACCCGAAAGATCAAGCCCCGCGGCTATACCTTCGGTGCCGCCATGACAACTAACACAATGCCTGTCCAGAATCGGTTGTACCATGCTTGGATAATCGACGAAGCCGCTGCCCCACGATTCAGGCTGTAGTTTACTCGGAGTGCGTTTTAGAATCGAGGGAAAGTCTGTAGTATTGCCGGCTGTGTTGAATTTGTTCTCATGACAGCCTATGCACGACCGTGTCACTCCGGGCGAAGCCTGCACGAAAGTCCTCATACTTTGAATCATTCGCCCTTCTGCGTCCAGTGCCTGAAGATATATCGCCCGACCAGATGGAACCTCAAAATAGGCCGAACCATCCGGCTCGACCGGCACAACCCCCAGATAGTTCTTAACACTAAATGCCAAAGCCGCACTAAGCAGAAAGGTCTGATTATACGCAGAACCGTGAGTACCGCTTGCCCGCGATGTCTCTTCGATCACGCGCAGCCACTTGACCTGGCCGCGTTTGACCCCCGTCAGCCCCTTGTAAATATCCTGCACAAAGAATCTGCCCGTTGTCATATCCGAATCGATCTGCTTTTGCAGCACCGGGGGCCTGGGCCGTGCCTTGACAAGCATTGGCGAGTGGCAGCAGATATTCGGTTCCGAATACACAACTTCACGTTGCCCGCCGCGGTCGGCAAGGACAATTGCGTTGCGTTTGAATCCATCAGGCCTTGCGCTCATTAAAATCACGTCCTTCGACAAAGGCCACGGCTCACAGGAATCACCCAGGTCGTTGGTTGGTTCTTCCGGGTGATCCAGGTTGGTTATCGCCGCAGGTTCGTTCTTTCCGAGAAAGACATCAATAATTCCTATGCTGCCACGCGGCGTAGAGTTATGCCGTGTGAGCGAGGCAACAACGAGGTGACTGTATCCCGGCACCGGTCTGGCATCAAGAAATGCCTCAGGTGTCACAAGGTTGTTTGCATAGAACGCCGTCTCATTCGAGCCATCCGGAAAAATTGTCCACAGCGTTTGCTGTGTTAAAGCCGTCTTGTCCACATATTCCCAGCGACCGTAGAGAATCCGACCGTCCGGCAGAACAGAAGGATCGAATTCATTAACGTTATTAACTGAAATCGCGTGCATTTTTGAGCCGTCGGCATTCATAACGTGCATAATATCCACGCCCGTGTTATTACAGGGAACCAGCCCATTCAGTCGCGTCGAGGTGAATACTATCCGGCCGTCCGGGAGATAGGCAGGCCCAATATCATGATGGCTGGTGTATCGTCCCGATGGCTTTACACAGCTAATCGGATTTGTAAGCTGTCTTAGTCCGGTACCGTCAATCCCAATCTCATAGATACATGTGTTACCCTCAGGCTGACCCTTAAAGCAAAACAGTAAACGCGTGGCATCGTATGAAAGCTCCGGATCGCTGTAAACACCCTCGCCAAGAGTCTCCGGTGTCGTCGCGTCTATGACGGCCCGAATCCTTCGTTGCTCAGTTTTCGCAAGAGGATTTTCGAGAACATAAATTCCACCCCCCGGCCACCACTGGTAGTATGTATCATAAATATGGATGCCCTGGTACGAGTGTCTTTTAACGAATAGCAGCGGTGCATCCAGTTTGGAAAGGTTTGACCCGGCCGGCAATGTATTTGTCTGTGATAAACATGGTATTGCACAAACCAGTACCAAAGCAATAGTTAACAAATTTCTCTTAGAAAATCCATCTGGTATCATTGTTTTCATAACTACACCCGAATTCAAATAACCTTAATCCGATATTGTCCACATTGATCGCTCAGCTTTGCAACCAGGTTTTCCAATTATATGATAATATCAAAATCACTCTTAAAATACAATAACATCCAAACAAAATTCTCCACTTGCGTTTGGTCAGATGTCCGCACGACAAGCGAAAGTTGTGATGACCTGATTCATACTTTTTACTGTCGGCCCTGCTCAGCTTTCAACGATGATTTTATATTATTGATTATTGGTATATTCTTACATCCAGTGAGGCAATTTCTTAGATGCCCGGCCATCATCTTCGGACTGTTTCTGAACGAATCTATAGTGCTTCCAGTCAGATGCGCTGTGATAGTTGTATTCTCCAACCGGATAAATGGGTGATCAGCAGGCAGCGGCTCTTCATCAAAGACATCCAGCGCCGCTCCGGCTATCATCTTTTCCTCCAAAACTCTTACTAAGGCCCGCTCATCCACAAGACCACTTCGGGCAGTATTAACCAGAACGGCATTCTTTTTCATCATAGCCAATTCTTTTTCGCCGATTAGATGATAACTTTCCTTTGTGAGCCTTGCGTGTATAGAGATTATGTCTGAATTCTTCATCAAATGCTCAAGACTAACCAGCTTTACCGGGCCCGGATCGCCGGCAAAATATGGGTCGTAAGCAATAATCCTGCTTTCAAACGCATTCAGATAGCCCGCAACCAAATGCCCAACAGCGCCATAGCCAATCAGGCCGACAGTTTTGCCGCAAAGCTCCGGTATAGCTTCACTGTTTGGAAATGACCTTTGCCAGCTATTGCTCTTTAGGCTCGCATGAGAGCGGGCAATATTTCTGACCTCGGCAAGAATCATCCCAATCGTACATTCAGCCACGGCGCGTGCATTTCTGCCGGGCGTATTCATTACCGATATTTCCCTTTGCGTCGCATATTCAACGTCAATATTCTCAGCACCACCTCGCAGTACGCCGATAAGCTTAAGATTCTTCGCCTTTTCGATAAATGACCTGCTGATAGGCGCGAACTGAACCACAACAATATCGAAAGGCTGAAGGTTTTGCGTAATAGTCTCGGACAGTTCAACCGCACCCGAACCGCCGGTTTCAATTGCCAGGTTATCCTGCTGTAAATCAATCAGGCTGTCATGTCCCCAATGCCTGACCTCAACATCAATGCCAAGATCCCTCAGCCCTGACAGACCATCCCGCATGAAATCCGCCGGAATATAGGTGTCACTGATCGCGAGTAATTTCATCGAAATCTTTCTCAGATTTTACGCTCTGTTGTTGGCATATAAAAGCCTAATCTTTTCTTCGACAACTTTCACAAGCTCCTCTTTGACCGGCCCGAATAAATCCTGAACAGGCGGGTCCTTTCTTGTCTGGGATTCGGCAGACCTTGCTAAGCCTTGGGTCATAGCGATTCGGCAATCCGCATAAATATTCAGTTTGCATATACCATTTTTTACAGCGTCTTGAATCTGGTCGTCCGGCGTACCGGAACCACCATGAAGCACCAGGGGAATAGAGCTTACTCGGCCTATTTCCTTAAGCTTTTCAATATTCAGATCAGGCAGGGAACGATAGACCCCATGAGAAGTCCCAATCGAAACGGCAAGTGCATCCACATCGGTCATTTCGACAAATTTTTCCACTTCGTCCGGTTCAGTCAAAACGGACTCGTCATGTTGTGTCGCCAGCAAATCCGAGCCACCGACAAATCCCAGCTCAGCCTCGACGCTAATTCCTTTCGGATGCGCCATGCCAACCACAGTTCTGGTAATATCGATGTTTTCATCAAAAGACAGAGATGAGCCATCGATCATAACCGATGTAAAACCAAGCTCGATACCTTTTTTTATCGACTCCAAATCTTTCGCGTGGTCAAGACCAAGCACAATCGGAACGTCATGGAAATCGGCGACAACTTTGATCAAACCCGTGATATATCTCCATCCATTACCATCGAGATCGGGACCAATAAGACCCATAAGGACGACCGGCGACCGCATCCTTTCGCATGTCTCCAGTATTGTCCTTACCATCACATCTTCTACGCAGTCAAAAGCAGGTACCGCATATTTGTTTTTTTTTGCATCAGCCAGAACTTCCTTCAGGGTAGTGAGCATCCGTTTCCTTTCAAGCACTGTCTTATCAGCATCCCTCCACTTACATACGTAAAGGTGCCAACTGTGATTATAATCTCTTTATCAGTAATCTACAACATCTAACAACTCATATAATTGTCCCGTGTATTATCTCAATACTACCGCTTGTAAAACCTGCAATTAAACTGTACAATGGTTTTTGCTGATATAGATAAAATAATCGTAGGCACAGTTGATTCGCTCGATTTAGTCCGGCAAATATCTGTTTGATACGCGACATACGCAGAAAGAGAGTTGAGTATATGACCAGATGGCATCTCATAGTACTACTTGTATTTTCGACCGTCATAATGTTGCAAGCACCGGCCGTCGGTAATTTCAAAGCTGTGACAGTAAAAACTGTGGCTGATAGCAGGGCGGAAGCGGAACTGGAGATACAATACGAAACTATTCTACGCAATATTGCCAATCGCAAGCGCATATCCAGATATGCCGAGCAGGTTTATAGAGCGGATGCGCTGATTGACGAAGCTGACCGTGATCCTCTCGATGTTGTTGTGCGGCGTACGTCGGCATTGCTCGATGATTTGCGAGGCATGCCTTTTGCGCCGAATCTTGCGCAGATGGCCTCCCGGTTGAAGGAGCTTCAAAAAGCCCGCACCAAAATTGGAGTGACGCATAAAGAACAGCGCTTCGAGCTTTTCAAGAAAGCCTGCATGCTTCGCCGCAGGATTGCACTATCAAATCCGCTGCTTGATTTCGACAAACTTCTCTTCATCAAACGTCACCGGGCCACATTCAATCACATGTGCGATCAGTATTATGGTATTAATGTTCTGCCGGGAGGGGGAATATACGTGCTGTCTGATCCGTTTAGCGATAATCCACAGGTGCGGGATGTTCTGGCCGATTCGGTCGTTCAGCGCGGCAGGCTCAAGGGTCAAAGGCTCCAAGGCGGCTCTGTTCTTTCGCCGGACCTGTCTTATGACGGCAAGACAATCGTATTCGCTTATGTGGAATGCAAGGGTGATGTCGATCACCGGCACCATACGGATCCCAGTCGCGGCCACTGGAACGAGCAGCGGTGTTATCACATATTCAAAGTCAACGTTGACGGCTCGGGGCTCGAACAGCTTACCGACGGTACGTGGAACGATTTTGATCCGTGCTGGCTGCCAAACGGACGACTGGCGTTCATCAGCGAGCGGCGAGGCGGATATCTTCGCTGTGGCAGAGTGTGCCCAACCTACACACTACATGACATAAACGTTGACGGCAGCGATATTCGTTGTTTGAGTCCGCATGAAACGAATGAATGGCATCCGAGTGTCACCAACGACGGGAGAATTATCTATACACGATGGGACTACGTTGATCGTCACGGCTGCACAGCACATCTTCCGTGGATTACGACACCGGACGGCCGGGACTCCAGAGCGGTGCACGGCAATTTTGCTCCTCGTGAGCTGCGAGCCGACATGGAACTGGACGTCCGCGCTATACCCGGCTCGCATAAATTCGTCGCCACCGGCGCTCCACATCACGGGCAGGCATTCGGTTCACTTCTCATTTTCGATCCGCACGTGGAGGACGATGACATAATGGCGCCGGTGAAACGACTCACGCCCGAGGTGGATTTCCCGGAGACTCAGGGCGGCGCACAGGTGTATGGAACAGCATGGCCGTTAAGTGAAAAATATTACCTCTGTGTTTATGAACCAACGATGGCGGCGGGGATGGGAAGCCAGGGGAAAAAGCCTCTTCCCGTAAGATACGGTATTTATCTGCTCGACATCTTCGGTAACAAAGAGTTGATTTATCGCGACCCGGAAATTGCGTGCCAGAGTCCTATGCCGCTGCGTCCGAGGCTCAAGCCGCCCACAATACCCGACGAATCGGTTCGTGTCGCCGAGGGCCAGCCGGCCGAGGCCACACTCGCTCTGGTCAATGTCTATGATACCCTGACGCCATGGTCGGAAGATATTAAGATCAAGTCACTTCGAGTGTATCAAATCCTGCCTATGACTGTCCCCTCTGGCGATCCACCGCATGAAACAAGCCTGAGAGAGCCGACGGCTGGTGATTCGGTCGTTCTGACCCGCTATGTGTTGGGCACAGTGCCGGTGGAAGAAGACGGCAGCGCACATTTCACAGTACCGGCAAGAAAGGAATTATTTTTCCAGGCCCTGGATGACAAAGGACTGGCGGTTCAATCAATGCGTTCTGCGACTTACTTGCAGCCGGGAGAGACACTTGTCTGCCAGGGTTGTCATGAACCCAGGCTCCACGCACCGGAAACGCCCAGGAATATTCCCACAGCGATGAGCAGAAAACCTTCTGTGCTCAAGGGCGATGTCGATGGTACGAATCCTTTCAGCTACCCGCGACTGGTCCAGCCTGTCCTCGACGAGCATTGCGTGGAGTGCCATGCGAAGTATCCGGACGAAGCACCGCGGCTGGATCGAGAAGTCATCGCCAAAGGCAGACAGAAATGGTATGCGTCTTATCACAGCCTTGCGCCGGAGTATGGTTTCTGGCAATACGGCGACCGTCATCGGACCATACCCGGCAAATTCGGCGCCCGTGTCTCGAAACTGTACAAGCTGCTGCAGGATGGACACTACGATGTCAAACTTTCCGAAGAGGAAATGCATCGTATCACTGTCTGGCTGGATTCGTGCTCAATATTCTATGGCGTATATGAGAAAGCCGGTGGAATCGCTCAGCTTGAGGGCAAGGTTGTTTATCCAACTCTTGAGTAAATCGGCGACAAGTTCATTGTAACGATTGATTAACCGGGTTGTTCTAAAACCATATCTGAGTGGCTGGAGAAGTTGTCGCTCAGGGAATTTTCAACAGGTACGTCTTTTCTCTTTTCATATTCGCCCTGCATAAAGTTCCCTTTAGCCAAAATGCTCACGCCAATAATCAGAATAATTATGCCTGCGGCGATCCAGTACACGCTCTGTTTGCCGGCCCCTTTCCATTCTTTTGTCAGAAAGCCGTTGATATTGCCCACTATAATGGCGAACGACATAAACGCTGCGTAGCCTACGGCAACACCAAGCGGTCCAAGTTTTGACGCCCCCACGCCAAAGAGCAGTATGGCCGCATCATGCAGTAGAGCCATTGCGAGTGCTATCAGGAGAACTTTGCCTATACCGGGCTGAGTCAGGCTGGACCAGGTCTTGTTTTTGCAAAGTTTGTAAACACAGTAACCACAAGCAGAAACCGAACCTCCCCACAGGATTAGGGCGGTTACTACGAACGCCGCACGCCAGCCGGGATTGCCGTGTTGTGCCGTTGCGATTTCCGTGATTGTGCCGCCGTAGCTTACAGCTATGGCGTAGCAGGCACATAGCACTCCTGAAAAAATGGCCACCATTAAGCCTTTAATCAGTTTGCCGCCCGTAAGCACAGCCATTCCTTCGCTGTGGCCGGCCTGGCTCTTGCTTCTCAGGGTCGCAGCACGACCGCATACGACCACCCCTGCTATGCAGACAGCAACTCCTGATATGATTGTGCAGCCGTGTGCGGTAGTCAACTGGTCGCTATTGTGAATTATGAACGGTCCCATCGCTCCGATTACAATCTGGGCCCCGTAATTTAGGGCATAGGCCAATGACAGTCCGATTATTGTGAAGCTTATGCCAAGTGTCATTGAACCAAGTCCCCAGAGAAATCCGAAAATGACCGGCTTGATAATTCCTGCATATCCGGCCTGCGAACAAGCAGCAAACAAACCTTCTGCGATAAAAGGAAAAACGCACGTCGGAATAATTATGGTCACAAAGAAAAAAAACGGACCCCAAAGTGTTTCCCACGGTGTGCCTTTTTTGACAAATTTGCTTGGAAGCCCGAATGATCCCCCGCAAACGGCGCCCAGCAATAGCAACGTAAATCCAATGACGGTACTCCCCATGACATGGCTCCTTTCTTAAAATCCGCTGCTCTATCGAAGCTGGCAACGGGTGACTGCGGTTTAAGTTGCCGCAATGTAATAACTTTTTACCCTGCCTGTCAATAATTTTTAGCCGAAAAAAGGGCTTTGACAGTCTCCTGCACAGGTCACGATTATTGACAATGAGGTTTTCATACTGCTTGTAGTTGATAGAAAACCGGTTCTGCGTTATGATAAAGATATAAATAAAAAATCAATATTTATTAGGAGCAAAAGTGGCTGAGCTGACTTCGTATGAAAGAGTACTGCGAGTGCTGGATCGGCAGGAGCCGGACCGCATTCCGCATTTTGAGTGGTTGTTTGCCAAAAACGTCCGTGAGGCGATTTGTCCCGGCTGCAAGAGCCATAATGACTTCGCGGTTAAGATGGGCCATGATGCCATCCTGGTTGGGCCGGACTTCAAGAAAGAACAAGTCGGGCCGACACAGTGGCGCAGCGAATGGGGTTATGTTGACGACTACGGCAATGAGGAACATGGAGTCGAGGTCGAGTCTCCTATCAAGCAAATGTCGGATTTTGAGAATTATAGTCCGCCGGAACCACATGCGACGGGCCGGTATGATACCGTTGAATGGGCGGTCAGAGAATTCAAAGGTGACAAGGCAATCGGCGTGCATCTCAACGATGTGTTTTCCATACCTCGCTCGCTCATGGGTATGGAGAACCTGCTCATGACGATTGCTCTTGATCCCGAGCTGGTCAAAGCGCTGGTTGATATGTCGGTTGAGATTAATCTGGCGATGGCGAAAGAGGTGGCCGCTCGCAGAGTTGATTTCTTATGGACAGGTGACGATTATGCCTGCAATACCGGGCCAATGATGTCACCGGATCATTTCCGCGAGTTGTTCTACCCCGGGCTGCGGCGGGTCATCGGCGGATTCAGAGAGTTGGGTCTGCCGGTCATCAAACATACGGACGGCGATCTCTGGCCTATTATCGACATGATCATCGATTCGGGGATAAGCTGCCTGGACCCGATCGACCCCCAGGCCGGTATGGATTTGACTGAAGTGAAGGACAAATATGGTGACAGAGTAGCTTTGAAGGGAAATGTGGATTGTGCTCAAACCCTGAGTTACGCTACTACCGATGAAGTGATTGAAGAGACCAAAGAGGTCATTCGAAAAGGAGGCCCCGGCGGCGGATTCATACTTTCATCGAGCAATTCCATTCACGCCTCGGTCAAGCCGGAAAACTACCTGGCCATGCTCGATACGTTGAAAAAATACGGCAGCTATCCACTTAACTTGTAAACAAAACCACTATACATCGGAGGTAATTTGATGGCGTTTCTGATGGGAATTGATATAGGATCGACGAATCTTAAAGTTATCATTTATGATCTTCAGGGTAATGCTGTCTCTGCGGCCAGCCGCCCTACCGAACGATTCAATCCATACCCGGACCATCCGGACTGGGCCATCTGGAAGCCGGAACAGATTTGGGGCGGCGTTTGCGAATCTCTCAAAGAAGCAATTGGCCAAATCGATAACCCTTCGGAAATCAAAGGTGTCGCCGTAACCGGTATGGGCATGGACGGCGTGCCGATTGACAAACAGGGCAACTGTCTGTATCCGTTTATTAGCTGGCACTGTCCGAGGACTGAGCCGCAGCACCGCTGGTGGACCAAGAATATCGGCGCTGAGAAACAATTTGAAATCGGCGGCAATCAGATTTGGGTTTTCAACACTGCTCTGAGACTTTTGTGGATGAAGGAGCACGAGCCGGAGATACTGGCCAAGACGGAAAAATGGCTATTGATAGAGGACTTTGTCAGCTTCATGTTATGCGGCCAATGCGCCACCGACCACAGCATGGCTTCGACCACACTTTTATTCGACCAGAGAAAACGCAAATGGTCGGATGAGCTGATTGAAAAATCAGGCATCGACCGCAGAGTCCTTTGCGACCCGAAACCCAGCGGAACACCGCTGGGGAAAGTGCATGCAAAAGCAGCCGAAGCTACCGGGCTTGCGGAAGGAACTATGGTTGTGCTCGGCGGACACGATTACTGTTGCGGCACACTTCCGGTCGGAGCATTCAAGCCAGGTGTTGTACTTGATGTCACAGGTACATGGGAAATTGTCGTTACCGCTCTTAGTGAGCCTGCTCTAAGACCTGAAGTAAGGGAAATGGGTATCCCCGTCCATTCACATGTGGCCTCACCGGATTTGTGGAGTATAATGGCCGCGGCGGTGGCGGCCGATATGCTCGAATGGTTTCGCGGGCAATACGGTTGCCAGGAAAAGCAGACAACCAAAAAAGACGACAGCAGTGACTGGGACAGCCTTATGAAACTCGCCGAGGCGTCACCACCGGGTGCAAACGGCGTAATGTTCCTTCCGCACATGTCCGGAAGTCATTGCCCTGTTGTGGACCATCAGTCCATGGGTGCATTTGTGGGTCTGCGTAATATCGTAACCAAAGGTGACATGCTCAGGGCAATTATTGAGGGGCTGGATTACCAGTTCGTGCAAATAGTCCGGGGACTGGAGAAATCACTCGGCGTCAAGCCGGAGAGGTTCGTGGCAATCGGCGGTGCGACCAAGAATGAGTTCTGGATGCAAAACAAGGCCGACATGATTGGCAAACCCATCGAAACACCCGAAATTGAAGAGCCAACACCGCTCGGTGCGGCGATTCTGGCGGGCATCGGTGTCGGCCTGTACAAAGACGCCCAGGATGCTTATGAAAAGGTTTACAAGCCGGGAAAAATTTATAAGCCAAACACGGAATTGACAAACAAATACCGTCAGTGGTTCAAAACTTTTGACAAGATTTATCCATCTTTAAAAGACTTAAACGCTCAACTTCGAAACCTGCCGGACTGTCGATCCGGAAGTTAAAAAAATCAGATTATGCTTGACTCTTGTTATGGATTTTGTGTAACTTTTTGTGTATGAATCAGTGTGAAAACACTTCAGATCCGGTAAAATCTCAAAGGCTTGAATTATGACCCTTGTTTAAAGAACCTCATCCAGAGCGAGCCGCCGCCGCACGATTTATCTAACAGGGTACTGAACCGTGCATTGAGATCGCTATCAAGGCAGACGTACCTCGATGAGTATAGAATTTCGTATCCAACGCCAAAAAGAAGTAAAACTCCCAATAAATATTGTTCACTGTACAGGCGTTTTGCCCATTCGCTCGGGTAATCCTCTGGCCAAAAGATATCGTGGAAATGTATCACTACCCCAGGATAGAGGTTTGGAAGTATATCCATAAATATGTATGTGACATCCGAGTTCTGCAGGCACCTGTGGGAGCCGTCGATGAACAGGATGCTGTTTTTGCGAAGTGGCTTAAATACACTTTTGGGAACCATTTGGGCCGGGGTCCTGATGACTATATCGCATAGTGTATCGATTTCTGCACGCGGCTGTGGATCGATGGAAATGATTTTTGTCGGTAGATTGAAATGGGAAATAACCCTGCGGGCAAATTTCGTTGAATTGCCGGAACCAATTTCCACGTAAACGGCAGGTTTATATTTGAATAAAAAACCGCACAGGGCTA
Organism: Planctomycetota bacterium; assembly: GCA_019456195.1. Taxonomy (GTDB): domain Bacteria; phylum Planctomycetota; class Phycisphaerae; order Sedimentisphaerales; family Anaerobacaceae; genus NIOZ-UU13. The sequence continues at coordinate 13,573 of VRUK01000076.1, read as the reverse complement.
TAGCGTCACCTTGTGGCAGATATTTGTTGGACCAGTAGGGCACAGTTGCTCCATCTGGAGTTGATGGTGCCTGAGTGGGGATTTTCGCAAAAAAATCCCCCAAAGCCCCTAAATCTTCAATGAACTGTTTGTAATTATCACGGAATAGTGAAAGCTTTTCAGCAATTTTCTTGTGTCCCAAATGAGAATTAACGTCACTATCTGCTAATCTGGTTGTCTCCTTGATACCGCTGGTCCTAAGAGGCTTATTTCCTTTGTCACCTATTACCAGAGACTCTTGTGCGGGAAGACGCAAAGAAAAACGCCGGTCTTTTTCAATGTTCACGACTCCCTTCTCAGCCTGGGTCTTGTCTAACTTCATAGCTGAACTCCTAAAACCCGCATAGTCACAAAGTTTTGTTTCTTTCTATAGTACTATTAATCGGCTCCCAAGTGTCTTTTACTGGATTTTTTTGCAGCTTTTTTAATGCTTACAGTTTTATTCGCCTTTTTCTACCGAGGATTTTGTCAGCTTCTTCCCACGTTTCAGACCTATTTCTTGCCGATGATGAATTATCCCCGGAGCACCTTTTATCAGACGAGTAATGACTTAAAGGACCAACTCAGCCATCACGGTGCGCAACAACTACGTTCATCTATTAACAAGTACTTACAAATCTACATCCCAGACTGACTATCCGGAGTTGATGTACTTATCTACAGAAGATTATTTCAGTTTGACAACCGAAAGCGTATATGGCTTGTCCCAGGCCGTGTTGACTACGCCTTCGAAAGGCCAGTCCATATTGGAAATAATCACCTCATTACCCCGAAGGATGGCTTCGCAGGGCTGGTCGATTCCACCATCGGCGCCATCGGTATCGCCGTTCATTGCGATAGTCTCGACTGAGCCGTCCGGGTAAACAAATTGTATAGCGTTTTGGACCATATCCGCAACGAGAATTCTATTGGTCTTAGGATCGCAGAACAGCCCATCGGCGCACTTCATCTTTGGGTCATTAACGAAGATTTTGTTAGAAGTGACATTGTCCCGTCCATCAAAGGTTATCTTATGGATTGTCCCGTCTGCGAAGTTTCCACAAAAGAGGTTACCTTTGGTATCAAAGCAAAGGCCGTCTGCTCCGTATCCAATAGTCTTGTGATATGTCTTGATTTTGGCAATCAGGTGCGGATCATCCTCAAGAGGCGTTTTCATCTTAACACCTTCTTCACCAATCTTGAAACGGAAGATACCGCTAATCAGAGGTTTCGAGCCGGGCACCATGACCGTATCGCTGACGTATAGGTATTCGCCCTTAATTGCCACAGCATTGGCAACATTCAGTCCGGAAACTACAGTAACCGCCCTCTGCGGCCGGCCGTTCCTCATGACGATGCGCATCACCCGCGAACTCTCCGGCGTATCGGGACTAAACTGGTTGTCCGCATAATACAGATCGCCGGACGGAGCAAGGCAAATACCCATAGGCCCCGCCACTCCGGTTTTCGGATGCACCGGTGGAACAAAGAACTTTGAGACTTTATTATCAGCCGATATCTTCATGATAAACGCACCGGGCGTCGGATCATTAAAATTCGGCACTGATAGAACAAAACCGCCGTCCGGCATAAGAGCCATTCCGTCCGGTGTATTACAGTAGTCCGGCAGCTCAACGAGCAACCTGGCTTTCCTCAAACCTGCCGACTTAGTTGCATTGTTGGTGCAGCCTGTAACGGTAAGACCACAAAATACGACCAACAATATACCTACGCTCGCAAATCGTTTCGTCAACATAATTACTTCTCCTTAAGAATCTTGCTAAATTTTCAAATTCATGCCAGACGCTTACATTCGGTCCCCAAAGCATCGGCGGCTATCATCGCATCGACAACGGCTTCAGATGTCACCTTAAAACAATGACTCCCGCAAAGCGACCCCTCAGAAGCACAGGTATCGCCGATAGTCCTGAGCCTGTCCGGTGACACCCCTTCGAGACCGATATCCGCAAACGTTACGGGCAAACCGACGGCTACTTCGAAATCAACCGCTTCGTAAACCTCATCCATCGATACCGCCTTATCGAGACAGAGCTGGCTGATTACTCCAAAAGCCACTTCTTCACCGTGCATAAGGTGACGGCATTCGGGAAAAGAAGGCAGGCAGTTGGCAATCATGTGGGCCGTCGCCAAACCACCGCTCTCGAAACCAAGGCCCGAATGCAGGATATTGGCCTCGATTACCTTTTCGACCGAGGGTGTGAGCACGCTGGCCTCTACCGCGCGTTTGGCTTCGATACCGTGTTCGAGGAGTACTTCGTAGCCAAGTTCAGCGATCGCCATGGCAGCCAACGTAGAAACACCGCCTGCAATATTTCCGGCACCGGTTTGCAAGGCTACTTTAGCTTCGACCCAGGTGGCCAGTGCATCACCCATCCCGGCTACCAAAGCCCTGGCCGGTCCACGGGAGATTACCAGCGAATCGACGAGAACCAGGTCCGGGTTGAAAGGCCAGCAGTCAAAGCCTGTACAATTGCCGTCATCGTCATACCAGACACTTGCCGCACTGGTCGGCGAATCAGTAGATGCAATAGTCGGGCATGTAACAATCCGTATCCCGGTCTCAATCGCTACGGCTTTTGCCGTATCCAGGGCCTTTCCACCGCCAACGCCAACTGCGATGTCCGCCCCTTTGTCCTTAATGATACCAATTACACGATCGACCTCTTTGCGAGTGCAGTCACCCTTGAAATCGACGTCAACCGCCTCAAGCGATTCTTCGGCCAGGCTATCCAGTAACGTCTTTCCGACAATACTCTTGACAGTCGCGTCCCAAAGCACTAACGGCTTCTTGCCTAGAATCTTGAAGTGTTTGCCGGCCTGGGCCAGAGCGTTTCTGCCCTGAACGTATTTCCTTGGAGCAATCAGTATGTTATGCACAATCCATCCTTTCAAAACAGCGATGACAATATTCGATTCTACTGACTATTGCGCGATGGCTTAAGCCTCTTTATCATATCTACACATCGCCAGGTCGCCAAATCTTAAGATAGCATATCACTATTTCTTGCAATTTCAAGGATTCTTGTTAATGTTTATATTTATGAATCTGGATTTAAAGGATAAAGTTGCGCTGGTGACCGGGGCTTCACAAGGCCTGGGAAAAGCGACCTGTTTACTATTGGCCTCTGAAGGGGCGAAGGTGATTGTCAACTATCGGCGCAGCGTCGAACGCGCCGAACAGGTGGTTCAGGAAATCAAGAACAAATACAACACCGAAGCCATCCCTGTATATGCCGACGTAAGCAAGGAGAGCGATATAGTGGCCATGTTCGAGAAGACAGACGAGACCTTCGGCCAAATCGACATTCTGATTAATAACGCCGCCTATTGTCCGACGTGTCAGGTGGCGGATATGACCGAGCAGATGTGGAATTATACGCTACAGGTTAATCTGACCGGAATGTTCCTTTGCAGCCGGGAGTTTGTCAAGCGCCTGCTTGACAGGCAACAACCGGGCCGCATTGTAAACATCAGCTCGCAAGCCGCATTTCGCGGCTCAACCACAGGTCACGCTCCCTATGATGCGAGCAAGGGCGGGATGGTATCTTTTACGATTTCGCTCGCGAGGGAGGTCGCAGAAAAGAATATTATGGTCAACTGCGTCGCTCCCGGTCTAATGCACACTGAAATAATGGACAAAGCCCTGCGAGCCAATATGCAAAAGTACATTGAGCGAGTTCCAATCCGCCGGATCGGCAAACCCGAGGAAATCGCTCGCGTGGTTGTCTTTCTGGCTTCACGAGGAAGCGACTACATGACCGGTGCAACGGTAGATGTCAGTGGTGGCCTTGCGATGCATTAGCTATAGATACGAACTGCACCCTTGACATAGAACAACCGCTGGAAAGCTATTATGTTCAACTGTTTTGTACTAATAGTCTTTAAAGCTTTTCATCCATTGCGGCCAGTCACTCGGCACGACACCGCCGGCCTGGGTCCATGGCCCGCCCGTGTTATATTTGCGGCTCCACCTCAACGCCCACAACTCTTTGAGGCCAACTTTTCTCGCCGAAAAATCCAGGAAAAGGCAGTTAACGAATCCATCGTGCCGATTGAGGCAGATACGCCCCATGTTGTCACCCTGCCACTGCTCACCATCGAAAGTTGGAGGCATATCGGTAGCATTCGGCCAAAAATTGTACCGTTGACCACCTAAGAACAGTGGGACATAACCTGCCCCTTTAACGTTGGGAGTCTTCCAGTTATTACTTCCGGTACCAAGTTCAGGATCCGGATTATTACAAAAACCATTTATTCCATAACTGCCCTTAAGAGGAGCAAGCCATCCTTCGCGCTGCCAGTAACCCCAGGCAGAGGTCGAGCCGCGGTATGTTCCCTCAAGCCCCGTAGCGTTGCCGAACTCATCAAACCAGGGCTGTGTGGCATTCGGACAGCAGGCAACATCGCTTTCATATTTGTGATACGACCCCATCGCTCTGCACCAACGATTATTTCCGGTACCCTTGGTGGTACCGTCAAAACCTTCCATGAAATAACCGTTATATTCCTCCGCGTACATCGAAAACCACAAGCTCCACTGTTTGAGCAGTGACAAACAGGCAACCGTTTTCCCCTGTTTCTTCACTCGCTGCAGTGCAGGCATCAGGATCGCCATCAATAACGCAATGATAGCGATCACCACCAAAAGCTCTATCAATGTAAAACCTTTTCCCTTACGCATAACGTTTGCCCTTCACTTTCAAAAGAGATAATGCGTTTCACTAATATGCTTTTTATACCATAATTATAACACAATCAGTCATAGTAATGCAAGTTTTTGGCTGATTTGATAACGTAAAACATTAGAGGTTCCCTTATGTATAAGTTTTATTTTGTGCCATCAAAGGAGTTGTCCAAAACACGAGAAAGAGATAAAATGCTATGCTATAGAGCGTTCTGGTAACTCAGAACGCGAAAAACAGAGTTCTTACTTGTAGAACAAACGTATTCGGAGGAAATACACATGGACAAGCTATACACACGGATTAAACAGGCCATACAGTGCACAGCACGCAAGCTGACTATATTTATTCTGTGCTTTGTAATTGTAGAGACTATATTTAGCGTTGAATGTGTCGCAGGGGAACTGCCGGAATGGACTGAAAATATTCGCAAGGACCATCCCCGGCTGTTTTTTAATTCCGATACGTGGCCAAAAGTTCGACAGCGTGCGCTCGGGACGGAACGACAGTGGTATAACTACATAAAGGGACGTGTGGATAATCTCATCAAGCGTGCCGGTGACACAGATGTGCTCGACACAAAGGAATACGGCCAGGAGGCGGCGTGGGCGGCTTTTGTGTATAGGGTGACACAGGAACAGCAGTATCTCAATCTATCTAAGAAATGCCTGGATGCAAGCCTGCGTTTTTATGATGAGTGTTTCAACCAGAAAAAAAGCGTGAATTGGTATTCGACTTCGCGGGTACATGCGACATTAGCATGGGACTGGCTCTACAACTCCTTGACGGAGGCCGAACGACGGAATTACATGTCGAGGCTTGTGCGGGCAATTGACAGAGTGTTGAAAGCCAGGCCGACCATCTACCGTGAGAATATGAGCGGTTATAGCACCGGATTCTACGGAGTTAAGAATTGTCAGTGGTTTATAGGATGCACAGCATTTGGAACGGTAATAGAAGAGGACAAGGTAAACGAATGGCTTCTGTGGGGACGAAATGAAAACATGAAGCTGCTGGAACACCGGCGCACCGCTTGTGGTGACGACGGTGGAGGAGCATCATCGACACTGGGATACGTCCTGGGTGCGTACCCATGGGCGGAACAGAACTTCTTCTATACATGGCTATCGAGTACTGGGGAAAATATCGCGCCGGATTGGCCGCACAGTGCGTGGCTGGCTAATTATGTGATATGGAACTGGATAGAATCGGATGCCGAACCGTTGGAGTTCGGATACGGCGACCGGCCTCATACGAAAAATGCAATGCCAACGAGCCAGTTATACACCCACATGGCAAATATTCGTCATTTGTATTCAAGGCAACGACCGAAGGAAGCGGCCCTTGCGAAACACTTGCAGCAACTGGTGCCGCAGAAACGATATAGCAGCAGTTGGTTCATTTATCCGTTTCTCCTGACGAGCAAAGATGATGCACCCAAGGCGTTTGTACCGGATAGTCTGCCGAAGGCGAGACACTTTGAGAATATGGGACAAATCATAATGCGCAGCGGCACCGAATCCGATGATACGTACTGCATGTTCTCATGCGGCGGGATACTGGCCCAGCACAGGCATTACGATGCCCTGAATTTCGTGATTTATCATAAAGGATTTTTGGCGCTGGATTCGGGCACGAGGTACAAGGAGTTTGACAACGGTGAGCATCTCGCAAACTACTATGCTCAGACGGTTGCGCATAATTGCGTTGTCGTCCACCAGGAGGATGAACCACCGGCCAGGTATTGGGGAGGGACGGTCGTGGGCAATCACGGAGGACAGCACAGGCAATTGGGTTCGGTAGTCAGGGCCTTTGAGACGAACGATGATTATGTTTATGTTGCAGGAGATTCGACGGCGTGCTATCAGCATGGATTGGTAAAAAGAGCTGGACAGCCGAATTTGAAGGAAAAATGCGAGCTGGTGACACGACAGATTGTATTTCTGATGCCGAATCATTTCGTGATTTTCGACCGGGTTGTCTCAACGGATGCAGGTTATCGCAAGGACTGGCTCCTGCATACGGCGCATGAGCCTCAGATACACGGCAAGACCATTAGGGCCGATCACGGTCAGGGAGGAATGTTGTGCAGGACGATGCTGCCGAAAGATGCCGTATTACGCTCTGTCGGCGGCCCGGGCAAGGAGTTTTTGGCTGCCGGAAAAAACTGGGATATCATGAAAGACGGACTTACCGATGAGAGCCTGGCTCTTATGGGGCAGTGGAGGCTCGAAGTTACCCCGGGCAATGCGAGGCAAAAAGACGTCTTCTTACATGTTATACAAGTCTCAGGACAAGACCTTGAACAAATGGACGAAGTAAAACTGATAGAAGAAGATAACAGATGCGGCGTGACAGTTCAATCAGGCAAACAGATTTGGGATGTTATGTTTAACACCGACGGACCGTTAGGCGGTCACATCAGCCGCACAGGCCAAGGCAGAAGAATTAGTCGCAATTTGGCCGCAGGAGTGCAAAAGCAGGTGGGGATAGCGGCACAGATATATCCGGCAATGACTTATGAGCAGGCTACTGCCAGAATACCGGATCGGAAGCTGCCCGATTTCTGGGTCGGGGATATGGAGAAAATCGAGAAGCAACTGGCAGACGTCAGCAACGGCCGGGTAAAGGTAATTGCTAATACACCCGGTGGGCGACCGGTACACCTGGTAAGCTTCGGTAAGCGCGAGCATGTTACACAAAAAGCGAATTATAACTCAGCAATAGGAGGTAGAGATCAGTCGGCATATATGGACAGGGAAGCAAGATACAAACCCGTGATTCTGTTCGTGGGCCCTGTACATGGACACGAAGTGGAAGCTCTCACCGGATTAGCGAATCTCATAAGCATTATGGACACGGGATACGATCTGCGAAAAAGGCAACAGACCAAGCTGCGTAAACTGGGCAGCAGATGCCGGTTATTGATAATATCAGCCGGCAATCCTGATGGAACCGCAAGGCTCAAACCGGTAGCACTGCAGGGAATGGGCCTCGATGATGTGCGGTTCTGGGGACAGGGAACATGGAGTGATGATACATTTTGTGGCTGGCCGGAGAGCAAGAGGCAACACCCGATGGTTGGGGAGAATATAGGATTTTTGGGTTGCTATTTCAACGATGCCGGTATCAATCCAATGCACGATGAGTTCTTCGAGCCGATGGGACCGGAAGCTCCGGCCATACTTAAGGTGGCAAGAGAGGAAGGTGCGGATTTGGCCGTGTCGCTTCATAGCCATGCAAGCAAGCCGGCTTTGCTGAGACCGGCTTATGTGACTATGGAAAAGCAGGAAGACATACGGAAGCTGGCAGCGAAGTACTATGCGATTCTAAACAAACGAGGCCTGCCCTATGGGAGTGTTTTTGAAACTAAAGCCGAAAGCGGTAGGAATCCTTCGTCCTTAAATCTGACCAGCGCGATGTATCATGTGTGTGGAGCGAGCAGCTTTACTTTTGAATGCCCGCATGGATTGGTAAACGACGGGGTATGCAAGGTTAGCTTTGAAGAGATACTGGACATTCAACTTGCGCTGTATGAAGCGATGATTCGTCACGAACTTTCTAAAAAGGCAAGATAACAGGATAAGCCGAGCTATGGCAGATCCAGCTCAGCAACCGGCGTGAAGTATCGATGCCACTTGTAACGACAGACCTTCTCCAGCGAAACGCGCTGCACGTGCGCACCCTTGAATAGTATATTGATCCCTCTTCCATGTCGCTCAAGAAGTATGCGAGTGAGTTGGTTGGGGCTCATCCTATAAGTGCCGCCGGGAATTCCAGAACCCTTCAAGTCAAGGAACTGGTTTGTTTCGGCCACATGAGGATTGTCCGGCCATGCGTCAACCCATCCTCCGTCGGATATCAATGGGCTCTCGACGCGGGCGTCATCATACTTTAAGTAATAGTTCCTGACTCGATCCGCTGAGTAAGCCGATTTGCGATCCGAGCTTAGGTTCTGCATCCACCCATTGAGGGTATAGCTTCCTTCATGCACTTCTTCTCGCCCCTGAGCACCCACCTGTGAACTCCATCGCCAGGCCGTGTCGTGGGATCCATATAAAGGGGAAGTGTCATTATACGTATTTTTCCAAACTCTGGCCGCCGGACACCTCATAATCCTCAGAACACCGCTGCGAGTGTCACCCCGGCCCCTGGCGAATTCCTTTGCACTGAAATACGGGCCCAATTGATAGAACCAGAATCCGCCGCTGGCCCATTGTGATGAAGGCGCATATTCAATATTAAAGCCGTCGTTGTCATCGGCATATTGACTCCAGGCCAGCCCAAACTGACGCAACTGAGCGGAACAGGCCGCCATCTGGGCCTGCCCTCTGGCCGCGCGCAGGGCAGGCATCAAAATAGCCAGCAGCAATGCGATCACGGCAATGACTACAAGCAGCTCTATCAACGTGAAACCATTTCGTTCCCGCATGAGTTTTGCCCCTTTTTTTCAAAGAGATAATTACTCTGATACAATGGAAACTACAGCGTCCAGCCCTTTCTGTATGGCGGATCGACGAACGCATTGGCCTCGTCGCAGTTCGTAAACTTCATGGCTCGTGCATCCCAATGCAGTTTCATACCAGGTATCTTCAGAGCAACAACGCCCAACATTGCGATTTCCGTTAGCGGCCCGCCGTAAGAGAAGTCGGACCCGGCCTTCCGGCCTTCGCGGATAGCCCGCAGCCAGTCATCATGATGCTCCTTCACCCTGGGAATCTTCTTCTCCGGTAACTCATAGGCCTTCATCGCCTTCTCGGGGATAATCCGAACGCCGCCGGCTCCGTGCGAGCCATACATAATGACACCATCATCACCATAAACGTATGCCCCCGTATCGATGCCCTTGCGACCCGGCTCCAGTTCCTTCGCCCGTGGTATCTTACAGGTACCGCTGTGCCAGACGAGCGTGATGGGCCCGCGTATGCCCTTGGCCGGAAACTCAAAAGTTATAATGTCACCCTTTGGGTAAGCGTCACCCTGTGTCTTCGGGTCGTAGTTATCAACCTTAGCTACTATAGTACTGGGCGCACCCAAATCAAGCGCCCAGAATACAGGGTCAACTACGTGACAAACCCAGTCGCCAATCGTGCCGTTACCGAACGGTACCCAGCCGCGCCACGACCCCGGCAGGTAGGCGGGATGATACGGCCGCCACTTAGCCGGGCCAAGCCAGAGGTCCCACTCCAACTCCGCAGGAACGTCATGCTTCTCGCTCAGGCGACCCAGCGAGTCTATTCCGGAGTTGACAGCCGAGCAGCCGCAGTGGATCGTGTGGACGCTGCCGATAGCGCCATCCCATACCCACTCGCAGAACCGGCGGATTGTATCATATGAATGCCCTTGGTTCCCTAATTGGCTCACAACTTTGTACTCCTTAGCCGCCTTCATAAGGGCACGCACCTCTCCGACCGAATGAGCTAAAGGTTTCTCGCAGTAAACATGCTTGCCCCGCTTAATAGCTGCCATAGCCGCCACCGCATGGAAATGGTCCGGCGTGCCTACCACAACCGCGTCGATCTTATCTTCCATCTCATCGAACATCTTGCGGAAATCACGGAACACCTTTGCCTTGGGATACTTCTTGATTGTAGAGGCACGACGCAGGTCAACGTCGCATAAAGCCACGATATTATTACCGCCGGCTACTGCATTGACGTCACCGCCTCCCATACCACCGGCCCCGATGCCTGCGATATTCAGCTTTTCACTCGGCGCCGTCATCCCACGCCCCAAAACATGACGCGGCACAATAGCCACAGTCGCAAAGGTTCCTGTTGATGCTTTTAGAAAATGACGTCGTGACATGTTCTTACTTGTCCTGCTCATACTCACACCTCACAATAATGATGTTGCTTCTTTCCCCGGCCCGCATTTTTTTTCAACCCATGGAACACACCCTAAAATGAGTTAATCACACAAAAACGAACCACACATTATTCCCCTAAAGTGTACCACATATACACGAAATTTCCAAACAATCTCACTAATCATTTAAAAAGGTAGGGTCGGGCCTGCCCCACCGTTTTTCTGAGTTTACCCTCGACGTGAGCTCACTTGACTTTCTGTCGGGGGTCATCCCGACCGCAGTGGAGGGATCTATTTAAAATAGTTGTCATTGCGAAGGAGCGAAGCGACTGCGGCAATCTTCAACACTAATAGTAAATAGTCAATAGTAAATATTAAATCGAAAGGGTGGCTCCAGGCCATAAAAGGAGGACCAAAACCGCTCTCAAGTTTCGACTACTCCGGCCAGCTTACTGAAATGGTACTGCTCGGCAATCTCGCCGTGCGCCTCGACAAAAAGATGATGTGGAATGCAAAAACACTAAAAGTAACAAACGCCCCCGAAGCCGACGAACTAATCCGCCAACAGTACCGCAAAGGCTGGGACATCACCCTGCCGTCAGCAATCTCACGGATTGGCTAAACCATGTTAGGGCGGTTCGCGAACCGCCCTAACCATTAATCAATCGAAAATCCCCCTGCCCTGCAAAGCCTTGGCGAAGCATGGGTCAAACTCAACTAAAAACTCAAAACCCAAAACTAAATTGTGAGGGCCAACGATTCTGAAATCCACAAATAATCATCATTTATCAATAATCATGTGAAAGGGCTTGCCCCACCATTTTTCTGAGTTTACCTAGAGTATATCCCCGGATGCTTTTAACTTGATGCGCAACAGGGAAAAAACTTCTACCTTAGCTAAAATAGGAAGTCATTCTGAAGTACTGCACACGTTGGACTAAAAGAAAAATAATTCTAAAATACCAACGCAATCTCCCTAGGATTCAATTACGAAACTTCGTTCACTCATGCGTATCGATTTGTTCAGCAATTGTCTTTCGGCGATCTTTCAGCCTCCGATCAGTACCAGTCCCAATTTTCTCCCAAAGGATACCACTTGCCTGACCGCGCAGCTTGTACCGCAGGGCGATTTTTCTTAACTCGCACCGCAGTGAGAACATCGGACTTAAGCCAGTCGTTAAGCTGATTCAGGCACATGATTTCTTTAGTTCTAGTGTTGCTGTTTCTGGGGAAGGTGTCCTCGAACCCACTGTAATGCACAACGTAACACTCATTTGGAAATGTTTGTTTGACGAACTTCTTCACTTTTGGGTATGAAATGTGCTTTGTAGAGGGGCGTGACCGACATGTGTTCATCTCAACGAACATAAGGTCGGTATTATAAAGTAAATCCTTCGCCCCATTCTCGCTCCATGGCAAGTGTTGCATATCCCACGCAAAGACAATTTTTTTGTATTCGCCTTTTTTCGGGGAAAACTCAATTACGTACATTATGCAATTATCGTGTCCCACACCGCCGACTGGTGTGATTTTGAATTGATGCTGATCGTCAGGCCCTTGGTTGACAGGTAGTTTTCGCAATATACCTTTGGTATCTTTCATTGATTCAACAAGATGTATCCACCCGGTCTTGGCTCTTTTTATCTTCTTCTTCCGCTGCGCGGCTTTAGTAGCAAGCTTCGGACAAGCAATCGTAAAAGAGTACAACTTGTCAAGTCTCTTGGCCACTTTTCGTACCGCATAAATGGGGATAGGACAGGGCTGTCGACAATAATCCGGAACTTGGCCAAATTCTCCGATATTATGCTTATTCAACCGCTTTGGTATCTCGCAAGCATAAACCAGCTCGCTATGATGGTCTATATGCGCATGGGTGATTAGAATCAGGTCGATTCTTTTGGGATAGCCGAAATTAGGTGCTTGAGCTAGTGAATTGATCGTACCCATACCTACATCTATTAGTATATGAAAAACCACCATGTTGCTTTTTTTGTCTCGTACGACTATAGATGCCGATGTATTACCTCCGCAATTGTCTCTGATTGCCATATCCTTGACAGTAGAGCCATAGTTCGAGGCGAAACTGAGTTCGCCCGGATAAGCATGCTTTATATTGTTCATCCTCACCGCGACGTGATATTTCGGATCGTTCATAAGCTTTCCTTCCATTTGCTCATTGTACTATGATTATACATTTCTATATAAGAACGAAAACTAAGCTAATTCTGTCTACCTAATATCATTAGGCCGGAAACCAAATCTCTATCTCTCTGATTGCCGATTTTCTGTCTGAGCTATGAACACAATTATCATGATAATTTTTTATATTTCCATATTCGTGTCTTATAGTGCCTCTTTTGGCTTTTCCTGGATTGGGATTGCCTTTAAGCTTCGTCACCTCAGATATAATATTTTCGCCTTGTAAAAGTATAGAAATAACAGGCCTGTTTCTAAAATGGTCAAGTATGCCTTGATGAAATGGTGTTCCCCGATAAAGAGCAGTTTTTTTTTCGTGATCTTTATATGTTTTTATTATTTTGTCCATCGGCGCTTTTGAATAAGATTTTTCTCTGATTATTTCGCCATAATTGCTCAACCTCTCCTTGATTTTCACTATATGCTTCAAACCTCTACCTGGTTTTATTAAAACTAATGTTTTTTCTTTACATACATTGTCCATTTTATCTGGCATTTCCTATTTAAACAGTTACAGAACCTAATTTTCTCCATACGCATCAATAATTCTACTAAAATCACATTGGGCTATCAAGAATCATAATTTATCGTTCCATAACATTACCACACTCAGTCTGCATTCGTCCATTCTAAGGGCATACCCCCCTTTAAATTGGTATTTGAGAATTAAATATAATATAAGTACATTTGCAATTAATGTGAGATCGCTAAAAAAGCCTTCCATAGGATAGATGTAGCGTAGAAACGGCCTTGTGAAAAACTAGGGACAGCCACAATCCTGTTCGGCCCTGGATTTGCTATCCGACTGGCCGGTTTACACGATGTGCAGTATTTCCCGAAGTTCTCGT